>JANMWT010000229.1:0-8464 GCA_031394145.1 Alphaproteobacteria bacterium | reverse complement strand
CTCGGAAGGACCGCCAGCTGCCCGGCATCGCGATCTGAACGCTGAAGAGCGCGTTGCGGTCCAGCTGCGGCAAGAGCTTCAGCAGGCCCTCGACCGCCGGCTGAGTCGGGCCGCCGACGGGGTAGCGCTTGAAGCCGGTTTCACTCAGTTCCGATCGCGCACCGAGCTGGTCGATGAGATAGCGGCGGTTGGAATCACCGCCCCCGAAAGCTTCCGACATCATCCAGCCGCTCGGCGCATCGAGACTGTCGCGCACGCCGCGGAAGCCCGCTTCGACCAGCAGCGCCGCCTCCAGCCCGTCGCGTGCGCCCATGCCGGCGAAGACCAGCGCCTTCTCGATGTGCTCGACATCGAGGAGCCACTGCCAGGAGCCCGATGCCTGCTGCGAGCAGCCGGTAAGCAAGTCGCCGATCCGGTTCTCCGGGAGGCCGATCAAGGAAGCGGCGACCGCCGCTGCGCCGAAGACCGAACCGACGCCGTGGTTGGCGATACCTGCCTTGCGCAGATTTTCATTGCCAAGCGCCTTGGGGATGCGGCCTGCGAGCTCGTAGCCCGCGACGACGGCGCGCAGGATTTCCTCACCTGACCGCTCGCGCGCCTCCGCGAGCGCCAGCGCGACGCTGACCACCGCGGGGCCGGGCTGGACGAATGCGGACGGAATGAAATCGTTGATCTCGGCGGAATGCGCCGTCATGGCGCTGGCGAAAGCGGCGTCGACGACGCCCGCTCGCTGGCGCGTGCCAAGGATGGTCGCGGTGTTCTGCCGGGCGCCCCGGCCCTGCGACACTGCAAAAGCGCGCGCCACTTTCGCGGGGGCGAGGTCGCGGCAGGCGACGATGGCCGCCAGCGTATCCCGGATGTGCAGCCCGGCAAGCTCGCGTATGGCGACCGGAATCGCTGCAGTCTGGCTGCCGGCGATGTAAGCGCTTAGCGCCGGCGTGACTTTCGTCGCACCGCCAGCCAGCTCCACCTCCTGGGCGCCGACGCGCGACGCCGGCAGGGTGAAAAGCGACAGGGTGAAAAGCGACAGGGCGGACAGCGACAGGGCGGACAGCGACAGGCCGCCACGCAACAGCGCGCGCCGGTTCATTCGACAAACAGTCCGGCGTGCTGCTGGCGCAGCAGGTTCTTCTGCACCTTGCCCATGGCGTTGCGTGGCAGCTCATCGACGAAGAGGATGCGCTTGGGCGCCTTGAAGGCGGCAAGCCGCTTACGGCATTCGGCGATCATCGCCGCTTCATCGCCCTTGCCGATCACCACGGCGGCGACGCCCTCGCCAAAATCGGGATGCGGCAACCCGATCACGGCACTTTCGGTGACGCCCGGCAGTTCATCGAGCACCAACTCGATCTCCTTGGGATAGACGTTGAAGCCGCCCGAGATGATCAGGTCCTTGGCCCGGCCGGATATCCAGACGCGGCCGTCGGCGTCCTGGCGGCCGACGTCGCCGGTAATGAAAAAGCCATCCTTGGTGAATTCTTCGGCGGTCTTCTCCGGCATCCGCCAGTAGGCGGTAAAGACGCTTGGACCCCGGATCTGGATGATGCCGTTTTCCTCCGAGCCGCCGATGCGCAGCTCGACGCCCGGCAAAGCAAAGCCGACCGATCCTGCGATGCGTTTCCGATCGAGCGGGTTAGACGTGATGATCACCGCCTCGCTCATGCCATAACGCTCGAGAATGCGCATGCCCGTGCGCTCCTCGAACTCGGCAAAGGTCGAGGGCAACAACGGCGCCGAGCCCGAAATGAACAGGCGCATATGCTTGGCCGCATCGCGGGTGAATTTCGGGTTGGCGAGCAGGCGCGTATAAAAAGTCGGCACCCCCATCATCACCGTCGACTTCGCCAACCCCGCCAGCACCTCGGCGTCGCTGAATTTCGCCAGCCACACCATCGGACAGCCTGACAGGAATGCGTTGTGCAGCGCCACAAACAGTCCGTGAACATGGAAGATCGGCAGCGCGTGCAGCAGGACATCGCTCGGCGAAAACGCCCAGATCTGGTGAAGCGCGACGGCGTTGGCGGCGAGATTGCCATGGCTGAGCATGGCGCCCTTGGAGCGGCCTGTGGTGCCGCTGGTGTAGATGATGGAGGCAAGATCGCTGGCGACGCGCGGGACCGCCCGGTCCAGCGGCTTGGCGGTTTGCGCGCCGGCGACATAAGCCTCAGCGTTGGTGATGAAAACCCGCGGCTCAGCGTCCTTGCGGAAATAGTCGACCTCGCTAGCAGTATACGCCGAATTGAGCGGCAGAAAGACAGCCCCTGATTTCAGGGTGGCAAGATAGATCATCACGGCTTCGACGGATTTCTCGACCTGCAGGCCGACGCGATCACCCGGCGCAACCCCCTCGGCAACGAGCCGGCCAGCGACCTCGGCAACACCCCTTTCGAGCACGCCATAGCTGATGGCGCGGCCGTCGCTGAGCAGAAAACAGGGCTTCGAGCGATCAGCGGGAAAGCCGCGGACAAGAAGCTCGTAGAGATTGTCAGACATGGCGGTCGATCAGCTTCCCATGATGGCGCGAACGGCCAAGTAGAACACGGATGGCGCAACAAGACAGCCGATGCCGGTGTGAAACGTCGCCGTCAGCGCGCCATAGGGAACCAATTTCGGGTCGGTGGCGGCAAGCCCGCCGGTGACGCCCGACACGGTCCCCATCAATCCGCCGAACGCCATCGCCGAGCGTGGATTGTCGAGCCCGACGAATTTGGCGATGAACGGCGTTCCGATCATCACCAGAACAGCCTTAAAGACGCCGGTGGCGATCGAGAGCGCGATCACCGGGGAACTCGCGCCGAGCGCCGCTCCGGTGACCGGTCCGACGATGTAGGTGATCGCGCCTGCGCCGATCGTGGTCATCGAGACCGGGTCGGAATAGCCGAAGGCGAGCGCAGTCAATGCGCCAACAATGAAGGGCAGCACGGTTCCGATCGCCAGGGCGACGACGCCAAGCAGGCCAGCCCGACGCGCCTCCACGACATCGACCTCGAACGCGGTGGCGACAATGGCGAAATCGCGCAACATGGCGCCGCCCATCAGGCCGATGCCCGAGAACAACGAAATATCGGCGATGCCCTTGGACTTGCCGGTCATCGTCCCGCCGACATAGGCGAGGATGAGGCCGATCAGGATGGCGATGGCCGATCCATGGATGCGACCGAAGGTGAGACGTTTTGAGATGAAGTAAGACACCAGCATCACCGCGCCGACCAGCGCGAAGGCGGCGACCAGTCCCTGGTCGGTAAACTGTTTCTGGATCACGTCGATCAGGGCCGGGATCATGGCCGGTCCCTCGCGCTGGGAACGTCATCCGGATCGCCGGAGATGATATCGCCTGGCGCCGAGCCAGAGCTGGCGCGCGGCCGTCCGATGCGGCCCAGCAGGGCGACGCAGGCAAAACACAGACCGACCGTGACCAATCCTGCGATCAGCACCACCGGCCCACCCTTGACGGCGGCGACGACGTTCTGCTGGGCGGCCATGGCGACCACGATCGGGATATACATTAGCGCCCAGAATTCGACCCCGAGTTTGAGGCCGTGCGACAAGGCGCCTGTGCGGGTCAGCCAATAGCGCGCGGCGATCAGGATCAGCATGGCGATGCCGACGCCGCCGACATTGGCCTTGACGCCGAGCGCCTGCCCCAGCAGATCGCCGAGGATCGCTCCGAGAAGCGTGCAGACGGCCAGTAGCGCTACGCCGTAGATGGTCATGCCCGCTCCCCCGATGCGCCTTGAGCGCAGCCATCGCGGCAATCTGCACGAAGGCGCGAGCGAACGCCATCACGCTGCGGGGAAGAAATTCCGCCCCTAGACGATGACCTGTTCGCCCATCTCGATGACCCGTCCGGCCGGCAAGCGGAAGAAATCAGCGGGGCTGCCGGCGTTGCGCATCAGGAAGATGAAGATCGCGTCCTGCCAGAGCGGCATGCCGAAGGTCGGCGAGGCGATCAGCGTCTTGCGGCTGAAGAAAAAGGACGTCGACATGATCTCGAGCTTGAGACCCGCCAGTCGGCAGGCCGCCAGAGCGGCCGGTAGGTTCGGCGTTTCCATGAAGCCGTAATTGATGGTCAGGCGCTTGAAGTCGGGCGTGATCTCCTCGATGACCACACGCTCGCTTTCGGGCACACGCGGTGCGTTGTTGGTCTTCACCGTTAGCAGGATGTTGTGCGCGTGCAGGACGCGGTTGTGCTTGAGGTTGTGAAGCAGCGCGACAGGCGCGACCTTGGGGTCGGCGGTGAAGAAGACCGCCGTCCCGTCAGTGCGATGCGGCGGCTTGACCGCGAGGCTGGCGACAAGATCGTCAAAGGAAATCGCTTCCGTCCGATACCGTTCGGTGAGCAGGCGCGTGCCTTTCGACCACGTCCACATGACGACGATCAGCGAGGCGCCAAGCACGAGCGGCACCCAGGCGCCTTGCGGTATCTTGAGCAGATTGGAGCCCAGGAAGACCAGATCGAGCGAGCCGAACACGACGACCGCCGCGATCGCCTGCCACAGCGGCCGTTTCCAGAGGTAGCGGATGATGACGAAGAACAGCAAGGTATCGACGAACATCGCGCCGGTGACGGCGACGCCGTACGCGGCGGTAAGGTTGGATGAGGTGCGCAGGAACAAGAGTAGCGCCACAACGCCGACCATCAGGAGCGTGTTGACCTGCGGCACGAAGATCTGGCCAGCCTGGGTCTCCGAGGTCCGCATGATCCGGAAGCGCGGCAGCAGGCCGAGCTGCACCGCTTGCTGCGTCAGCGAGAAAGCGCCCGAGATCACCGCCTGGCTGGCGATGATCGCCGCAGCGGTGGCGAGCAAGAGCACGGGCCAGTAGACCGCATCCGGAATCATCCGGAAGAAGGGGTTGGCCGCCGCCGTCGGGTCCGAGAGCACCATCGCGCCCTGGCCCAGATAGTTCAGGACCAGACAAGGCAGGACGAGGAATAACCAAGAAGCCTGGATTGGTCGCTTTCCGAAATGGCCCATGTCGGCATAAAGCGCTTCGGCGCCCGTGACCGCGAGAAACACGCTGCCGAGGATGATGAAGCTCATTATGCCGTTGCTGGCGAGAAACAGAACGCCGTAATGCGGCGACAGCGCCCGGAAGATCATCGGATCGTCGGCGATGTGGTAGATCCCCAGCGCCGCAATCGCGAGAAACCAGACGACGGTGATCGGTCCGAAAAAGCGGCCGACGCTCGCCGTGCCGCGTGATTGCACCATGAACAGCCCGATCAGGATGACGAGCGCAATCGGCAGGATGAACGGGGCGAAGACATGACCCAGTCCCGGCGCCTCGCCGAGGCCTTCAATCGCGCCCATCACCGAAACAGCCGGCGTTATGATGCCGTCGCCGTAGAACAAGGCTGCCCCGCAGACGCCGAGCGAGAAGACGATCGCCGACGGGCGGCCAAGCGCGCGTTGGGCCAGCGCCATCAGCGCCAGCGTGCCGCCTTCGCCCTTGTTGTCGGCCTTCATCAGGAAGAACACGTATTTGATGGTGACGATCAGGATGAGCGCCCAGAACACCAGCGAGACGACGCCGAGCACGGTGAGTTCGGTTGCGCCGTCGCCCCGCGCATGGCGCAGCGCTTCGCGCATCGCATAGAGCGGGCTGGTTCCGATATCGCCAAAGACGATGCCGATCGAGCCGACCGCCAACCCCCAGAAACCGGGCGCGCGGGCGATCGCCTTCGGCGCGGCATCCGAAGCTGTGCCGCCATCAGGACTGTTCATCTTCAACCTGAAGCCTTGGCCAACACCAGAGCGGCCGGATCGTGAGACCGACGCATCAACCATGCGCCGAGGCCAGTTTGTCGGAAAACGCTTAACCGGTCCTGTCGGAGACGGTAGATCCGGATGCTTCCCAGACCAACGCCGGACGAACCGCTGATGGGGTCGCTCATATTGTCTTGATCTTCATGGTATTTGGCGCGCCCGGAGCGATTCGAACGCCCGGCCCCCAGATTCGTAGTCTCGCCGGAGGATGTTTCTGTACGTTTCATTGAGTTTCGTTATGCCTATATGTCGCTGATACCATTGACGATTTATGTTTCCTGACGTTTTTCTCGGGTTCGTCAGGGTTCCTCCAAATGGGCCCCCAGCGGGCCCCCGGACACTGTTCTCAGTAGTTTGGGGCCAACATGAACGGCGCGTGCCACGAAGCGGGACTGCGAGATGTTAACATCGAAAACTGTCGAGGCCATGCGGCCCGATCCATCACGCCGAATAGAAATCGCGGTTGGCGGCGCCGAGGGCTTGGTGCTTCGCATCACGCCTGCGGGGGTAAAAACCTGGATGCTGAGATATCGCATTGACGGTCAGCGGCGGAAGCTGACGATCGGCAGGTTTCCAGCAATCTGCCTCGCTGACGCGCGTAAGCTCGCGATGCAGTCTCTGGGCAAGGTCGCCAGCGGCGAAGATCCCGTGGCCGTGAAGGAGGAACGCCGCAAAGCAGCCATGACGGCCCGCGTCGATACGCTCGAACATTTGACGGACGACTACTTCGCAGCGGCCGAGCTCCGCAAGAAAGCCAACACAATCGCCTATGAACGTTGGCTCTGGGGCAAGCACGTAGCGCCGCGCATGGGCAAGGCGCGCATCATCGAACTTCGCAGACCTGACATTCTGGCCTTTGTTCGCAAAGTCGGGCAGGACGCCGGACCTCGAACAGCGAACTACGCCCACGCTCTGGTACGCCAGCTGCTAAATTTCGCGATCCAAGAGGAAAGGTTGGAGTTCAATCCAGCGTCCATGCCGCGCGTGTTCGAGTACAAGACTCGGGAGCGCGTCCTCAATGAGACGGAGGTCCGGCGTTTTTGGGTGACCGCTGAAACTGCAATGACAGATCGCGATGTTCCGGTGTCACCGGCGTCGGTCCTTGCGTTGAAGCTTTGCGCATTGACGCTCCAGCGGGCCGGCGAGATAGCCGGCTTGACGGCCAATGAGATTGACTGGCGGGACGGCGTCTGGATTCTGCCAGCTGAGCGGACGAAGAACGGGCGCACGCATATCGTCCCGCTCTCCACGCAAGCCATGGAGGTGCTGTGCGCCGCTGTCTCGCTTGCCCTGACCGATTTCAGGATGAGCGGCGCTGAACGCGCTGGGACGGCAGTCAGCCGAGTGAAGGCGCGTTTGCAATCTTACAAAGGGCCTTTCCCTTTGGCCGATCGGGATGTCATTGAGCGCTATCAAGGTCCGCTCTTTCCATCCTGGGTTCGAGCGGGGGAGTCGGTGGACCGCCACACCGTGTCGCGTGGAATGGCGCGGGTCCTTCACGAAGCCGGTATTAAAGGTGCATCTACTCATGACCTCAGGCGCACAGGCGCCAGCTTTATGGCGTCGTCGCGCTGCCGCGTGCATACCGAGATCATCTCCAGGATTCTCAACCACACGCCCAGCGGCGCTGCCGTGACCATGATCTACAATCGCTACGACTATGCTGAGGAAAAGCGCGAAGCGCTTCAGAAATGGGCGGACACGTTGATGCAGATCGTATCCGCGGAGCCGAATGGCGCCGATCCAGCGGGCCGACATTCAGAAGGAAAGCGAAAGCTGGTTGGCGTTCGCTGACGCGGGGTTCCTTTGGCGCTTTGTCTTCTGCGGCTGAACGCGAGCACTTGGCGGCGCCACAGGCTGAGTGTTTCGGCGAGGTGCAGTCGGCAAGGCCGCCGTTTCGGCCGATCGATTATCAATGGGCAGTCCTGCGATCCATGCAGCCCATTCGCGGATTTCCTGGGACCGATAGAGATTGCGCTTTCCTGCCATCCGATAAGCTCGCGGCATCGCAAGGCCGGCGTTTCTCCGACGCTCCCAAAGAGCCTTCCGACCGATCTTCAAGAAGGTGCAGACCATCTCGGTCGTCCACCACTCGTCGTCCAAATCCGGCTTGACACTCGCACGCATCGCGGACCCCAACACAAACGCGACGTCATGAAACGGCCGAGGCCGCCAGTTGTACACAGGATACAATTCGCCATTGCATTTGCCGCGGAACCGCCGCGCAATTCTCGCTCGATACGCTACCACCTTCGGCTGGTACGCTGCGCGACTACATCGGCGGCAGCCCGATCCCCAATCCTCGCGAGAATCCCCACGACAGCGACCGTCCCCGCATCAGCCCTTCGACCTGCCGTCCTGCAAACCGCTCCAGCGTCGGCCGCCACGGCACGAGGTGCCCGCTGCGCTCGCCGAGGATCAGCGCCATGCGCCCCTGCGCCAGATCGATGCGCCGAGCATAGACGCCCTCGACCCGATTGGGGGCGTAGGCGATCACGGTTTTGCCAAGCTCGTCCGACAGGCGCTGCGCCATGTCGCGCAGCTCATGGGTCGCCATCTCCTGCAGGTGAGACCTCGAGAGAACCTGCTCATTCTTTCCCATCCACCCCTGTTCGATGAGGAAGAGCCTCCGCTGTTTCAAGGCCTCGGCGTGTTCGCGCGCGAAGACGCCCTCCCCCGAAGGCGAGGCGGCTTCG
>JANMWT010000157.1:0-2514 GCA_031394145.1 Alphaproteobacteria bacterium | reverse complement strand
GCACGGACGCGCGACTGATCCGCCTGGCGGAGATCATGCGCGGGGCGGGCAGGGCCTGACTGCGCGTGCGCCGCCCCGGTCGCGGCCGCACGCCGCTCATCGGAAGATATCGAGGACGTCGAATACGCCAGGCCTCAGGCGCAGCGCCCGCCGTCGACCTCGATGTTCACACCGGTGATGAAGTTCGCTTCGTCGGAAGCCAGGTACAGGCAGGCGTTGGCCACGTCAAGCGCGGTTGAAAAACGACCGAGAGGAATGGTAGCCATGAACTTGGCGCGCCGCGCCTCGTCGATTTCGCCGCCGGCGAACGCAGTCGATAGCGCCGTGTCGGGATTGAACACCGGATTGACGCAATTGACCCGCACCTGGTCGGGCGCGAATTCCGCCGCCATCGACTTGCTCATCAGCACCACCGCGCCCTTGCTGGCGTTGTAGACCGTGAGTCCCGGCCGTGGCCGAATGCCGGCGGTGGATGCGATGTTGACGATCGCGCCGCCGCGCGTCTTGCCTTGCGCGCGGAACACCGGCAGCGCGTTTTGCGCCGACAGGTAGACGCTCTTGACGTTGACTGTGAAGCAACGATCGAAATCGGCTTCGGTGACCTCGACGAACGGACGGTTGACGTGGGTCCAGCCGGCGTTGTTGACCACGCAGTCGAGGCCACCGAAATTCTTCTGCGCGGCGCCGACCAGCGCCTTCCAGCCGGCGTCGGTGGTGACATCGGCCTGCTGGAATACCGCGGTACCGCCCTTGGCCTTGATGGCGGCTACGGTGGCTTCGCCGCCCTTGGCGTTGATGTCGTTGACGATGACTTTCGCGCCTTCTTCGGCGAAGCGCGCGGCGATGCCGACTCCAATGCCGGATCCGGCCCCGGTGACGATGGCTACCTTGTCTTTCAATCGCATGTCTGACTCCTTGGTTGTCGTGCTTGCGCGTCAGGAAAAACGGCGGGCGATGCGGCCCGCCGTTGACCGGCCGCGTCCGGTGGGTCTATTTCTTCAGCAGAAAAGCGTGTGCGTAGGTACGTTCGTCGGTGCGACCGACGTAGTCGATGTTGCGCTTGGCGGCCCAGGTGGTCACCTGATGGTGGACCGGCACCAGCGCGGCATCGTCAACGGCGATCTTGACGGCTTCCTGGAACAGGACCAGGCGCTTCTTGTCGTCGACCGTGCGCAGGCCTTCTTCCATCAGCGCGTCCATCTTCGGGTTGCAGTAGGACGGGTAGTTGATCACGCCGAAGCCCTTTTCCTTGTTCTCGCAGGCCAGCAGGGCGCGCAGCGGCGACGATGCCTCGCCGGTTTGCGCCCCCCAGCCCACCAGCGTCACCGAAAATTCCTTCTTGGTGGCGCGCGGAAAGTAGACCGCCAGCGGCATCGCATCGACCCTGGCCTTGACGCCGACGCGCGCCCACATCTGCGCGATGGTCTGCATGATCTGGTCATCATTCACGTAGCGGTTGTTCGGGCCATGGAAGGTGATGGAAAAGCCGTTCGGAAAGCCTGCTTCGGCAAGCAGCTTTTTCGCGCCATCGGCGTCGAACACGGGTTTAAGGGTCGGATTGTTACCGAACAGGGCCGGAGGAACCAGGTTCAGCGTCGGCAACGACAGTCCTTCCATCAGGCGGTCTTTGATGGCTTCGCGGTTGACGGCCATCGACAGCGCCTTGCGCACCCGGATGTCCTTGAGCGGGTTCTTGTCCAGCGGCTTGCCGTCGTTGTCGAATACGAACGGCGTCTTGTCGCGCTGATCCAGGTTGAAATAGATCACGCGATGCGAAACCTTGGAAAAGAAATTGAGGTTCTGGTTTTCGCGGATGCGCTTCAGGTCGGCGGTGGGTACGTTCTCGATCGCATCCACATCGCCGGACAACAGGGCGGCGACGCGCGTCGGGTCCGCCGCGATGAAGCGCAGCGTGACCTTGCCCCAGGCGGGCCTGGCGCCCCAATACGCTTCGTTGCGCTCCAGCTCGACGCGGTCGTCGCGCTGGAAGCGCAGGAATTTGAATGGCCCGGTGCCGGACATGCCCTTGCCGGATGCGAAGTCCTCGCTGGCCAGGCCTTGCGGCAGCGCGCCGGAGGTGGCTTTCTTGCTGACGATGAACACCGCGGTCAAGTCGGGCAGCATCAGCGGGTAGGGTGTGGCGGTCTTGAAGCGGATCGTCAGCGGGTCGACAATCTGTTTCGACACGATGGCCTTGGTGTAGGAATCGAATCGTCCCGGGCTGTTGGCGATCAGCGGAATGCGGTCGATCGACCAGGCCACGTCTTCGGCGGTGAAGTCGGAACCGTCGTGGAACTTGACCCCGCGGCGCAGCTTGAATTCCCAGGTGAGCTCATCGACCAGGCGCCACGATTCCGCCAGGCCCGGCACGGGTTTGCTGTCCGGGTCCATCTTGACCAGGGTTTCGAACATGTGGTCGGAGACGTTGATGTTCGGAAAAAGATTGAAGAATTGCGGGTCCATCGAACTCGGTGGCGCGCTCATCGCGAGTCTGAAATCCTGGGCTTGGATCGG
>JANMWT010000336.1:0-3520 GCA_031394145.1 Alphaproteobacteria bacterium | reverse complement strand
CAGGTGTGGCTGGTGGCCGAACCTTCGACACACCATCCAGGGGCGCTCGCCTTTCGCGGCGCCTCGGATGCCGTGATCGTGTCGGGTCTCGTCGCCATGCTGCTGAAACTGTTTTCCGAGCAGATGCCCGCTGACATTCTTGCCTTCGACGCCGAAGGGTTCTTCAAGGGGATTGGCGTGGCGGACGCCTTGACCCCGCAGCGGTCCAACGGCCTGCGCTCGATGCTGGCGCGGATCCGCAGCGAAGCTCAGGCAAAAATTTAGGCGCCGGCGACCTCTTCGATGGCGTCGCCATCGCCCATGCACTAACCTCTGTTCAAGCCCCCGTCCGAGCGGGCTGCCGAGGATTACCCGATGAGACAACGCAGCCTTGCGCAGCTCCGTTATCTTGCACTCGCCCTTGCCGCGTTGGCGGCGCCACTCGTGGCCAACGCCCAGGCGCCGGCCGCCCCCGCCCCCGCCAGCGACACGGCCAGTGACCCCATCGTCAAGACCACCGAGGGCGTACTCAAGGGAAGCGCTGCCGACGGCGTCGCCTCGTTCAAAGGGATCCCGTACGCAGCCCCACCGGTCGGAGCGCTGCGCTGGCGGCCGCCACAGCCGAAGGCGGGGTGGAAAGGGGTGCGTGACGCAAACAAGGTCGGCGCGGTGTGCGAGCAGATCTATGACGCCAAGGACAATGGCGTCGGTCCACTGCCGATGAGCGAGGATTGCCTAACGCTGAACGTCTGGTCGCCGGACGTCGAAGCGAAGGCCGGCAAAAAGCCGGTGATGGTCTGGATCCACGGCGGCGGACATGTGAACGGTTCGGGCACAGCAGCCCTTTATGACGGGACCAGTCTGGCGAAACAGGGCGTCGTCGTGGTGACCCTGAACTACCGGCTCGGCCGCCTCGGCTTCTTCGCGCATCCTGCGCTCGACAAGCAGCTTCCCGGGGAGCTCAAAGCCAATTATGGCCTGATGGACACCATCGCCGCGCTCAAATGGGTGAAGGCCAACGTTGCGCGGTTCGGCGGCGATCCAGGCAACGTCACCATTTTTGGCGAATCCGCCGGCGGTATTTCGGTGAGTTATTTGATGATCACGCCGTCAGCAAAGGGCCTTTTCCACAAGGCGATTATGGAATCCGGCGCCGGCCGCGAACACGGGGCCGCACTCAAGGACGCGGCGCGCTTCGGCATCAATAGCGCCGAAACGACCGGCGCCACGTTCGCCAAGGCTGCTGGGATCAGCGACGACAGGACGGCCGCCGCCGCCCTGCGCGCGCTGCCCGCCGATGTTCTGATGAAGGGCTCACCTTCCAGCGTTGACGGCGGCGGGCCGATCATCGACGGCAAGCTCTTGCTCGAGGATCCTGAGCAGGCCTTCGCCAAGGGACGCCAAGCGAAGACGCCCTTTCTGATCGGCACCAACAGCCTCGAATTCCCCTTCCAACCCGGCGCCAACAAGAACTTCGATGCGCCGATCGCCAAGGTCCTCGCCAATCATGACGCTGCGATCGCCGCCTATGGCGATGAGGCGACCTACAAGGATCATCTGATCTCCGACGTGCTGTTCACCGAGCCCGCCCGCTATCTTGCCGCCAAGCAGGCGAAGCTGGGTGCGCCGGTTTTTCTCTATCGCTTCTCTTTCATGTCAGACGCGATCAAGGGACGGATGAAGGGCGCAGTGCACGCTTCGGAACGGCAGTATGTGTTCGACACGCTAGGCGCCTCGCCCTGGCCGGTGGGCAAGCAGGACCCGCTCGTCGCTGCGCAGATGAGCCGCTACTGGACCAATTTCGCCAAGACTGGCGATCCCAATGGCGGCGACCTGCCGCGCTGGGAGGGTTTCGGCTCGCACCCTGGTCAGCTGCTCGATTTTGGCGGCGGCGGCACAGTGTTTGGACCCATTCCCGACCTCAAGGTGATCGATTTCATCGCTGGGCTGAGCCCCTGATCTCCTGAGCCCCTGATCTCCTGAGCCCTTGACCCCGAGCCCAGCAATTCCGATTGAAGGCGGCAGACAGCTTTTTTCGAGGAGCCTCCCCATGCCGCAAAAAGACATGCGCATCATCGACAGACCCGGCGGCGACGCCGTTGTGCTCGAGCCTGCACAAGGAACCTCGGCGATCACTGGCGATGGCGACACCACCTACCGCTGCGGCGCTTGCAAGACCAAACTGCTCGACCACGTCAGCCACGCCGACGTGTTCCATGGCGAGCGCTTCGATGCCGTGAAATGCCCCAAGTGCGGCAAGTACAACGAGCTCGCGCCCGAGGAACATCACCACCATTGAGAGGCTGCTCGAGGCGGCGTCGAACCGGACGGCTCAAATCCGCCATCGTGTCCTGGAAGCCGAAGCGACAGACTTCGCGCCGCCCGGTTCAGTCGTTCGCGCTGGGAGCGCTTAAGCTTTAGGCCAGCACCCGTTCTTCTCGGTCGATACGCAGCGCCCGATTGGCCTTGCGAGCGGCCAGCTCAGGATCGGCCAGCGCTTCGGCGGGCAGGATCCGGTCGTGGCAGAGAACCAGATCGGCCGTCACGCCATCCGATGACATCGGCAAGCGCATCCAGAAATGCACGCCGCCATCGGCGGTCTTGCTGCGGCCGATCACCGGATGACGCAGATCGAGCGCCTGATGCAGACCTTCGCACCACGGACCCTGTCCGGCGCAGTTGACCACGTCTTCCGAGCGAAGGCCGCGAGCCTCGCGACCGAATGCAATGCGCAGCGCCGTTCCGGCAAGGCGGAAGCGGAAGCCGCCGTCCGCTTCGCGCGCCAGCACGCTGACATGGGCAAGCTCGCCGATGATGTGAGACAGATCGAGATCCTCGCGCGCGATGAAGCTTCGACCGTGAAGCCGCGCCTGCCAGGATTCATAGACCGCCGCCTGGCCGCTGAGGCCAGGACCCGTTTCATCGAACAGCATTTCTCGCCCCTTGGAGTCCGTTCGCATCGGCGCCTGTCCGGCCCGGCATGCGAACTTGAACTTCCTCTGATTTTCCCGAGATCTGCGAGCGGCCAGCCCGACCGTTTGTTTTGCAGACCCAATCCGTTTCGACCGCCGCGCCGATACCAACCCAACAGAAAAAGATGAACTCAACTGCGACGCGGCGAGGTGATTCGCATCACCTGGGGACCAGACTGAGTCGATTGCTTATTGGTGACAAGAGTCCGCGACGACGAATTCTTAAGTTGCGTCACCAAAGCCTCAAACTATCGTTTCGGAGGCGAATTGATTGGCAGCAGTTGATGCGAATTCTTGCGCGACGACTGCGGAGGTCTCTACCGCTTTGTCTGACCGAGACCCATCTTGCGCGCAAGGTCGGATCGCTGGCGCGCATAGTTCGGCGCGACCATTGGGTAATCCGCCGACAGGCTCCATTTTTCGCGATATTGCTCGGGCGACATGTCATACCGCGTGCGCAAGTGGCGCTTCAGCGACTTGAACTTCTTCCCGTCCTCAAGACAAACGATGTGGTCGTCGGTGACAGACTTGCGGATCGAAACAGCCGGCTTCAGGTCGGGCTTTTCTTC
>JANMWT010000064.1:0-1876 GCA_031394145.1 Alphaproteobacteria bacterium | reverse complement strand
ACACGGCCCCCTGTCTTTCCGATCTTCGCCGACGGTTTCCCATGATGGTTCGCCCTTCGGGCTCGCTTCGAATCCCGTTAGGGACGCCAGATCACCGAAGCAGCGCTGCGAGTTACAAGTGTCTCGCGCGCAAGTTGTCCTTCAACTGTCCCTTTTCTCCGTTTACCCCTTGTTCATTTCAGGCTTCTGAAGCCTCGCATCAGCGATGTCTCGGGTCGTTTGGTCGACGGGTTGCGACATTGGCTCGTCCGGCATCTCCGCTTCGCGTGCGGCTTGGCCTGGAACCCCGTTGGGGCGCCAGTTCCGCCGCCCGAGATTCAAGCGGGTGAACCCACGCCCAGTTCGCGCAGCGTCTCCGCGCTCACCGCGCCCTGGCAACACTCGGCGAGCTTTCCATTCACCGCCACCGCAGGTACGCGCTTCACACCGTATTCCTTTGCCTTCGCCTGAACTGCCTCGTCGCTTCGCATGTCGAGGATCTGCACATCGCAGTTTTCGCAGGTTATGCTCAGAACAAGCTTATTGACTTCCTCGCAACACGGACATCCAGCGGAGAAGACCTCGATCTTTCGCTTGGCCATGTGTGCTCTCCCTTGTTGCCGACCTATCAGGTGAATGAGCGGCGTTCGTTCAATCCGTTGCAACCCGAACGTCCGGAACCTAAAGGCCCACAACCTCCCGGCCATCCGGCGGAGCCGCGGGAACAATGCTCTACGTGCGGTATACGTCTACTTGTCCAGTTCACGCAGCTTGGCCTCCATCAGCTCGATTTCTGATTGCTGGCTGACTCTGATCCGCTCGCAGAGCGCCTTGACCTCGGGATCGTGCAACGCCGCCTGCCCACACATCAGCAAGGCGCCTGCGTGATGCGGGATCATGGAACGCAGGAACTGCCTGTCGGAGATGCCGGCCTGAGTCCTGATCGCCGCGAAACACCCAACGAGGAGGATCGCGCTGCCGATCAGAACCGCCGCATTTGACTTCGCTTTGGGATACATGCCGCGCATCAGCAAGAGCTCGAACATCAGCATCGGCGCTGTCATGAGGCCCGCCATGTACGCCTGGTTAAGGCTGTTGTGTACGTTTGCAAACCTGTCGACCATGGCGTACATGAGCGCATACATCGCGACAAAGGACAGCGCCGCCATGATGACCAGGCCGCGGTAGTGGCCGCCGCTCGCCTTCATCTCGTGCTTCGTGTGGGTTTCCATGGGAGCTCCTATTCCGCGCGTGGACGTCTGGTCAGTTCAATGACCGGTGTGCGCCCCAGGGCCGGCGCTGGGAGCGCTGCCGAACACGGTGGGGAGCGTGAAGGTTGCCGTCTGCACGTTCCCCCGATGCGGTAAGTGGACTAACACGCGTTACGGGCCGGGCTCCGCTATTCGCACCATGAACGGCTGCTGCCGGGTCGGAAGAGCGGCCGGGTCTTCAAGAGCGTGGCTATGGATGAACGCCAGATCTCCCTCCCGCAGGATCACGGCGTGGCCATTGGCGCCAAGATACGGTTCAAGATCGCTCACTACTGATCGTGAACGTCAGCCGCGACTCCGCGCCGGTCTGAAGTGTATCGGGATGGGTCAGACTGACCTCATACTCCCCGGCGGTCACCGAGTCAGAGGGTTCGGGCAAGCTCTGCGGCTGGTAGCTCCCCTGATCCCCGACCGTGAGGTCGATCGGCACGGTCACGGGCAGCGCCATTCCATCGGGACCAGACATGCCGCTGGCCGGCGCGAAGTGAGCGTGGTCACGCTAATTGATGGTGTGGCGTTCACGGTAATTGATGGACTGGCAACCTGCCGTCAGCACACCGTTTCCGGTCGTGCTGTGGCGTGCGGTCGAGGCGGTCGGGCTCGTGCACGTCGGCAGCTGCGTTTCC
>JANMWT010000058.1:0-2615 GCA_031394145.1 Alphaproteobacteria bacterium | reverse complement strand
GCGTCAGCAGCGACTGGGAGCTCGCCATGGTGCGCTCGGTCGGCAAGGACGGCGTCGCCATCACCGTGGCGGATGGGGCGAAAGCCAACCTTGCGGCTGAAGACGTGAAGTGGGCGACCGACAAGAACCGGAAGTACAACGTGAAGGCGTTCAAGGCCGGCGACGTGGTCCTCGTCTCGCACACCCCGGCGCCCGATCCGACGACCCAGTTCATCACCGATTATGGCGTGCGCAAGAAGTATGCCGCCACCGCCCCCTGGCGCCTGCGCCAGATCCCAGAGGTCGAAGGCGCGCTGATTGCCATGGACCCGCACACCGGCCGCGTGCTGGCGATGGCCGGCGGGTATTCGTTCTCGCGCAGCCAGTTCAACCGCGTCGTCCAGGCCAAGCGCCAGCCAGGCTCCTCGTTCAAGCCCTTCGTCTACGCCGCCGCATTCGAGAACGGCTGGACGCCGGCCAAGCGCGTGCTCGATGCGCCCTTCGTCGATTGCTCCGACACGACGCAGGACAAATGCTACAAGCCGGAGAACTACGAGCAGGACTTCTACGGTCTCGCCACCCTGCGCTTCGGCGTCGAGCATTCGCGCAACACGATGACCGTGCGCCTCGCCACCGACATGGGCCTCAACAAGGTCTCTGAAATGGGCGAGCGGATGGGCATCTACGACAAGCTGGCGCCCTACCAGTCGATGGCGCTGGGTGCGGGCGAAACCACGCCGCTGAGATTGGTCACGGCCTATGCTTCGTTCGTCAACGGCGGCAAGCAGGTGCGCCCGGTGCTGCTTGACCGGATACAGAACCGTTATGGCAAGACCGTCTACAAGACCGACGATCGCGCCTGCGACGGCTGCACCATCGAGTGGCAGAACGGTCTCGCGCCGCCGACGCTCGCCGATCCGCGCAAGCAATTGCTCGACCCGGTCACGGCCTATCAGATTGTCTCGATCCTCGAAGGCGTGGTCCAGCGCGGCACTGGCGTCGAACCCAAGAAGGTCGGCAAGCCCTTGGGCGCCAAGACCGGCACGACCAACGATTACACCAACGCCTGGATGGTCGGCTTCAGTCCCAACCTCGTGCTCGGCGTCTGGGTCGGCTTCGACCAGGGCAAGTCGCTCGGATCGGGCGAGACAGGCTCACGCGCCGCCGGGCCGATCTTCCGCGACTTCATGATGGCGGCGCTCAAGGATCAGCCGGACTTGCCGTTCCGCATCCCGCAAGGTGTGAGCCTCACCGAAGTGGATCTCGACACCGGCTGCCTGCCGGGCGCGGATTCGCGCATCGTCATTCTCGAGGCCTTCAAGCCCGGCACCGAGCCGACCGAGCACTGCAAGGCGGGCGGGGAAGGCTTCAAGGTCGACTTCAGCCGTGTCGGCGATGGCGATGAACAAGTTGGCGTCGCCAAACCTGCCGACGGCGTCCCCCCGCCGACCGGCAATCTTGCCGCCCAGATCCCCGGCCAGCCCGCCATGCCGCCGCAGACCCCGACCGAGCCCAACATCAAGGACGGAATTTTCTAGCGGTCTGCTACGTGACCGGTTCGACGACCACGATCACAACGCTGCCCGGCTTCATCTGCGGGCGACCGCCGGCTGCTGCTGGCGGCAGGTAGTCGGCTGCGGGCAGGTAGATGCGGCCGGTCTTCTCATCCAGCGCGCCGGTCCGGGCGCCGACCTGGGTCGCGACCTTGCCAGCGGCATGAACGCCCTTGGCGTCGTCGGTGAAGATGTCGAGTTCGCCGGCCCGGCCCGCCGGAATAAATGCCAGCTTGCGCTGCGTGTCGTAGAGCACCGTGTCGGGGCCCGCGCCGATGGGCAGCGTGCTTTCGACCTTCAGCGTTTTCGGATTGGTAATCGCAGCGACGCCGTTGGCGCAGGACGAGAGCAGCCGCTTCGACACTTTGAGGTAAGCAATGCCCGTCGGGCCTTCGCAACCGGTGAGTGGAATACGCGTTACCAGTTTCTTTGACTTCAGATCGACGACCACAAGATCGTTGCGATCCTCGACATTGATGAAGATGCGTCCTGAACCATCGCCTGCACCCAGTTCCAAGGATCCGCCGATCGCGATCTCGCCAACCGAGGCGCGGGTCTTGGGATCGATCAGGGTGAGACTGCCGCCCCTGGCGTTCATCACCACGGCGAGGCCGCTGGCGGCATCGTAGAGCGCAGCGTCCGGATTTCCGCCGGTCTTGATGGTCGCGAGTTCGGCCGCTGTCTTGGCGTCGTAGATGATCGCCGTGTCGCTGGCGCCATCGGTCACCAGGATTTCGGCGCCGTTCTTCAGCACCAACGTGGCGTGGCCACGATTGGCGGGCGCAAACTTGCCTGTCACATTGCCGGTGTCCGCGTCGATCGCAGTGACGGCGTCGCTCCGGGCGATATAGGCGCGCCGCATGACCGGATCAAAACTTGCGAGATCCCATCCGCCGTCGGGCAAGGCGATCCTGGTGGCGACGCGATAGGCCGGCGGCGTCTGCGCGAGCCCGGCGGGGACCATCCCCAAGCTGACGACAAGACCCAAACCCAGACTCAAACCCAGGCAATTCCGGCGCATGCGGTTCCTCCCTTGTACGCGTGCCTTGTACGCGTGCCTTGGTCGCGTGCCTTGGTCGCGTG
>JANMWT010000037.1:0-23812 GCA_031394145.1 Alphaproteobacteria bacterium | reverse complement strand
CAAATTACCCTGCTCGACGGGCTTGGCATCGAGGATGTCTTCCTGGTCGCCGGCGGTTCGATCGGCGGCATGCAGGTTCTGGAATGGACGATCCAGGCCCGCGACCGGGTTTTTGCGGCGATCCCGATCGCTTCGGCGGCGCGCCAATCGGCGCAGAATATCGGCTTCTACGAAGTCGGCCGCCAGGCGATCATGGCTGACCCCAACTGGCGGAACGGCGCTTATCTGGCCGAAGGCGTGCGGCCGGATCGCGGCCTCGCCGTCGCACGGATGGCGGCGCACATCACCTATGTTTCTGAAGCCTCGCTGAAGCGGAAGTTCGACCGCCAGCTGCAGGACCGGGACAAGGTGACGTTCGGCTTTGACGCCGACTTCCAGATCGAGAGCTATCTGCGCCATCAAGGCCAGACTTTCGTCGACCGGTTCGACGCCAACTCCTACCTCTACATCACGCGGGCGATGGATTATTTTGACCTCGCGAGCGCCAATGGCGGGGTGCTCGCCAACGCCTTCCGCGGCCTCGACACGCGGTTCTGCGTCTTCTCCTTCTCCTCGGACTGGCACTACAAGCCAGACGAAAGCCGCGATCTGGTGCGCGCGCTCAACGCCGCCGGATGCGAGACGTCCTATGTCTCGATCGACACCGACAAGGGCCACGACGCTTTCCTCCTCGATGAGCCGGAGTTCGACGCTGCGATGACCGGCTTCATCGACGCCGCCGCCGATGCGCGCGGGTTGAAGCGACGAGCGGCCGCCGCATGAAATCGGGACCCGGTTCTGCCGCCATGCGCCGGGCGGACCATGTCGCCATCGCCCAGTTTATCAACCCTGGCGACCTGGTCCTCGACGTCGGCTGCGGCGATGGCCAGCTGATGGAGCTCTTGCAGGCCGAACGGCGGGCGCGCACCCGCGGCCTCGAGGTCGAGCAGACCGGCGTCAATCGCTGCGTCGCAAAAGGCCTCGCCGTGGTGCAGGGCGACGCCGACAATGACCTGCCCGTCTATCCCGACGACGCGTTTGACGCCGCCATCCTGTCGAAAACCATCCAGGAGTTGGCGCGACCGAAATTCGTGCTGGGCGAACTCGCCCGGATCGCCCGTCGGGTGATCGTCTCGTTCCGCAATTATGGCCACTGGCGCGTGCGCGCAACGCTGATCACCACGGGGCGGATCCCGTCACTTGGCCACAACACCGGCTGGTGGTCGGACGGCGCGCGACGCCCCTGCTCGGCCCGCGACATGGCGGAGCTGGCTGCTGAAGTCGGACTCAGGGTCGCCGCGATCGCCGCCGTCGGCGGGGCAACCGCGGACGCCGCCTCCCTCACCCGGATGAACTGGCTCGCCGAGGAGCTGGTGTTCGTGCTCGAACGCGGCGCGCGGCCCGCCGAATAGGCTTGCGCCACCGACCCGGCGGCGAGCGCTCGACATCCCCCGCTCACCACGCTCGAGCCGAGCGATGAGACAATGCCGACGACGACCCTTCGATACCGGCAGGGGCGTCATCGCCTTCCGATCAATCAACCGCGGCCGGCCGCCTGGAGGGGCGCTCCAGCGGCCTGCCTGTCTGGCGCGGCTGGTCTGGGGTCATGTCCTGCCAGACGTCCCGGATTCAGGCCGGGACGCGCCGGCCCCCGGCGTTTCCATCTGGAGTGGAAATCGCGGGAGCCGCGGATGGTTCAGCGTCGATCAGGACGAGAGCGCCGCCTCGTTCTTCTCGCCGGTGCGGATGCGCAACACCGATTCGAGGTCCATGACGAAGATCTTGCCGTCGCCGATCTTGCTGGTGTTGGCGGCTTGGGTGATCGCCTCGACCACTTTCTCGACCAGGACATCGCTGATGGCGATTTCAACACGGACCTTCGGCAGCAGGCGCACTTCGTATTCCGCGCCGCGATAGACTTCGGTCTTGCCTTGCTGGCGACCATACCCGCGGACTTCGGTGACGGTGATGCCCGAGGCGCCAGCCGCGGTGACGGCGTCGAGGACGGCATCCAGGCGGCTCGGTTTGAAGACGGCGGTGACGTATTTCATGGGTCAGTTTCCTTCGTGATGGCCGCGCCCGTGGCGGCGGTGATTGGGCCTGTCGACCACATCGTGCGGCCGGACTGATCAACTTGCTCTACTTACACATCTTAAACACCTAAATGCCCGAGCCTGTCAACCGGTTCCCGCAAGGTTTGGGGACCCGGCGCCCGAACCGGCGCATTTACCGCCCTTTTGACCCGCTGCGGCCGGCCGCCGGGCTCGATGTAGAGCCGTTTCACCGCCTCGATCATCAAGACGCCGCCGAAACTGGGCCAGGCGAAGCGGCCGATTCGCTCCCAGGCGTCGCCGGCCGCCGTAATCAGCCCCCAATCGATCGGCGGTGCGAACAGGGCCCGGGCCGAAGCGGTCGGCTGGAACATGCTTTCCTCCAGCAGGCGGTAGAGCTGGGCGCGCGTATAGGGCGAACCGTGACCGAGCGGGGTCGTTTCGGCGCGGGCCCAGAGCCCGCGTCGGTGGGCGACGATGATCAGGATCCGGGCTTCGGGCGCCGCCACCCGCCAGAACTCGCGAAGCAGGCGGCGCGGACCTTCGGCTTCCTCAAGGCCATGGACGACGATCAGGCGGTCAAACAGCGCGTCCTTGAACGGCAGCCGCTCCGCATCGACCAGCACGGCGTTGTTCTTGCCCTCGGCCGGCCAGCGGATGGCCCCCTGGCCGTCCGGCGAGGCTGAGATCACCCGCCGCGCCCGGGCGCGGAACGGCTCCAGCAGCGCGTCGGCATAGCCAAAGCCCAGCACGTCGAGCGTATCGGCGTGCGGCCACAGGGTCGAGACGCGCCGGGCAATCATCTCCTGGGCCATCCGCCCAAGGGGCGAGGCGTAGAAAGCCTGCAGGCGGTCGATGTCGAAGCGCATTGGTCCTATATAGGGCTGACCCTGCCCCGAAAGGTAAAGCCGTGGCCCCAATCGTTCACCGGTTTCCATGCCTCCAGGACAATTACGGCTTCCTGCTCCACGATCCAGACAGCGGCGAGACGGCCTGCATCGATACGCCGGACGCCGAACGCATCCTTGCGGAAGCGAAGGCGAAGACCTGGACCATCACCCAGATCTGGAACACCCACTGGCACCCCGACCATGCCGGCGGCAATGCAGCGATCAAGGCGGCGACCGGCTGCGCCATTGCAGGGCCCAAGGGCGAGGCGGGGAAGATACCGACGCTGGATCGCCAGCTGGTCGAAGGCGATATCGTGAAGCTCGGCTCGCTCAGCGCCCGCGTGCTCGACACCCCAGGCCACACCGCCGGCCACATCGCCTACCATCTGGCCGACCAGCACATCGCCTTCGTCGGCGACACCCTGTTTGCGCTCGGTTGCGGCCGGTTGTTCGAGGGCACCGCGCGCGAGATGTGGACCAGTCTCGGCAAGCTGCGCGCCATGCCGGATGATACGGCGATCTACTGCGCCCACGAATACACCGCCGCCAACGCCGCCTTCGCCCTCAGCGTCGACCCCGACAACCCGGCGCTGCAAGGCTATGCCGCCGAAATCACCGCCAAACGCGCAAAGGGCGTCCCCACGGTGCCGACGACGATCGGGATCGAGCGGCCGACCAATCCATTCCTGCGCGCCGACGTGGCTTACCTGCAAGCGGCGATGGGCCATCCCGGCGATGCGATCGCCACCTTTGCGGAGATCCGCGAGCGCAAGAACCGGTTCTGATGGCCGACGCTGACAGCATCATCGCGGCGCTGAACCTCAAGCCCCACCCGGAGGGCGGCTGGTATGGCGAAACCCATCGCATCGCCTCTCCCGAGGGCCAGCGTTCGCCTGGAACGGCCATCTACTATCTCCTGAAATCGGGCGAGCGGTCGCACTGGCACCGGATTGACGCGACCGAGACCTGGCATTTCTACGCCGGCGATCCGCTGCAGCTGACCCGCTCGTTCGGGCGCGGACAGGAGGTTCAAATTCTCGGGCCGGATATCCTTGCCGGGCAGCGCCCGCAGGTCGTCATCGCACCCGGCCAATGGCAGGCGGCGACCACCACCGGGGCGTGGACGTTGGTCGGCTGCACCGTCTCGCCAGGTTTCGATTTTTCAGCCTTCGAACTCGCGCCCAGGGACTGGACGCCAGATTGAGCGAGGCTAGCTCCGCGGCTTCTCGACCGCGATCGCCTTTGCGACGGCTTCGGAGGATGGCCGGCCCGCATAGCCCGCCAACGGGTTGACGCCGAGCAGCAGTTCGCCGTCCCGGAACGTGGTTGTCGGCGTCGCGGACTTGACCAGGCGAACAGACTTCAGTCCTTGCACGGCGCCATGAGCGGCCTTGTCGGCGCGCTCGACGCCCATCACCGTCATCATCAGCGCATCGGCGGCCCATTCCTCATCGGCGCCGAACGCGGCGGTCCCGAATATCGTGACGTCGTGTCCAGCCATCTTGCCAAGATTGCCGGCCGCCACCTTGACGCGCTGGGTGAGAGAGCCGGTCATCGCCGGCGCATCCAGCGGCGCTGCAATGCCGGCGATGTCGGCCGGCGCGCCGGTCTTGGCGCCGAGATAGGCGATGACGTTGCCAGCTTCGGTTACGCGCAGCATCAGGTCCCCGGCGTCGTTGCGCAGGAAATCGTCGCCGCGCTGGGCCGAGGTCGCGCGCAGGGCGAAAACTTCCGGGCTGTCGTCAAATTTCAGGAGCGGGCCAACGCCCGAACGGTCGAGCACAAAACTGCGCTGCGAGACGGAGTCCTCGTATTTGGCGGCGGGCGGCGGCGAGGAGGCGCGGGACGGCGAGGCGGTGAAACCGATTGGCGGGGGCGCTGGCGCCGGAGCGCTGCGCGGGCCGGCCTGCTGTGCGTTCGCTGTCGAGGCGAATCCCAATGCGAGCGCCAAAACGGCGAGGGACCCGCCCGCAGGGACATGAAGTTCTTTCATTGCCATCCCAGCCATCAAGCCCGGGGACTGGGGCGATTCTTTGTTCGAAACCCGCTCCCCGACCGTCACGATGGGGCGTTTCAGGGACACAGACAAGAACCTGCAGCGGCGGCCTGGCGATGCCCGCCGTCCTTGATGTTTTTTGGCATCACCCGGTGATGTATTGGCCGCCATTGGCTGTCAGGGTCGCCCCAGTGATGAAGCCTGCGTCTGGTCCGCCCAGGAAGGCGACGCAGGCGGCGATTTCCTCGGCTTTGCCGAGCCGGCCAGCGGGGATTGTAGCGATAATCCCTTCCAGAACCTTTTCGGGAACCGCCTGGACCATCTCGGTGTCGATGTAGCCGGGGCAGACGACATTGACGGTGATCCCCTTCTTCGCGTTCTCCAGCGCCAGCGCCTTGGTGAAGCCGATCAGGCCTGCCTTGGCCGCCGAGTAGTTCACCTGCCCGATCTGGCCCTTCTGGCCATTGATCGAGGAGATGTTGATGACGCGACCAAAGTTGCGCTCGCGCATGCCCTCGATGGTCAAGCGGCAGAGGTTGAAGGCCGAGGTGAGGTCGGTACGGATCACCTCGTCCCACTGCTGGCGGGTCATCCGGTGCAGTGTCGCATCGCGGGTGATGCCAGCGTTGTTAACCAGCACATCGACCGGGCCGAGGGCCTTGGCAACCTCGGCCAGCCCGGCGGCGCAGGCGTCGTAATCGCCGACATCCCATTTGAAGCATTTGATCCCGAGCTCGCTCGCACAGCGGCCGGCTGCCTCGTCATTGCCGGCGTAGTTGGCGGCGACCTTGTAACCGTCCTTAGCCAGTCGCTCGCTGATCGCGCGACCTATGCCGCGCGTTCCGCCGGTAACCAGCGCGACCCTGGACATGCCTAACCCCTGTTTCACGAATTGGTGATGCGTCTCTTGGAAGCCTTAGACCTCCCGGCGGCGGGACTCAATTCGGTGAATCGGGAAACTGGTAATGTTATCCAACAGTGCGCTGCATCAGAGGACATGTGCAGTTGCGTAATGTTCGTGCTACACAGCGGCCGGACCACCGATTAATCAGCACGCGGGCCAGCGGCCGACGCCTTGAGGGAGGGCGAAGCGCACGCAAGGCCGCCGGGAGAATTGCTTGACCCACGCCAACGGCAACGGCGCCGACGATCCGATCATCATCAAGAAGTACGCGAACCGACGTCTCTATGACACGTCGACCAGCGCCTATGTGACCCTCGAGCATCTCTCGACGCTGGTTCGCGACGGCAAGGAATTCACCGTCCAGGACGCGAAAACCGGGGTCGACCTGACCCGCACCGTGCTCGCCCAGATCATCTTCGAGCAGGAAAACCGCAAGGATGGCGTCCTGCCGGTCAGCTTCCTGCGCCAGTTGATCCAGTTTTACGGCGACAGCTTCCAGTCAATGCTGCCAGCCTACCTCGAACTCTCGATGCAGAACTTCACCGCCCAGCAAGGCAAGTGGCGGGAGTACATGGCGACCGCGCTCGGCGATGAGAGCAAGGCCAAGGCGTTCGACGATCAGGTTCGCAAGAACATGGAGATGTTCGAAGAAACCATGCGGTTCTTCACACCCTTCGCGCCCAAGCCGATGACGCCGCCGACCATGCCCGGCGCGCCCGACGCCGAGCCGCCGCCGACGGCGGCCAACGGGGCCGACGCACTGCGGGCCCTGCAAAAACAGATGTCCGACATGCAACGCCAGCTCGCCTCGCTCGCCATCCCGCCGGAAGCCGGCAAGGGCAAGAGCTGAACCCGCGCCGGGGCCACGCGGTTAACCCTGCCTTCGTTGCAGATTCGATCGGTTGGCGCTCCGGGCCCGGCTCTTGCAGCGCTTGTCCCATGCGCGTGGAGCCTGTCCCTTACGTTTATCGCGCCGAGGATCGCCGCCAGCGGTCATCGTCTGAGAAAACGCGCGGTCGTGTCGATCGTCGCCGCCGAGGCGCCGACGACCGTCGGGCGCGCCATTCAGCTCACCCCTGGCTTGCCGCCGCCTTCGGCGCCCACCTGCTTGGGCAAGGCGCTCCGCGTCTCACGCCTTCTGCGGCGGCTCTTGCCCGCGCCTACAGCCAGCCCGAGGCGCGCACGCCGCTGCGCGCGCGGACGACGAAGACGGCTTGAGCCATCGCGCCTGCGCCCTTCGGCGATTTACCGGGAAACCTTGTCCAGCTTGGTGATCACCAATTCGAGCATGCGCTCGAGCCGGTCCATCCGCTCATGGATGCCGGCGATGACTTCGCGGGTGATCACGAAGTCAGGCTTCGGCGCGGCCATGCCGCCGCGCATCTGTTCGCCCAGAGAGAGCGTGCCGGCGGACTCCGAAGGGTCGGCCGCGCCAGAGCGGCTGGCGATCTCGACCGGATCGACCGACAGCACGCGAGCGAAGGCCCAGATCTCACCCTTGTCGAGCTCACGCTGGTCGCGGAAGACCATCTCGATTTCATCGACCGACATGCCGGCGGCGAGAGCCAGAGACCCGCGCGTGAGGCCGGAGGCCCTCAGCCGGTCGTCGAACCAGTCCTGGTCAAAGAAGATGCCCATACTCAGTACTCGTACGCGAGGATCGGGGCGTGAAGTCTAGTGGCCCCTCTGGATGGTGTCGGTTGAGGTGAAGTCCCGTCGGGCCGAGATAATCGTGACCACCACGCCGGCAAGAACATCGAGCAGACACATCACTGTCAGGATGAAGAAGGCCGAGGTCGAGAAGTTCTTGAGCAGCAGGAATTCGACCAGCGCGACGATGAAGACGATCATCGAGACGCCATGATTGGCGATCGAGGCCGTGCCCGTCGACGTCGATTTCAAGATCTCGATGAAGAAGAAGGCGAGCGAGACGATCACCAGCAGGTCGCCGGAGGAAATCGCCCAGTGCGAATCTGGGGCGACCATCGGGATCGTCCACAAGGGCGCAGCGAGGCTTTGCGCCATGGTCTGGCCGTCATGTCCCGCGAAGGCAAAGCCCATCAGGTTGTAGATTATGACCGGAATGGCCAGCAGCGGAAAAATACCGAAGATAACGCGCATAGCGCTGCCCCTCTTGGCGGCGGAAAACCCGCATCGTCTTGCCCCTGACGTCTCCGTCCCGACCGTCAGCCGCCAAGCGGTATCGAAGATTCCCAGGAAATGAAAGCCCTTGGAAGCCGCCTCAGGCGGGCGTCGACATAACCTAGAGTTCGTCGACCCCACCTGGCGAACGGCGCCGATGGCGCAACCACATGACGCCGCGCAGGTCTGACAGGGCGTCTCCAAGACGCCCGAAATTGGTGTAGTTCGACCGGCCGAATCGCCGCGGCCGGTGGTTGACCTTGCGGGACTCGACTGCAAAACCTTCCGAGATCATCAGCGCCGGCAGGTAGCGGTGCATGTGGTCGAAATAGGGAATGGCGAGGAAGGCGTCGCGCCGGAAGGCGCGCAGGCCGCAGCCGCTGTCTGCGATGTCATCCCTCAGCATCGACCGACGCACAGAGTTGGCCATGCGCGAGCCAAAGCGCTTCCAGCCGCTGTCCTGGCGCTTTTCCCGATGGCCTTGCACCAGAGCGAGGTTGGCCGGCGCATCGGCGCGAGCGAGCTGGCCGACGAGGCCGATCAGGTCGTCGGGATCGTTCTGTCCGTCGCCATCGAGGGTGATGATGACCGGCGCTCGCGCCGCCATCACCCCGGTGCGCACCGCCCGGCTCTGGCCGGCATTGGTGCGATGGCCGAGTACGCGCAGATTTGGCAAACTGGTCCGCAGAGCAACCAGCCGCGCGCGCGTGTCATCGAGCGAGCTGTCGTCGACGAAGATCATCTCGTACGCCCGGCCCGCAAGATGCCCGGCGATCTCGGCGGCCAGCGCCTCGACATTTCCCGCCTCGTTGTGGACGGGGACGACGACGCTGAACTCGGGCCTGCCCTGGATCTGGCCCTGGATCTGGCCGTGGATCTGGCCGTGGATCTGGCCGTGGGTCTCGCCGTGAACTTGGCCGTCAACCTGGCCCGGCGCCTCCAGCGTTCCGGCGCTGGTCTGGGCCGACTTGGCGATGGTATCCGTGTTGGTCACGCGTGAGGCCTCGCAATCATGTCCCGCATGTCCCTATAGCCGCGCCGGCCGGCGCTTGCGAGGGGCCGGCTGGTCAAGCCTGCGGGATGGCCCCTGTTGCCTTTCAGAGCGGCACATTTGGGGCTCAACCACCCGGCGAACAAATCCCGCGACGGCGGCTTTTGGCTCGGTTATGGTCCGGCGCGGTTTGCGACCGGCACAACTGAATCGGCGAGAGGCCGAGGAGCAGCACGCGCATCATGGCGTTCTTCGACAGGTTCATCGAGACCCGCTGGGCCTATGGGGTCGTCGCAGCGATCGTGTTCGTGCTGGCCCTGCCCGGCCTGATCGCCGTTCCGACCATGGACCGCGACGAGGCGCGCTTTGCCCAAGCCAGCTCGCAGATGATGGAGACCGGCGATTTTGTCGTCATCCGCTTTCATGAGGGCCTCCGCAACAAGAAGCCGGTCGGCATCCACTGGATGCAGGCGGTGTCGGTCGCTCTGACCTCCGGGGCGGCGGCGCGCGAGATCGCCGCGTTTCGGATCCCCTCGCTGGTTGGCGGCATGCTGGCGGCGATGGCGACATTGTGGGCGGGATCAGCCCTGTTCAACCGGCGCTCCGCCTTCATCGGCGCGGTGATTTTAGGATCCTGTTTGCTGCTGTCGTCCGAGGCGCATATCGCCAAGACGGATGCAGCCCAATGCGGCTTCCTCACGGTGGCGATGGCGGCGTTGGCGCACATGCGGACGGCGCCGGGACGCTGGAAGGGACTGGTCTTCTGGGTCGCACTCGCCATCGGCGTGCTGCTCAAGGGACCGATCGCGCCAATGGTGGCCGGTCTGACCCTGGTTTCGCTGTTTATCTGGGAGCGCAAATTCGATTGGGCGAGGCCGCTGCTTTATTGGCCAGGCATCAGCCTGTTCTGTATCATGACGATCCCCTGGTTTGTGGCGGTTGAAATCGCCACCAGCGGCGCCTTCCTCAAGGAAGCGGCCGAAATCGACCTTGGCCGCAAGATCGCCGGCATCGCCGAAGGGCACAAAGGGCTGCCCGGTCAGCATCTCGCCGGACTGCCCCTCTTGTTTTGGCCAGGAACCTTGTTGCTGATCCCCGGGGTGTGGCTGGCGATCGCCAACCTGGTTCATCAACGCGGCGGCGCAGCGCCTGCAGCGCCGGCGAAATCAGCAGCCAAGGCGTCGAGCGAGCGCGAGACAGGCGCGTGGCGCTTTCTTGTCTGCTGGCTGGCGCCGTCGTGGATCGTTTTTGAAATCGCGCCGACCAAGCTGTTTCACTATACCCTGCCGCTCTATCCGGCCTTCGCCCTGATGGCCGGGGCGGCCGCAGATCGCTGGTTTTCCACCGACGAGTGGAAAGGCGGGCGCTGGATTTCCCTCGGCCTGTTCGCGTTCGCAGCTGTCCTGCTCGCCGCCCTGCCGACGCCCTGGGTCCTGGACGCAATCCGCTCCGACGCCGCACGCCGATTTGGCCATGCCCTGTCTGATCGTGTCGCCTTTGACTGGGCCAGCGACTGGAAGGCAAGCGGCGTCGGGTTGTGGCCAACCCTCCTGATCGTCCTCGCAACCGCTGGGACGATCTATGCGTTCGTTAAGAAGATGCCGCTGGCGATGCTCGGCGGGCTCCTCGCCTGTTCGCTCGTCGCCGGCTGGACCTACCGGATCGGCGTGCTGCCGAACCAGTCCTGGACCCTGTCGACCAAGGCTGCGCTCAGCGCCCTCGCGGAAGTCTGCGCCTTGCCGGAGGACACCGCTGCCTGGAAGAAATCCGGCTGCGAAGGCCGGGCTCCGAAAGTGGTTCGCGCCATGGCCTATTACGAACCGAGCCTGGTCTTCGAGCTTGGCGGCAAGATCCTCTTGGCCGGCGAATCAAAGGCCGCCCTGCCGTCGGTCGCCGAGGACTATCGGCCAGCCTGGCTGATCAACGCCAATGACAAGCTCGGCCGCAAGGCGCTCAGCGAACTCACCGATGCGGCGGCGGCGGCGGACCGCTGCATTCGTTTTGCGCGGCGTTACGTCATGAACTATTCCAATGGCGATCCCTCGATCCTGGTCGCCGCCGTCGTCGAGCCGGCCGGCTGTCCTTCCTCGGCGTCGGCCCCCGAATTGCGCCCGCCGCAGGAGTTGACGCCTGAACTGATCAAATAGGTCAGCCGCGCAGTTTCGCCCGCACCACCAGAACGATGGTGATCGCAGGCCCGAGCAACGCCGCCAGCACCCGCTCTGCCGGCGTCCGCGCGAATTTGCCGAAATACCGGGCGAGCCCTGCCGCCTTATGCCGCTCAATCACCACCGAGGGCGCATCCGATGTCCCGCCGTGGTGCAGCGCCGATGCGAGTGGCGTGTAGATGACCGAGCCGCCCTCCGCTTCCGCCCGCCGGCAGAGATCGAGATCCTCGACATGCAGAAAATAACCCTCGTCAAAACCGCCGAGCCGGTCAAATCCGGCGCGCGACATGTACATCAACGCGCCGCTGACAGCGCCCATCGACACAGGGCCTGAAGGCGGCGGCTCGTCATGGCGATTGATGCTTCTGATCGAGGCATGAAGGCGGGCGAGGCGCGACAGTCCGAGAAACGTTCCCGCCGCCGTTCCAAGCGTGAGCCTGCGGCGCCGGCCGCCGCGCTGCTCGCGTCCGTCGGCGCCAAAGATCCGACCGCCGACCACCATGGGCTCGGCGCCGATCGCGCGAGCCATCTCCAGTGCGGCGATGGCGCCAGGCTGCAAGATCGCATCTGGATTGAGCGCCAGCAGCCGGTCGCCGGTCGCATGGCGCGCCCCAAGATTGACGCCTGCCGCAAAACCGCGGTTCTCGCCCTCACCGATGACCTGCAACTTGCGCGAGGCCGCCTTCATCGCTGCGACCTCCGCCAGGGTCTCGGGCGGATTGCCATTGTCGACCAGGACAATCTCATCGATCTCCGCGTCGGCCTCGAGCGCCGCGAGGCAGTCGATCAAGACCTTGCCGGTGCGATAGCTGACGACGATGGCCGAGACCCGGCGCCCGTCGGCCGGGCGGACCACAGCCGAGACCGCCACCGGCCGCCGCAGCGCCTTCAAGAAGACGCGGAAATCGGCTGCGACGCACTCGAACCCCACCTGCCGGTGAACCTGCGCCTGCCAGAAGCGATCGGGAAAACCAAGGCCGGCGGCGAGACGTTCGGGGAGGCGGCCCGCCGCATCGACGCCCGCCAAAACCACCTGCAGCGCGCCGGCCAGCTTTTCGGCGGCAGGGTCGGACAAGGCGTCGACATCGACGATACGCAGGGCGTCGATGATCTGCATCGCGGTTGGCGCGCCGCGCGCCACCGCGTCGAGCTGCGTCAGCGCCCGCTCTCGGCCCGTGGTCTGCGCAAGACAAAGCTCGGCTATGTCGGAGGGCGCCGTTTCATCCGCGACGATGGTCTCGTCCGCCCACACCTCGATCCGAGCCAGATCGACGAGACCCAGACGCAGACGCAGGCCAAGAACCTGCGCCTGGTCCCGGATGTCGTGCGAGGTGTCCATCAAGCCTCGGCGTGCGCCCGTTTCAGATCCGGCGCCAGCGCTTCGATCGCCAGCGATCTTGTTGCATCGGTGAGCAGGACGACTTCCTGCGCCTGCGAACCGAAGCGACGCAGGGCAAGCTTGCCCTCCTCCGCTTCCTTGGCGCCGACAACCGCGATCACCGGGACTTTCTGCAGCGAGTGCTCCCGGATCTTGTAATTGATCTTCTCGGCGCGCAGGTCGAGCACAACGCGCAGACCCGTCGACCTGAGCTTGTCGGCCGCTTGCCGGGCGTAGCCTTCGGCCGCTTCCGAGATCGTCACCACCACCACCTGCACCGGCGCGAGCCACATCGGGAAGGCGCCGGCATAATGCTCGATGACGATACCGATAAAGCGTTCGAGCGAGCCCAGAATCGCCCGGTGCAGCATCACCGGGCGGTGCTTGGCGCCATCCTCGCCGACATATTCGGCATCGAGGCGCTCAGGCAGGACATAGTCGAGCTGCAGCGTGCCGCACGTCCACATCCGGCCGATGGCGTCCTTGATGACAAAGTCGAGTTTGGGCGCATAGAAGGCGCCGTCGCCCTCGGCGATGATCGGCTCAACCCCGGCCTTGCGAGCCGCACTCAGCATCTGCGCCTCGGCCTTGTCCCAGAATTCATCGCTGCCGGCCCGGAGTTCGGGCCGCGTGGCGAGATTGATGTGATCCGTATCGAGGCCGAAGTCGGAATGGATGCTCTTTGCGAGTTTGATGAAGTCTGCCGTCTCATCTTCAATCTGGTCCTCGCGGCAGAAGATGTGGGCGTCGTCCTGAGTGAAACCGCGCACCCGCATCAGGCCATGCAACGCGCCCGATGGCTCGTAGCGGTGGCAGGCGCCGAACTCGGCCATGCGCAGCGGCAGGTCGCGGTAAGATTTCTGCCCGGTCTTGAAGATCTGCACGTGACCGGGGCAGTTCATTGGCTTGAGCGACAGCGTCTCATGCTCGGCCGTCTCGCAGACGAACATGTTCTCGCGATACTTCTCCCAATGGCCGGACTGCTCCCAGAACACCCGGTCGAGCACTTGCGGGGTCTTGACCTCGACATAGTCGGCGGCGTTCAGGCGTCGGCGGACATAGGCCTCGACCTCGCGCCAGACCGTCCAGCCCTTGGGATGCCAGAACACCATGCCCTTCCCCTCTTCCTGCATGTGGAAGAGGTCGAGCGCGCGGCCCACCTTGCGGTGGTCGCGCTTTTCCGCTTCCTCGATGCGCTTGAGATGGGCCTCGAGATCGGCCTCCGTCGCCCAGGCCGTGCCGTACATGCGCTGCAGCATTTCGTTGCGGTGGTCACCCCGCCAGTAGGCGCCAGCCAGCTTCATCAGCTTGAACGCCTTGGGCAGTTTTCCCGTCGAGGAGAGGTGCGGTCCGCGGCAAAGGTCGGCCCATGGCCCCTGGCGATAAAGCGTCACCTCTTCGCCGACCGGGATGATGTCGTCGATGATTTCAGCCTTGTAGGTTTCACCGATGTCCTTGAAGTGCTGGATCGCCTTCTCGCGGTTCCAGACTTCCCTTTCGATCGGGAAATCCTTGTCGACGATCTCCTTCATCTTCGCCTCGATCCGGGCAAAATCCTCCGTCGAAAAGGGCTCCTTGCGGGCGAAGTCATAGTAAAATCCGTCGTCAATCACCGGACCGATCGTCACCTGCGTTCCGGGGAACAGCTCCTGAACCGCCTGCGCCATGACGTGGCTCGCGTCGTGGCGGATGACGTCGAGGCCATCCTTGTCAGCGGCCGACAGCAGCGCCAGCGTCGCATCGCCGCTGAGCGGCCGCTTGATGTCGCGCAGCTCGCCATTTACCTTGGCGAGGATCGAGCGCTTGGCCAGCGATTTGGAAATGCTCTCGGCGATCGAGAGCGGCGTTGACCCGTCGGGATATTCCCGCTTCGAGCCGTCGGGGAACGTAACGTTGATCATGGTCGCAACTTTCTTGGCGTCGGCGGACGTGTAGGCCAATTTGGTGCAAGGTTGAACCCGTGCCGGGCTCACCGCGTCCGCAGGTTCAATGTCCAGAAGGTCCAAAGCCTAGAGGCGCACGCCGCCGGACCGGTCGCCCGTCCAGTCGCCATAGCGCCAGGGGGCATACCAGCGTGCGCCGGCGCTAGTGAGGGTCGGCGCCGGGTCCCACCCGTGCGATCCTCCGGGCCGGCAACGCATAATGCGCGCCACAGCCATCCATGATCCCGCCCAGACGCCGTGGCGCGATACGCATTCAGCGGCGTATTCCGAACACGTCGGCGCATGCCGGCATTCGACGCCGCAGGTCTGGCCGACGACGGAAAACGTCGCCTTCCAGCCCTTCAGCAGGGCGCCCGCAATCGGGCTGTAGGGTTTGGCCTCGACCATGGCGCCGATATAGCGCCGGCTGGTTAAGAGATCAAATCCGGTGGGGTGACGCTGAAGCCTACTTTCGCCGGCCGCGCCAGCCTTGGTCAGCACGCAGGTTGCGCCAGCGCCTGCTCCATCGCCTCGACCACAGCTTCAAAGGCCAGAAGGGTCGATGCGTGGCGGGGCGGATAGGCGTGCACTGGCGCCAGGTGGCGCAGCTCCCAGAAATCGCCCTGGGGCGGCTCGGCGCCGTCCTTCAACATGGCGCGCAAGCCGTCGCGCGCAGCCTTCATCTCTTCCAGCGACTTGCCGATGGCGTTGCGCGCGAGGATCGAGGTCGCCGCTTGCCCCAGCGCGCAAGCCTTGGGATCGACGGCGATCTCGGCGATCCGGCCGTCGGCGCCGAGGATGACGTCGACATTCACCGTCGAGCCGCAGACGCGCGAGACTTTCAGCGAGCTGCCTTGTGCATGCTGAAGGACGCCGGCATGTGGAATGTCGGCCGCCAGTTCAAGCACCCGGTTGTGATAAAGTTCGCCAAACATCGGCTACAGGTCGGGCGCAGCGAGGCTGGGGTCAAGGGCGCCCCTGGTTGACCGCCTCAAGCCATCGCCTCGGCCGGCGCATGGGCCTTCCAGACGGCGCGGGACCAGTCCTTCGGCTTATCGGCGAACAAGGCCTCGCCGGCGACCCGTGCGCCGTGCAGCATCCCCCGCCGGCGGGCGTCCAGCGCCGCGATGATATGCTGGTTGCGACCGTCCGACAGTCCGGTCACCAGCACCTCGATATCCTGAACCGCGCCGAGCAGCTCGGCGAGGTCGCGCGCCGCCTCGATGCGCGCCGCGGCGACGGGGAAGACCTGCCGGACGAGCCGCAGCTGCAGCGCGTGATACTTGGTCTGCTTGCGCCATTCGTGGAACAGTTCCGGCGCCTCGCCGTCATAGGCGTCAGCCATCGCGGTCTGCGCCTTGTCATAGGTCTTGCCAAGGCCGCGGGCCAACGCTTTGTGGCTGAGTCCTTCGAGCCCCGAGAGCTCATCGAAGTCGCGTCCGCCGACAGCGGCGCAGAACCTGCCGACCGGATCTTCAGCTGCAACAATTGCCTCATAGGCGCGGCGCTCGCGCTCGAACTGCCAGCGCAGGCGACGCAGCACGGCGCCATCGATTTCGGCTTCGATCTCTGGAGTGAGCGTCGCCAGAGCTTCGCTGCGCGCGGTCATATCCCTCACCCGGGACAGGCCGCGGGCCGTATCGCGCCACCAGGCATTTTCGTAGGCATAGGCCCTCTGCCCGAGAACTGGCCGCAAGAGCCGCAGCGCCGCGCGGATGCGCTTGGCTCGCACCCGAGCCTTGTGAACGAAAACGGCGGGCTGGTCGCTGGCGCCGCTGCAGCTGTCGCGCAGCTTGTCGACCTGCTCGCCGATCACGCGGACCAAGCCGGCGCTGGGCTCTTCGTCGGGGTCGATCCAGTAGCTCACGCGATCCGCCTAGTGATGCTTCCGGTCGTCATAGGTCTGCAGCCGGTCGCGAATGTGCGTTCGCGTGTAGCGCGCGTGCGGCTCGCGGCCATTCGGCCAGAACTCGACCGTCCAGGCGTGCACGTCGTCGTCAAGCTTGTAGAGCCGCGTGCACTCGAGTTGCGGCACGGCCGTCGCCTCGACGCGCTGACTGCCGTCCTTGCAGACAAAGCCATCCTTCTCGAGGAGCGGCCGGGCCCTTGCCGCATCAGCCGACTTGTAATGCGCCAGGATGAAACTGCGGAAGGACGCATCGACAGCCCCTTCCTGATCACGGTTCCAGTAACCGAAATCTGTGCCGCCCGGACCGGGCCCCTGCGGCGGACGGGCGCCGCCAGTGGGATTGACCGCGCCCTTGGCGGGCGTTTCACCGCCGCTGGCGCACGCCGTGGCTAGAACCAGCGCTGCCGCCATCACTGCCAGTCGCATCTTGGCCAGTCGCATCTTGCACCCCATGTCATCGGCCCGATCATCCGCTCTCCCTGTCGCGCCGTCAAACGCCTGGAGCGGTAAACGCCCTATACCCGCCGCCAGGCCGATCCGTCGGCGCCATCCATGATCTCGACGCCCTCCGCGGCGAGGTGTTTGCGGATGCGGTCGGCCTCGGCGAAGTCCTTCGCCTTGCGCGCCGCCACGCGGGCGGCGACCAGTGCATCGATGCGGGCCGCATCGCCGGCGTCACCGCGGGCCCAGTCATCCGGATCGGCCTGCAGGAGACCGAGCAGCGCGCCCGCCGCCAGGATCTGCGCCTTCAGCTTCGCCTGTTCGGGGCGCTCGGCCTTGTTCGCCGCAGTGGCGAGCGCCGAAAGCTCAGCCAGCGCCTGCGGCGTGTTGAGATCGTCGGCCAGCGCCGCAACCACGCCCTCGGGCGCGTCGGCCTCGATGTCCTCGACATGCTTGAGGCGGCGCAGCGCGTTGTAGAGCCGGTCGAGCGTCGCCTTCGACTGCACGAGCAGCGTTTCGGTCCAGTCGAGCGGTTGCGGGTAGTGCGCCGAAAGCAGCGCAAGCCGCATCGTCTCGCCGGAATAGTGCTTCAGCAAATCGTGGACGAGTTTCACATTACCGATCGACTTCGACATCTTCTCGGCGTCGATCGAGAGAAAGCCGTTGTGCAGCCAGTAGCGCGCCATCGGCTTGCCGTGGGCGCATTCGGACTGGGCGATCTCGTTCTCATGATGCGGGAATTTCAGGTCGAGACCGCCGCCATGGATGTCGATGGTCTCACCCAGGGTCGCGGCCGCCATCGCCGAGCATTCGATGTGCCAACCGGGGCGCCCCTCGCCGAAGGGTGATGCCCAGCGCGCCTCGGGCGGTTCGCCGGGCTTTGCCGCTTTCCACAATGCGAAGTCCGTCGGATCGCGCTTGGCCGCGTCGACCTCGACGCGGGCGCCGGCGACGATCGTCTCGCGGTCGAGTCTCGAGAGCTTGCCATAGTCAGGCATCGACGGAACATGGAACAGCACGCCATCCTTGCCCGCATAGGCGTGTCCGGTGTCGACCAGCGTCTGGATCATCGCCAGCATGCCGGGGATATGTTCCGTAGCGTGAGGCCGAAGTGTCGGCTCGATCACCCCCAGCGCGGCCATGTCCTCGCGATAGATGCGCTCATAAAGCGCAGTCACCTCGCCGACCGCAACGCCGGCATCAGCGGCGGCCTTGATGATCTTGTCGTCGATGTCGGTGAAGTTCGCCGCATAGACCACATGATCCGCCCCGTAGACCCGTCGCAGAAGGCGAAAAAGCACATCAAAAACAACGGGGGGTCGAGCATTTCCGATGTGGGCGTAGGAATAGACCGTCGGCCCGCAGACATACATCGTCACCCGCTTGGGATCGGCGGGGCGGAAGATTTCCTTCTCCCGGCTCAGCGTATTGGTGAGGCGAATGTCCATGCGAAGCTTCGGTCTTTTCGTTCCGTTAGGAATATTCGATAAACGTTTCTGCGAAGGCGATTGGCGTTTCCGAAAGAGGCGCCTATGTCTCACGCGCCCCTGAGGGGATCAATGCGGGCGGGCGTTAAGTCCGGGTCATGGGAGGTCTTCCTCCACGGCCCCGGCTCGACCCCCGCCCCTCAGAGTCGAAAGGGCGACCCTGGGGTCGCTGGAAAAGCATGGACGCCGTCATCAAGGGCAAGGCCCAGATACTCAAGCCTGGGACTGACTCAATTCGCCCCTCGCGCGATGAAGCCGAGGAAGCCGTGCGCACGCTGATCGCGTGGGCGGGCGATGATCCCAAGCGCGAGGGCCTGCTCGACACGCCCAAGCGCGTTGTCGACGCCTATGGGGAATGGTTTGAAGGATACACGCAGGACCCGATGGATTATCTCTCCAAGACCTTCGAGGACGTGAAAGGCTATGACGACATCGTCATGCTCCGCGACATCGATGTCGAATCGCATTGTGAGCATCACATGGCGCCATTTCTCGGCACCGCCTGTGTCGCCTACATGCCCACCGAAGCGGTTGTCGGCATCTCCAAGCTGGCGCGGGTAGTCGAGATCTACGCCAAGCGCCTGCAGACCCAGGAAACCATGACCTCGCAGATCGCCCAGGCGATCAACGATAGCCTGCTTCCCAGAGGCGTCGCCGTGATGATCGACGCCAAGCACGAATGCATGACGACGCGCGGGGTCCATCACCCCAACGTCTCGACCATCACCACCCAGTTCACCGGCGTCTTCAAGACCGACCAGGAACTGCGCGAGCGCTTCTTGCGACTTGCGGGCAAGTGATCCGATCGGATGGCTCAGGCTGCCGGCGGGGGCGTCGGATCGTCTGGACCAAACAGCTGGTCGAGGATCGGTTTGAACGGCCGCAAGGGCGGCGGGCTGTAGCGAAGCTTCTTCGCTTTGGCGCGCCTGGCCACGGTTGGGTCAAGCACATCCACGGCGAAGTCAGGCGAAGGCCGGTCCTTGCGCGCCTTGGCCGCCCAGATCCGGCGCGAATAGATCGGATAATTCATCGGCGACAGCGAATCCCAGAAACGCGGCTTCGAGATCCGGCCATCAAAGCAGAGGCCCGCCTCGCGCAGCGCCTGGTCGACCGGAGACTCATCGGCGCCATAAGTCGCATAAAAGCGCAGACCGGCCTCACTCGCCCCCTGGGTGATCCATTTCAACGGCGCAGCCGATAGGGTCGAACCTTCCCCGCCGCCGATATCGCCGTGGGTGCCGACAAACCAGCGCTGCTGATAGGCCCGCCGTTTTGGATCGCAGTGCGCGCGCTTGTTGGCTTCATCGACGCCCTCCCAGAGGGTCGGCGGAAAACCCAGCCGGCGTTCGTCGATCGCCACGGCGTGGCGAGCGGCGAGAACATTCTCGCCGATCGTCATGTCGTGGAATCCAAATTGGCGGTTGAGCGATCGGGCGAAGCCGCCGAGCGCGCTGGGCATGCCGCGCTGGCCGACTGTCTCGAAAATCCCAAGATAGGCGATGGTCGGCGGCTCGTCTGTCTGGATGCGGGTGCCGTCCTCGGCGCGGCGGCCCTTGCCATACTTTCTGCGAAACTCGCGCCGGCTCGCCTCGTAGTCGTCGATCTCGACCTGCCCAGCCTTGGGCGCCGGCCGCGTCCGGTAGAGGCGAAAAGCGTCCCAGGCGCGCTCGGCGTGAACGCGGCTGACAATCCCCGCCGCGCCGATCAGGCCGGCGAAACTGCGGGCGCAGAAGGCGCCGCGGCTGAAGCCGAAGATGTAGATCTCGTCGCCAGCCTCGTAGTTGAAGGCGAGGCGCAGATAAGTGTCGACGATGCTGTCCTCCAACCCGTCGCCAAAGACGCCGCCGAGCATCTGGTTCAGCCCCTCAGTGATCCCGTCCATGAAGCCGGCTTTGCCAAGTGCATCGGTGTTTGAGCCAACCCCCTGCGTGTAGATCACGATCTGCGGGATCTGCCGGCCATCCGGTAGGGTATGGGTGTGCGCGACGCTGCGCGCGATCAGGGCGATGTTGGTCGGTTTCGGTTGGCGCAGCTTCTGCCAGGTTCCATCGAAACAGATGACAAAACGCTTCATCGATAACCCCACTGACCGGGGTCTGAGTCTAGCAGACCCCAGAGCGACCGCCAGTTGCCTCCGGCAGGGCCGCCAGGCTCACCCCCCTCCCCCATGACGCGACCCTGGCTTTGGTCTAGATAAATTCGATGACCTACCCTGCCCCCCTTTCCGGTTCCGCCCAGGACGAGACGGCCGAACTGCGCCCGAAATTCGATGCCAACGGCCTGCTCGCCGCCATCGCCCAGGACGCCGAGAGCGGTGAGGTCCTGATGCTGGCCTGGATGAACGCCGAAGCGCTGCGGCAGACGCTTGCCACGGGCCGGGCCGTCTACTGGTCGCGCTCACGCCAGGCGCTGTGGCGCAAGGGCGATACATCCGGCGACGAGCAGCACGTGGTCGAAGTGCGCATCGACTGCGACCAGGACGCCGTGTTGCTGAGGGTGAAACAGGATGGAGCAGCCTGTCACACGGGGCGGCGGTCATGCTTCTACCGCGTGGCGGGCAAGGATGGTCTCAAGCAGGGTTGAGCATGCTATTTGCCGTCGGCGTAGCTCGTCCGCCCCAATCCTTTGAAGAATCCGATCGGCATCGAAAAGAAAGCGAAAAGCGGGAACGTGACGCCGACGGCCGAAAACACGCCGAGCGCGAGTTTCTCTGCGAAGGTCGCGAACACTCCGGGGCTGTCCGGGTCGTTGTAGAAAAGCGCCACCGGCACGCACAACACGACGGAAACGATCAGCAGCCAGCTCGTCACCGAGTCGAAATAGCGGATCGACTTTCGCTTTGACAGGCGCCGGCCGACGATGACGAAGAACCTGCCGACGAACAGGCCAAAGCCGACAAACACGAAGGCGGCACCGATGCCGATGCCCACTTGCTCGGGGGCCGAGCGGTTCACCTCGCCACCCATAACCGATGACCCCTGGCTGGCCAGCAGCAAGCCGCAGATGACCGACAAGACCCCGGAGGCCATGAAACTGGTCAGCCAGTAGGTGCGGAAGAAGGAGCGCTGCTTCTTCTCCTCATGCAGGATCTGCTTGAGGGGTTTGTTGTTCGGCGCTGCGTTGACGCCGGCGACCACCTTGCCGCCCTTGGCGGGCGCAAGCGCTGGCTCGGGCGCCAAAGCGGCCCGACCGCCGAACGGATTGGTCGAAGCAGGGGCTGCGCTGGCCTGCGCCTGGGCCTGGGCCTGCGGCTGTTGTCCCATCAGGCCGGCAAGGCCGCGGAAAAGCGAGGACAGGCGAGCGAGGTCGCGCCCGTCCCATCCCTCGAGGTCGATGGTCTGGATCTGCCGAAAGCCGAGCGGCGGCGGGTTGCTGTCAATTGCAACCGGCAGCAACCGGTTGCGATCGCGGCCGACGGCTGCCTCATCTCGGACCCAGTGCGATTTGCGCGATTGTTCCGACCAGATCACGATCACCGCCTTGGCGTTGTCGAGTTTCTGTTCGATCACTTCGGTGTAGCTGTCGCCGGCGACGAGCTCATGATCCCACCAGACGCCATAGCCCTTAGCGCCGATCATCTCGGCCAGGATGCGTGCTGCATCCTTGTTCTCGTGGCTGTAGGAGATGAAGACGTCTTCGGCCATGCCGCCCTCGCCCTCAAAGGGTTTGCCAGAATCGCACGCAAACCTACACGCTTTGCCGCCAGGCTGAAAATCGCCTGGTTCGCTTCGGTTTAAAAACCATGGTCGATGGCGGCAAACGCCAGCTATGCTGGCGGATCCGCTGGAGGACAAGGCAATCAACGCCGTTCGTCCATTCGTTCGTCTTGGTTTCGCCGCCGCCCTGGCAATCCTGGGACTCGGCGCCTGTGCGTCCGGCCCGGCTGGGGCGCCGCCGGCAAGCGCCGCCGACCCGGCGAAGGCCGGCTGGAACGCCGCTGCGCTCGATGCGGTCGCAACCTATGTCCAGTCGCAGAAGACGACCGGCTTCCTGATCATCCAGGACCGCAAAGTGATCTACGAACACAACTGGCCGTTGCCGCTCGAGGCTGCGACCTTCGCGACCAACTTCACCCATGGGACCGACAGCCACGGCGCGCTGCAAGAAGACGTCGCCTCGGCGCAAAAAAGCTTCATCGCCATTCTTGCAGGCGTGGCGATCGACAAGCGGTTGCTGGATATCGCCAAACCGGTCTCTGACTATATCGGCCCGGGCTGGTCAAAGGCGACGCCAGTCCAGGAGAAGACGATCACCGTCCGCAACCTGATGGAAATGAGTTCGGGCCTGAGTGAGGCGCTGACCTATGAAGCGCCTGCCGGAACAAAATTTTTCTACAACACGCCAGCCTACGCCGTCTTGAAGCCGGTGCTGACAGCTGCGGCGATGAAAGAGCTCGAAGACATCACGCAGCTCTGGCTCACGCAACCTGCCGGGATGACCGACACGCTTTGGCGCGAACGCCCCGCCGCCTTCGCCGATGTCGGGAATCCGACCGGCCTCTATACGACCCCACGCGATATGGCGAAGCTGGGGGCGTTGGTACTCGATCACGGCAAGGCGGAGGATGGAAAGCAGGTCGTGTCCGAAGCGGAGCTCGCCCGCCTCTTCCAGCGCAGCCCGACCAACCCGGCCTATGGCCGGTTGTGGTGGCTCAACGGCTCGACCTATACGCTCCGTCCAGCCGGCCGGCGTGAGGAGACCGCGCTGATCCCGGGCGCGCCTGCCGACCTCGTCGCTGCACTGGGCGCGCAGGACCGCAAAATCTATGTCGTCCCAAGTCGCAAGCTGGTGGTCGTGCGCACCGGTCAGGCTGCGCCCGACAGGGGGTTCGATCAGCAGGTCTGGCTGCGCCTGATGCAGGCGCTGCCGCTGGGGTAAGGGTCTGCCTCAGCAACAGCACAATTCCGGTCCCGATTTTGCCGCAGGCCGCATGGAGCCTGGCCTTCTGCTCGCTGAGCTTGAGGAGGACGCGATGAAGCTTCTGGTTGTTTCGTTGATCATGGCGTTCGGGGTTTCGGCCCCCGCTCTCGCCGCGCCGCCCGCGCCGCCAGGCGACGCCTCGCCTGCCCCGGCCGCCCAAGCAGATCCCGCCCCGGCTGACGCCCTGGTCGACGACGCTGCGACACCTCAAGAGCGCCGGGCCCTGCTGCTGCGCTGCTCGGGTCCGCCGCCGCGCCCGGCCAAGCTGAGCGAAACGCCCAGGCCGATCTCCGCGGCGACCGCGATCAAATCGGAAGCCAAGCCTGGCTGACCGGCCGGCCCTTCATTTCTGCTCCGAAGGCGTGCTAACGCAGGTTGAAGCCCTGCGTTCCTGAGGAGACGTCGCCCCGTGAAAAACCAAGCCATCACCGCCTACGGCAAGCCGCTCGAGGAGGTCACTTCAGACAAACCGACGCCCAAGGGGACCGAAGTGCTGGTGAAGATCACCCACTCCGGCGTCTGCCACTCCGACGTTCACCTGCAGGACGGTTATGTCGACCTTGGCGATGGCGACAAGCTCGACTGGAGCAAGGGACGCACCCTGCCCCACACCCTCGGCCACGAGATCGAGGGC
>JANMWT010000029.1:0-16956 GCA_031394145.1 Alphaproteobacteria bacterium | reverse complement strand
TGCGGGCGTCAATGTGGAATGTGGCGCCGGGATCGAAACGATCGGCGGCATCCCTGGTTGACCGGTCGGGATGACCCGCGATTGTGGTCACCGGCGCAGGCGGGCTGGCCGAAAAGCGGTTGGACGAAAACGGTTGGAAGGAAGCGGGTGGGCGGAAGGCGGCAAGCTGATGAGCCGGGTCGTGGATGCCCGCACCATCGCTGCGCTGACTGCACGGGACACTGGCCCGTAGTGCGGGACCGAGGGGGTCTACGTGCCCCGCGATGTGTCCCGCAAGGCGATCGTCAATGACAGCCCTTTCGTGAAGCAGTTTATCCACAACGCTCTGCCGAGTCGTCGTCTCGCTGTTTTCCCCGTCGCGCGGTTCTAGGCGCCTCGGGCCTTGAGCTTAGCTCCGGCTATTTATTCTGCACCGGTCCCGGCGTAACCTGCGACGCATGCAGATCGCCCGCCTCCCTCGCCGACGCTACACCCCCGCCGCCACGCCAATCCAGAAGCTGGAGCGACTGAGCCGCGCTCTTGGCGGACCGGAAATATGGATCAAACGCGATGACCTCACCGGCCTCGCAGGCGGCGGCAACAAAACGCGCAAACTGGAATTTCTGATCGCCGACGCACTGGCCCAGGGCGCCGACACGCTGATCACCGTTGGCGCCGTGCAATCCAACCACTGCCGGCTCACCCTCGCCGCCGCCGCGCAGGAGGGGCTCAAGTGTCAGCTTGTGCTCGAACAGCGCGTCGCAGGCAGTTATGATCCGGCAGCCTCCGGCAACAATTTCCTGTTCGATCTGCTCGGCGCCGAGGATCGGATCATTGTCGACGCTGGCACGGACCTCGCTGCGACCATGCACGCGGTCGCCGACAAGCTGAAATCCCAGGGCCGCAAGGGTTATGTCATTCCCGGCGGCGGCTCGAACCCGCTCGGCGCCACCGGCTATGTCGTCTGCGCGCGCGAAATCCTGGCCCAGTCGCTCGACACGGGCCTCGCCTTCGACGGCATCGTCGTGGCGAGCGGCAGCGCCGGCACGCATGCCGGCCTCCTGGTCGGACTGAGCAGCGCCAGCGTCACGATCCCGCTCATCGGCATAAATGTGCGCCGTGTGCGAGCTGAACAGGAGGCCAATGTCCACAAGCTCGCCGTCGAGACCGCTGACTTCCTCGGCCTGCCCGCGCCGGCCCGCACCGCGGTCACGGCGCTGGATGAATGGGTGGGCCCGGGCTATTCGCTGCCGACGGACGAGATGGTCGAGGCCGTGCAAATGTTCGCGCGGCTCGAAGGCGTGCTGCTCGATCCGGTTTATACCGGCAAGGCTGCGGCGGGATTGATCGGCCTGGTGCGGCGCGGTCACTTCAAGCCGGATGCGAAGCTCCTTTTTGTTCACACGGGCGGCGCGCCATCGCTCTTTGCCTATCAGACCGTGTTGCGCGGCAAGTGAGTGAACCAACCAAAACCGTGGGAGTGATTGGCGGCATGGGGCCGGCGGCGACTCTCGATTTTTTCGCCAGGATTCTCAAGCGAACCAAGGCGCTGCGTGACGAAGATCATCTGCGTGTGATCATCGATAACAACACAAAAGTGCCTAGTCGCAACGCGGCGAGTTTGGCTGAGGGCCCCTCGCCTGGTGCTGCGCTCGCAAAAACCGCACGCGGACTGCAGATTGCCGGCGCTGATTTCATCGTAATGGCTTGCAACACCGCGCACGCATACGAGGCGGAGATCCGCGAAGCGATCACCGTTCCGTTCCTGAGCATGATCGATGAGACAGTCGCAGTGGTTGCGGAACTGAGACCTGAGCGCGTCGGGCTGCTGGCGGCGGATCCCTGCCTGCGCGCCAATCTGTATCAGGACGCATGCAGAAAGGCTGGTCTCGACTTGGTGCTCCTGCCGCCAGACTCACAGCGGACACTTCAGGAGCTGATCAACCGGATCAAGTCTGGCGACACCGGTGATGTGGTGCGCCGATCAATGGCGGTGCTGGCCGGCAGGCTCGAGACCCAGGGCGCAGAAGTGGTCGTCGCGGGTTGCACCGAAGTGCCGATCGTTCTTACGGCCGACGATCTCAATAGCGAGCTGGTGAACTCGACCGACGTCTTGGTCGAGCGCGCCATCGTCTTCGCGGGTGGGGTCTTAAAAACCTAGTTGGCTTTCTTCATCCACTCGCGCGCGGCGCGCTGGGCCTTGATGATATCGGTGGAGCTCAGCATCTCGGCCATTTCCTGGCGGCAGATGCGGGCTTCACGGTGACCGCGCGAGGCTGCGAGGTTGAACCATTTGTGAGCTGCGAGGATGTCGGCGACAACGCCCATACCCTCAGAATAGATCAGACCGACGCGATAGAGTTCCTCGCCTGAGGCTTCCTTGGTGAGGCCAAACTCGGGGACCTCGAACTCGATGTCTGCGTACGCCATTCTGGCATCCCTTGAACTACTGGAAGGCGGCCTTGCCTCTCGGGCTCGAAGCGCAACTTCCACACACCCGCCGCATCACCGGCGATAGGTTCATTCAATAGAACAAGGTTTTCGACGTAGTTAATACTGGTCAGATTTTGTCCTAATTTGAGATTTATTTGAGTTTACAGAGATTCAGAAGATTGAATCAAAGACTACTTGGAATTGCTGGCACGCCGACCCGCATTCGCGCCTCATGCAGCTTCGCGTCCGACGATGCGCATATCCAGGCTGTGATAAAGCCGCTGCGCCGTCAGATTGTCTTCGCGCACCTTGAGATCGACCCGCACCTCGCCCCGCGCGGCGAACGCGCTGAACGCTGTCAGCATCAACGCCCGGCCAAGGCCCTGGCGACGCGCGCGAGGATGGACTGCGAGATCTTTTATCAATGCATTGGTCCGGCAATGCGCCAGACCGGCGATGCCCGTTTCATCCTCGACGATGAAGAAGAGCGCAGGATCGAACGCTGCAGTCTTACGCAGCGCGGACCACCAGCGCGGGAACGCCACAGCACCGCCCCCGCCCTCCCAGAAGCCGGACTGCAGCACGGCATGAGCTGCCTTCGCGTCCTGCTTGTCGTTTAAGAGCGCTCGAACGCGGGCGCCGCCTGGCCACACAGGATTATCAAGAGCCCCATCCAGCTCGCGCCGCATCCGGACGACCCAGATCGGATGCGTGGTCAGATCCGAGCCTTCTGGCCGAAGAGGATTTTCCGCGCTTCCTCGGCTTCCTTGGTGTTGTCGGCGATGCTTGTCTTCGACAGCTCTGCGCCGGCCTCCCTTCCCTTCGAGAAGGCGGGGCGCGCCTTGCAGCGATCAAGCCAGGCCCGCACCGACGGGAACTGGCCGATGTCCTGGCCCTGTCCTTTATACAGCGTCATCCACGGCCAGATCATGAAGTCGGCGATCGAGAGCGGTCCTGCTACCCATTCGCGATCGCGCAGCCGGACCTCGAGCACGCCATAAAGCCGGTTCACCTCATTGAAAAACCGGTCCTGGCCGTATTTCAGCTTGATCGGATCAGGCTCAATCCTGGGCGCATAATTGCGGAAATGGTTGTGATGACCGCTGACTGGGCCAAGATTGGCCATCTGCCACATCACCCAGCTTTCGATCTCGGCCTGTTCACGGTCATTTTCGCCGCCGTATTTGCCGGTCTTGCGGGCAAGGTATTGCAGGATGGCGCCGCTTTCGAAGATCGAGATCGGTTTGCCGTCGGGACCATTGTGATCAACGATCGCGGGCATCCGGTTGTTCGGGCTGATCGCCAGGAAATCCGGTTTGAACTGGTCTCCTTTGCCGATGTTCACCGGGATGATCCGGTAAGGCTGCTCCATTTCCTCAAGGGCGATGGTGACTTTCCAGCCGTTTGGGGTCGGCCAATAGTAAAGGTCGATCGGTTGAGCGGTGGCATCGGTCATGGCTTGTCCTGTACATAGGCGCTTACGACAAATGGCGGCCCGCCCCATCCGGCGCCAGAGTGCACTCACCCAAGCTAACTCGGAATCCAGCGATGGCCACCCAGACCGACCTGTTCAAGCCGATCGATTATCGCACCTGGCAGACCGATCCCAAGGGATTTTCCCAAAAGCTCGGCCGCTCGTTCCGCGAAACCGGCTTCGGCGTGATCGGTCATCATGGCATGGACCAGAGGGTGCTCGATCGCGGCGTCGACGCCGGCAAGGCCTTCTTCGCCCTGCCCGAGCCGATCAAGAAATCCTACTTCATTCCCGGCGGCGGCGGTCAGCGCGCCTACACGCCCTTCAAGACCGAGATCGCCAAGGGCGCCGCCAACCACGATCTCAAGGAGTTCTGGCACGTCGCCCGCGAGCTGCCCCCCCAGCACAAGTACGCTGCGATCATGGGGGAGAACCTTTATCCGTCAGAAGTGCCAGGATGGAAGGAGGCGACCAACGGCATGTTCAACGCGCTCGACGCGCTGGGACTGGAAATCCTATCGGCCATCGCGCTCGACCTACAACTTCCACCCCGTTTCTTCGACGAGACCGTGAAGGACGGCAACTCGATCCTGCGCCTGCTTCACTATCCGCCGCAGCCGACACCGCCGCCGGAAGGATCGGTCCGCGCCGGCGCCCACGAAGACATCAACGTCATCACTCTGCTTCTGGGCGCCGAGGAAGGCGGATTGCAGGTCCTGCACCGCAACGGGCAGTGGCTGGATGTGAACCCTCCGGCTGGATCGCTGGTGGTCAATATTGGCGACATGCTGCAGCGCTTGAGCAATCATGTCCTGCCATCGACCACGCATCGCGTCGTCAACCCGAAGCCCGAGCGCTCGCGCTTCCCGCGCTATTCGACGCCCTACTTCCTGCACTTTCGGCCCGACTATGAGATCAAAACGCTGCCGCAGACGATCACCGCCGAACGGCCCAATCGCTATCCTGAGCCGCTGAAGTCCCAGGACTTTCTCGAAATCCGCTTAAAGGAAATCGGGCTTCGCATGTGACTGGCGACGTCGGCGCTTGCCGCAGGTCGACTTCGACGCTACGCCGCACAAAACACGATCGGGGAAACGACTATGGCGATTTCACTTTATGACGTGACTGTGCTGTCCTACCTGCAGACGCTCGGAGGCGTCGCGGGTTTCATGGAGCGCGGGCTCAAGCACTGTACCGAGAAGGGCATCGATCCTGCCGAGATTGTCTCCACGCGCCTGTTCGCAGACATGCTGCCCTTCAGCTACCAGATCAATGCGGTCGTCGGCCACTCGCTCGGCGCGCTTGAGGGCGCCAAGACGGGGGTGATCAATCCGCCGCGGAAAGCCGATGGCGATTACCCGGCATTGCAGAAGCTGATTGCTGACACGATCAGAGCGCTGGAGCAGATCAAACCGGCGGACATCAATGCGCTCGAAGGCAAGGACGTGATGTTCGAGATGGGCGACACCAAAATCCCGTTCACTGCGGAAGGCTATTTCCTGTCCTTCTCGCTGCCCAATTTCCATTTTCATGCAACCACCGCCTATGACATCCTGCGAACCCGGGGCGTGGCGCTGGGCAAACGGAACTATCTCGGTCAGCTTCGCATGAAGGCGTCGGCCTAACCCGCTTTGCGTTGCGCCTTCGCTTCGTCCCAGCGCGCGCGATCGAGCTCCCAGTAAAGCGAGGGGCGCGTCGATCCATCGGGCCGGTGCGCTGTGACCTCGCCCAGCTGTTCAAAGCCGAGCCGCGACAACAGTCGGATCGAGCGGTCATTGTTGCGTGCTGTCGTCTCGCAGATGCGGTTGACGCCGAGCTGGTCGAAGCACCACTCTACCGCCGCAAGGCCACACGCGCCGCCAAATCCGCGACCCTGGCGGCCGGCGCGCACCGCGCCGCCGAACTTGGCGGCTCCCCATTCGGGCCAAAGTTCGACATCGAAGTAGGCCGTCGCATCGCCAGCGACATCGAAGGAGACAAAGAGAATGCCCTCGCCCCGCGCCCGCTGCATCAGGTGGTCGGCGATGAAGCTCGACATGCTCAGCTCATCGATCACCGGAGGCATGGTGTAGATCTTGGGACCGATCGATGGATCGGACAAAAGGCTGGCAAGCGCCGCAGCATCCTCTGGCCGCGCCAAGCGAGCCCCGGCGATACGGCCGCCCATCAGCTCGGCATTGCGGATGAAGGCGCGAAGGTGTTGGGCCTCCTCCGTTCGGACGCAGGTTCTCGTCTTCGGAATCTCCGCCATGCATGCTCCCCACCCAATTTATTCCAGACCGAAACACAACTTCCAGTTGTGTTATTGGAAGCATGAAGGTGCCCGAAGTACAACTATAAATTGTATTCTGAAGCGCTATTTTCCGGCGATCGGTGGCGGCCGGGCTAATCGTCAGAAACCCGCCCGCGCTCGCGCTTGATCGCGCCGCGCTTGGTCTTGTTGTCCACCCGTCGCGCCTTGGCGGCGCGGCTTGGTTTGGTCGGTACACGGCGTTTGGGCTTGATCAGCGCCTTCTCAAGCATGTCGACCAGACGGACGCGTGCCGCGTCACGATTGCGCAGTTGCGAGCGATGGGTCTGCACAAACAAGATGAGGTCGCCATCCTCGGTGATGCGCGAGACGAGCGCGCGGCGGATCATCGACTTTTGTTCATCGTCGAACGCGGCCGATCGCTTCACATTGAAGCGCAGCTGCACCGCGGTCGCGACCTTGTTGACGTTCTGCACACCCGGCCCTCCGGCGGTGACAAACTTTTCTTCAAGCTCGTGCTCGATATTATGGAGAAAGACCTTCACGCTTTAGCCCCGGTTGAGCCGCGAGATCAGGCTTGAGGTATCCCACCGGGCGCCGCCTTCAGCCTGCACGTCGGCGTAGAACTGGTCGACCAGCGCGGTCAGCGGCGTCGAGGCGCCGGTTTCGCGCGCCGCATCGAGGGCAATGCGTAGATCCTTGCGCATCCAGTCCACCGCAAACCCGAAATCGAATTTGCCCTCGACCATAGTCGACCAGCGGTTCTCCATCTGCCAGCTCTGCGCCGCGCCTTTCGAGATCGCCTCAATCACCTTGGCCTCCTCCAGACCCGCCTTGCGCGCGAAGTGCAGACCTTCCGCAAGGCCCTGCACGATGCCTGCGATGCAGATCTGGTTGACTGACTTGGCAAGTTGTCCCGCTCCGCTTTCGCCGATCAAGGTGATCTGCTTCGAATAGGCCATCATCACCGGCTGGGCCTTGTTGAACGCCGGCTCCTCGCCGCCGACCATGACGCTGAGCTGGCCCTTTTCCGCACCGGCCTGACCGCCCGAGACTGGCGCGTCAAGAAAGGATGCGCCGAGGACGGCGCACCGTGCGGCCAGTCGCCGAGCTAGACCGGCGGATGCCGTCGTGTGATCGACCACCACTGCCCTTCCCAGCGCCGGCTCGGCGCGTGCGAAGACAGCTTCGACGTCGGGATCATCACCGAGGCACAAGAAGACAAACTCAGCACCTGCCACCGCTTCGGCGACGCTTTTGCTGACGGCGCCGCCGCTGGCCTTGCGCCAGGCTTCGGCCCGCGCTGGCGTCCGGTTCCATGCCGTAACCGCGTGGCCCTTTTCACAAAGATGCCGCGCCATCGGCCCGCCCATCACACCGAGGCCCAGAAATGCGCAAACCGCCATGACGCCTGCTCCGTGACTTGTGTTCGCGCGCTCCTTAGCATGGCGATCGGAAGCAACAGAGAGGGCGTGGGAAAATCAGGCTGGAGCGTAGGCCAAGAACACCGCGCCATTTGCAAAAAGCGCGGCTTCGGGTGAACTTCCAGGTCAAGTTCTTGCTGACGCCCTGCATCAGCTTTCGACCGTCTCCAAAAACAACCGGGTTGACCACCAGCTCCAGCCCATCGAGCATTTTTGCTTCTGACAATTGCGCGACGATGCTGCCGCTGCCGAGGACCACCATGTCCGGTCCTGGCAGAGCCTTCAGCTGCTTCACCTCGCTCGCGAGATCGCCGCCCAGCACCGTGGTGTTGGCCCATTCAGCGTCCTTCATCCTGCGCGAGAAGACGATCTTGCGCCTTGCATTCATCTCCTCGGCGACGACGGGATTCTGCTGCTTTGCCATCGCCGTGGGCCAATACCCCGCCATCATGTCGTAGGTCTTGCGGCCGAACGCCAGCCGGCCGCCGCCCTTGGCGTTTGCCTCCGTGAAGGCCTGGAATTCCGAGTCGTTGTGCAGCGCATGAACCGCGCTCATGTCGCCGTTTCTGTCGGAAAAACAACCGTCGAGCGAGAGGTTCATGAAGGCCGAAAGCGTTGGCATCTCGTCCTCCTGGTCTATGGCTCGCCGGCTGCCCGTTTGATTCCACCCAGCACGGTGCGCAAGCGTTCATCCCCTTCCGCCATCACGCTGGTGAAACCCCAGCTCATCGCCACCGCCCGCGCAGACAGCGAGTTGAAACGAGCGACGAACGTCGACTTCGTCCGGACGCCGAGATCCTCGAACGTCACGGTGTTGAGCGAGGACGGCTTGGCGTCGTCGGCTTGGCGTCGTCGACGTCCCGCCAGGACAGCTTCTCCGGCTTCACCACTTCCACGAAGACGAACTCCATCGAGATCTCGATGCCCGAAGGGGTGCGCATCACATGGCGCCAGCGCCCGCCCGGGCGCACGTCCATCTCGCAGACCGGGTTGCTGTAGCCATGGCCGCCATACCAGTTCTTCACGTGCTCGGGCGTCGTAAAGGCTTCCCAGACGAGTGTACGCGGCGCATCGAGGATGTTGGTGATGATGATGACCGCCTCGTCGGCGGGAATGAGTGGGTTGCCGTCGTGGGACGCGGTCTTCGGCGCGCCCTGGGGGGTGGGGGTGGCGGGGGCGGTGGCAGGGGCGGTGGCAGGGGCGCAACCCCCGGCGGCGGCGTCTGCTGCATCGTCCTGAGGTAGTGGTTCAGACCCTTGAAGCTATGATCCCAGAAGCGGCGATATTCCTCGAGCCATTCCGTGACGGCCTGCAGGGGCTCTGCCTCGAGATGGCAGGGGCGCCACTGCGCCTGCCTGCCCCGCGAGATCAGGCCGGCCGTCTCCAGCACTTTGAGGTGTTTGGAGACTGCCGCGAGGCTCATATCGAAGGGCTCGGCCAGTTCGCCCACGGTGGCGTCGCCCGTGCTCAGCCGCGCAAGAAGGCCCCGCCGCGTCGGATCGGCGAGGGCGGCAAGGGTGGCGCTGAGGCGGTCGGTCATCTCTATTCAATCAAATAGTTGATAACTGATTGGTTGAATACAAGCGAGACCCGGGATGGTCAAGCCGACCGCCGGGCCTCTTTTTGGTCAGGCCATCGCGCCTAATCGCCCAGGCTGAGTTTCACGTATCTGCCCCGGAAATAGCCCAGCGCATCGCCGGCAGGGGCGGCGCGATAGGCGGCGACATCGCCATAAATGACTTCGTGATCGCCCACGCGGTCGTGGGTGCGCACCCGGCAGTCGAGGCTGGCGACGCCGGCGGCCAGCACCGGGGCGCCGGTTTCCATCCGCACCAGCTGGTCAGGCGGAATGATCCGGTCGCCGCGGCGCGAGAACTGGCGAGCCAGCGCTTCATCCTCCGCGCCGAGGATGTTGATTGAAAATGAAGGGCAGTCGGTGAACACCCGGAAGGCGGCGCAGCTCGTGCCCAGGCACCACAGGACAATCGGAGGGTGCAAGGAGACCGAGGCAAGACTGTTGATGATCAGTCCATGGGCCCGCCCGGCGTCATCCTCGGCCGCAACCAGGGCCACGCCGGTGCCAAACCCGCCCAGCGCCCGCCGGTAGGCCAGTTCGTCAAATCCGGCGTCTGCGCCGATATCCGTCATGCACCCCGCCTTAACCGGCCCAATCCTACAAGATTACCAGAATAGACGAAATTCGTTTGCCGCAAGGCCCCAAAGGTAGTCCGCCGACATGAGCGCCACCAACCGGCCCATCGTCATCAAGAAGATCAAGAAGGTCGTCGGCGGCGGTCATCATGGTGGCGCGTGGAAAGTCGCCTATGCGGACTTCGTGACCGCGATGATGGCGTTCTTTCTGCTGATGTGGCTGATCAACACGACTTCGCCCGAACAAAAGCGCGGCATCGCCGATTATTTCGCGCCGGCCAGCGTGTCGCGCTCAACCCAGGGCTCGGACGGACTGCTGGGCGGCCAAGCCTTCCAGCAGGACGGCGCTCGTTCGTCCGGCTCCAATCGCCCGATCATGGAAACCCAGCAGACTGAAAGCCGCAAACGGACCGCAACCGGCGGGGGCGAGGGCAAGGGCCAGGTCGGCGCCGGTCAGGCCTCCGATGAAGCCGTCGCGCGGGCGTTGGCGCGCCGCTCCGAAGGCGCCGAATTCCAGAGCGCCGAAGCCTCGCTCCGTCAGGCAATGCAGGACATGCCTGACTTCGCCGAACTGTCGAAACACATGATCATCGACCAGACCCCGGAAGGCTTGCGCATCCAGCTCGTCGACCAGGAGGGCCGGGCCATGTTCAACGGCTCCTCCGCCGAACCGCTGCCGCGCACCCAGCACCTGCTCGAAGCTGTCGCAAAAGTAATTGAGACCCTGCCGAATCGGATCAGCATCTCCGGTCATACCGATACCTCGGCGCCGACTCACTCTGGCTATTCCAACTGGGAGCTGTCCGCCGACCGGGCCAACGCCGCCCGACGCATCCTGGAAAGCCATGGCGTTGATTCCGACCGCGTCTTTCAGGTGACTGGCAAGGCCGCCTCAGACCCCCTCTATCCCGACGATCCGGACCTGCCGGCCAACCGCCGGGTCAGCATCGTGCTGATGCGCGAAGCGCCGGTCATGCCTGCAGATCACGCGCTCTGATGGGCGATGGGGGCGCACGTTCCGACGACCCGCGGCCGACTGTTCCCGAAGAGATTTTGCTCTGGCGCCCGAAGCCGAACGCCAGATACAGTCGCCCCAACATGAAGGAAGCCGACAGCATCCAGGTGGTCCCACAGGATTTCGTCCGCCGGATGAAATTCTACCTGACCTCGCCCCAGCCCTGCCCTTATTTGCCGGGCCAGAAGGAGCGAAAAGTGTTCGCCAACCTGGCGGTGGATGGCGCAGTCAATCTCAATGACAGCCTGACGCGCTCCGGCTTCCGTCGCTCACAGACCATCGCCTACCGGCCGGCCTGCGAAGGCTGCGGGGCCTGCCGCTCGGTCCGGATTGATGTCGCCAACTTCAAGTGGACGAAACGGTGGAAACGCATCCTGGCGCGTAACGCCGATCTCGAGCGAGAACCCTGCCACGCGCGCGCCAGCCGCGAACAGTTCCGCCTGCTGAAGCGCTATCTTGCCCACCGTCACCCCGGCGGCGGCATGACCGAGATGGAGCTGCGCGATTATGCCGGCATGGTCGACGCCAGCCCGGTGCGCACGGTGGTGTTCGAGTATCGCAACAAGGTGGACAGCTCTGATCCAGATGCCGAAGGCGATCTCCATGCCGCGGCGCTCACCGACGTGCTGCGTGACGGCCTGTCGATGGTCTACAGCTTTTATCGGCCGGAGCGAGATCGCCACAGCCTGGGCGCCTACATGGTGCTTGATCATGTGCGCTTCGCGCAGGAGCTTGGCCTGCCCTATGTCTATCTTGGCTACTGGGTCAAGAATTCGGACAAGATGGGCTATAAGTCGGACTACACGCCGCTTGAGGTGTTCGACACCGACACGTGGCGTCCGCTGCGACAGGAAGAGATCTAGAACCGGCTACTCCGTCTTGCCCTTCGCTCTGTCGGCGCGCGCATGAGGGCTCCGCCAAGTCTAGCCGAGCAGCAGTTCCATCTGCACATCGGCTCGAGCATAGGGCGATGGCGGGCCCTGGACCGGCTTGAAGCCGGTATCAGCGTAGAGCTTCAGCGCCGGTTTCAGGGCCGAATTGGTCTCGAGATAGAGCCGCGTGGCGCCAAGTTGGCGAGCATGCACAATCGCCGCGGCGATCAGTTTGCGGCCAACGCCGCGGCCTTGAGCTTCGGGCGCCACACCCATCTTGGCGAGTTCAAAGCCACCGCCGCTCATCCGTATCAATGCGACGCAGCCGATCGCTGTGTCGCCATCGACAGCCATCAGGATCGCCCCGCCCTTCTCAAGGATGCTTTCGCGCGGGTGCTCCAGCGTGTCGCGGTCCTTCGTCTCGACGACGAAATATCGCTCGATCCAGGCGATGTTTATGTCGTGAAACGCAGCCTCGTCGCCTGGGCGAAAGAGCCGGATCGAAGCTTCGCCGCTCACCTCAGAACTTCACCGTCGGAGCGACGTTGAGATCGGCTCGGGCCGCTTCGCCCACATCGAAGAATTCGCGCTTGGGAAAGCCGCCAGCCATCAACGACGCCGGGAATTGTTGGATCGCAGTGTTGTATTCGCCGACCGCCGAGTTGTAGAAGCGCCGCGAGGCGGCCAGCTTGTCTTCAATCTGCGCCAGCTCGTCCTGCAGCTTCACGAAGTTATCGCTAGCCTTGAGGTTGGGATAAGCTTCGGCCAGCGCAAACACCTTGCCCAGTGCCGAGGAGACCATGCTCTCGGCTGCGCCCTGCGCTGCCGGGCCGGAAGCGGTCGCTGCCGAGTTGCGCGCCGCGATCACCGCATCCAGCGTCGATTTTTCGTGGACCGCGTAACCTTTCACCGTTTCCACCAGATTGGGGATCAGCTCGCGGCGCAGCTTGAGCTGCACATCGATGCCGGCGAACGCCTCGTTCGCCGTCTGACGTTTCGAAACCAGGCCGTTATAGATCCCGATAAAGATCAGGCCGACGACGACCACGACGCCAATGGCGATAAAGACCGGCATGCTTCGTCCCTTCCCAGCGCCGTCCCGCCCGATTCCGGGACATGCGCGAACCTACAGCACGCAGCGGAGGGGTCCAGTGGCGGGCTGGCGGTCGGGACGGCGCAGTGATATCCGGCCAGAGCCGATTGGGAAGGTGGCGGCATGCTGAGATTTCACTACGCTGCGAACACGTGCGCCCTCGCTTCGCACATCGCTCTCGAATATGCCGGCGCCTCATACGAAGCCGTGCGATTGAGCTTTGCTGAAAACCAACAGCGCTCACCCGCCTACCTCGCCTTGAACCCCAAGGGGCGGGTGCCGGCGCTGGAGACCGACCGGGGCGTACTTACCGAAACACCCGCCATCCTCGCCTTCGTGGCCCAGACCTTTCCAACCACCCGGCTTGCGCCGCTGGACGACCCGTTCGGCTTTGCCGAGGTGCAGGCGGTCAACGCCTATCTCTGCGCCACGGTTCATGTCGCTCATGCCCATCGGATGCGCGGCTATCGCTGGGCGACGGAGGAAACCTCGTTCACCGACATGCAGCGCAAGGTCCCGCAGTCGGTCGGCGAGGCATTCCGTCCGATCGAGGAGGGCATGCTGCGGGGAAAGTGGGTCATGGGCGAGGCCTTTACCATCTGCGACCCTTACCTGTTCACTCTGGCCCAGTGGCTCGAGGCGGACGGGGTCGACCTGAATACCCTGCCGCGCGTCGCCGACCACCGCCGACGGATGGGCGAGTTGCCGGCCGTGCGTGCGGCGATCGCGCAGGAGCTGGCGGACTAGGTCTCTTGGCCTTGCCGGACTAGTCTGGAAAAATATCGCTTGAGGGGATTCAGTTGGCGAAAGTGCTTGGACATTCTGCCATCGTCGTTGGCGCGGGCATGGGCGGGCTCGCCGCTGCAGCGGCTCTCTCGCCATATTTCGAGACGGTGGCGGTGCTCGACAAGGACACCCTGCCCGACGGTTTCAGGCCGCGTCCTGGCGCGGGGCAGAGCAGCCACATCCATCAACTGTTGAAGGGCGGCGCCAACAGCCTGGAGCGTCTGCTTCCCGGACTGGAAGCTGCCTTCTATCGCGCCGGCGCCGTCGAGATGCGCGGCGGCAGCGACATCGCGCTTTATGATTTCGGCGGCCTGATGCCTTCCTTCGACGCCGGCTTCAGCGTCGCCTCCCTGTCGCGGCCGGCCTACGAGCGGGTATTGCGAACGCGCGTTCTGGAGCTGCCCAATGTCACGGTCCGGCCAGACACCGCTGTGCGTCGCTGCAGTGTCAGCAGCGGGCGCTGCACCGGTGTCGAACTGGAAGACGGCTCCCAGCTTTTAGCCGACCTGATCCTCGACGCCAGCGGCATGAATGCCCCGCTGACCGAGCAACTTGTCGAGGGTGGACACGCTTCCTTTGAGACCGAGGCCGTCAAGATCAACGTCGCCTACGTCACCGGCCGCTTCACCAAGCCGGAGGCCTTTCGCGGCGAGGCCAAGGGTTTCTTCTTCCTGCCTGCCCCGCCCAGTCACTATTTTGGCTTGCTGCTACCCGTTGAAAACGACGAATGGATCGTTTCGCTTGGCGGCCGCGGCGCCAATATCCCGCCGCGCGATCTGGCTGGTTTCCGGGGCTATGCTTCGCACTATGCAACCGACGACATCTACACCCGGATCCGCGACGCCAAGCCGGTCGCCGATCTCAAACTCTATCGCAAGCCGTTCTCGACCCGTCGCCGTTATGACCAGGCGAAAGTCTGGCCCGATCGCCTGCTGGCGATCGGCGATTCGATCAGCACGATCAATCCGACCTACGGACAGGGCATGTCAGTCGCCGGGATGCAGGGCGGAGAGCTGGCGAGCCAGCTGGCGCAGCGTGCGAGCGCGGGAACCGGGCTCGATGGCATCGCCGCGGACTATCTGCCTGCCGCCTTCGCCATCTCGGATATTGCCTGGACGCTCTCGGTCAACTCCGACTACGTCTATCCGGAGACCGAGGGCGAACGCCCGGCGAATTTTGCGGTGTCACGCGCTGTCGCCACTGTCTTGCGCAAGTTGTGCGATACGGACGCTGAGTTCCTGGAATTCCGCTATCGGCTCGCCCACATGATGGCGACCAGCAACTCCCTGCGCGAAGGCCCTCTGGCGATCAAGTTCTTTACCGCCCTCCAGGGTGCGATGTCGCCCCCAGCCTAGCAACAGCAAGCTGCGCCCGCCTCGCAACCAACCGGCTGCTTGACAGACGGCCAGCCTTGCCCGCTGAAATAGACCGGGGACGAGGTGCGGCGCCGTCGCCGCAAACGGGCGGGCAATGGGACTTCGAACCAAACTGAACCTGCTTCTGCTCGTCGTCGCACTATTGGGCGCGGGCGCGTTCGCCGCCGTGTCAGCGCCCTTTCTCGAAATGCTGGCGCGGGATGAAGTGGTCCAGTCCTCCCGCATCATGATGGAGGCGGCTGCCGGTGCGCGCACCTATACGTCCGAGCAGGTCGCGCCTTTGTTGCAAGCCGACATGAGCGAGCACTTCCACCCGCAGGCCGTCTCGGCCTACGCGGCGGCGAAAACCTTCGCCATGCTGCACCAGCGTTTCCCGGACTACTCCTATCGCGAAGTCGCTCTAAACCCCACCAATCTTGACGATCGCCCCGCCGACTGGGAGGCGGACATCGTCCAGTTCTTCCGCTCCACCAAAGGCCGGACCGAAGTCATCAATCAACGCACGACCTTTCGCGGCAAGGTGTTGAGCCTGTCGCGACCGGTTGTCGTCGTCGATCGGTGCCTTGCCTGCCACGACACGCCCGCCGCAGCGCCCGCGCCGATGGTCGCGGCCTATGGCGGCGAGCACGGCTTCGGCTGGAAATCTGGCGAAGTGGTCGGCGCCCAAATCGTCTCCGTGCCGATGAGCGTCGCCTATGATCGCGCGATGCGGATCGGCGTGCTGTTCATCGGGCTCTATCTCGGCGTCTTCGCAATGCTTGCGGTGGTGCTAAACCTGATGCTTGGCGCAATCGTCATCCGGCCGGTGATGGCCATGGCGCGCATCGCCGAGGATGTTAGCCTGGGAAAAATGGATGCACCCGAATACACGCGGACTGGCAAAGATCAGATCGCCGTGTTGAGTGCTTCGTTCAACCGGATGCGGCGCAGCCTGCAAGAAGCGATGCGCCTACTCTCCGGTTCGCGGTAGGCCGCAGGGATGGCGACGAACCCGCTCTTCCTCAGCTACTCGCGCAAAGACCAGGATTTCGCGCTGCGTCTCGCCGCGGATCTGCGCGAGGCCGGCCTGCCGATCTGGGTCGACCAGATCGACATCCGCCCCAGCGAGCGTTGGGATCGCATCACTGAAGGCGCGCTGCGCCAGAGCCCAGCGATGGTGCTGGTTCTCTCGCCCCGCTCGACGATTTCCGATATGGTGCTTGACGAAATCGCGGTGGCTGCGGACGCGGGCAAGATCATTATCCCGGTAATGATGGAGGCGGCAGCGCTGCCGCTGCGCATCGCCCGACTGCAATTTATCGACGCCACCGGCGACTACGCGCTCGCCCTCGAGCGGATAAAGGCCGCAGCGACGAGCGCCGTCGACCACGCCGGCGCCTTAGCCGACGCCCTGCCCGACGCCCTGCCGGTCGCTCGGCCAGTCGCTCTGCCAGTCGCTCTGCCAGTCGCTCTCCCAGTCGCTCTGCCCGCCAGCCCGTCGGCAGCGCAGCGCTTTGCACCGAACCTGATCGTTGCCTTGTCCCAGCGCCTGACCGTTTACCTTGGACCAATCGCCCGACACCTGGTCGAGGATGAAAGCCGAGGCGCGACGGATGTTGCCGATCTCCTGCGCCGCCTGGCCGGTCGCATACCGCACGCTCCCCATCGCGACGCATTCCTCGCCGCGACCCGTAGTTTTGCCGGCTAGCACACCATTCAATCCGGAAGCGCTGCAGCGACGCGCTTAGGATCGTGTGAAAGCGGGATAGAAATCAGCCGGGCTGGAACCCCAGCGTCGCCACGGGACGAGCGCATCGCTGGACACTCAATTCCACGCCGCGAAAGCAGGTCGCGTTGTGTTCGATCAGGAACTGGCAGTCGACGATGAATGGCCATCATCGTTCATTGGCGCCATCGCCATTCCACCAGGTTGCTCGGCGACATCGCCTGCCGCAAGGCGATCAATCCCTAGCCTGTGAACATGCCGTTCTTGTTGAAGCCGCGCGGGACCATGCGGCCGGACTGGGCGCGCTTGCCGATCCAGTCCTTCCAGTCGTCGGTCGACTGCTGACGCCCGGCCGTATCTGACCAGAAGAATCCGTCGGCGCGGTTGAACGCCTTCA
>JANMWT010000318.1:0-11726 GCA_031394145.1 Alphaproteobacteria bacterium | reverse complement strand
ATCCCGGCTTCGTCCAGCTCTCGGCTTTCATGGCGATGAACCCGCAGCGCCACATCGACGCGCACAAGGATCTTTACGCCCGGCTGGTCGAAGGCGACGAGCAGGAAGCCAATCGGATCAAGAATTTCTACGATGAGTATTTTGCCATCCTCGATCTCGCCGAGGAGTTCTATCTCGAAACCGTGGCCTGGGTGTTCCAGGAAATGCGCCTGCCGACCGGCCGCCTCACCCATCGCGGCAAGCTGGTTGACCCATCCGCCATCCGCCGCACCGCGCTTTTGACGGTCGAGGGCGAAAAGGACGACATCTGCTCGGTCGGCCAGACCGCCGCCGCGCACGATCTGATCAGCAAGCTGCGGCCGCACATGCGCCACCATCACCTGCAGGCGGGCGTTGGCCATTATGGCGTCTTCAGCGGCCGGCGCTGGAAGACCCAGATCTATCCCACCGTGAAGACCGTCATTCTCAGCGTGGAATGACCGCCAGATCAGTAGAAGAGCGCCGCCAGGCGGGCTCTTTCTTGCTCCCTGGTCGCACCACCGCCGGCTAAGTGTAGAGGCTGGCGGCCGCAGGTTTCGCGGAAATGCCCAATCCAAATTACTGGTTCTCGCCCATCGGTTCGGTCCTGTTCAGCCTGGCGGGCCTCGTGGCTGTCAGCTTCCCCGCGCGTCGCTGGAGCTTCGCCGGGGCGGGCTATCTCCTTCCCGGCGCGGGCGCGCTCGCGTTTTACGTGCAGAACATCTGGGCCAGCGACTGGCGCCTGTGGCGCTGGTATTTCTATCCGGCGGCGCTGATCGGATCGGTCGGCCTCGGCGTCGCGGCCGACCTGGCAGCGGGCCTGCTTGGCGAGGGGCCGGGGCGGCCCGCGCACCGCGCGGATGACCGACAAGATCTGCCGACCGCCCGTGTTCGCCAACACGACGGGCTGGCTTTCGACCAAGATCTGGGACATCCGGAACGGCTTCGAGTTACCCCTCCCGCAAAGGAATCGAGGCGCGAATAAGGGAACCGGGGCGCACTCAAAGCAATCGGGGCCCGCTGTCGCCAGCGAGCCCCGAAGCCTTGCCGAGCTGAAAGCCGGTCTTCACCTTATTTATCCAAGCACCGCGACTACATCACACCGCGAGACGCGACATCGAGGTAGATCGCCAGGAAATGGCAGGTCGCCGCTGCGACAACGAAGCCATGCCAGATGGCCGAGTTGAACGGCAGTTTCTTGTTGACGTGGAAGACCACACCGATGGTGTAAAGCACGCCGCCGGCGGCCAGCAGAGCCAGCCCCACGGGCGAGAGCGAATGAATGAGCTGGTCGAGGATGCTCAAGACGCCCCAGCCCATCAGCATGTAAAGGGCGATATAGACCCGCGGCGCGTTCCAGCGCGCCAGCAGGTTAAGGGCGACGCCGGCCAGCGCCGCAGCCCAGACCACGGCCAGGACCGACCAGGCGACCGGGCCGTGGAGCTTGGCGAGCATGAACGGCGTGTAACTCGCGGCGATCATCACGAAGATGCCCGAGAGGTCGAACCGTTCGAACAGGCGCGACAGCTTCATGTTGGTGTTGGCGTTGTAGAGGGTCGAGCACACCAGCATCGCCAGGAGGCCCGCCGAGTAGACGACCAGCGCGGCCGTCAATTTGACGCTGCCTGAGCCGGCGGCGGTGGTGACCATCAAGATGCAGCCGCCGATGGCGAGGGCGAGACCCACCGCGTGCACGATCACATCGGCCAGCCATTCAATGCGACGGCTCTGCGGGTACCAGTAGGCTCCCTCGGCGGCGACGCTGGCTGCGGCGATCTTCGTGGACATGACGGACGCCCTTCTTCCTTTGCTCTCGAGCCAATTCCTCAATGTGCGGACCACGTGGTGGTTCCCATGCGAGGATGAGGCCACCCGAGGTTGGCGCTTGTTCGACACAACCTGGTCGAAAGGCGCCCTTACCGCGTCATTTGGTTGGCTTTCGCCATCAGAATGAACCGGCATTCAGAAGACCGACGGGTGTGACTTTTCCGTCGCGATTCCCTGAACTTGCGTTCATCTCCCGGCACCGGTCGGTCAGCGTCTCGAACGCCGATTCGACCTCAAGGACAGCGTGCCAGAACATGGTTTGAATCCGCTTCACGCGATCGATCGAATTTGTCGGATCGGCGCTTCACTCGTGCGGGACGCGATGCTGCAAATGCGTCGCCCCAGCCGCGCGCGAAAACTGTCCCGGATTGGCCGCGCAAGCTTGCGCCCTCTCGCGCACGCGCTTAGAGCGACGCGGATGACCGACCTCTCCGGATGGACGCCTCGCCCGACGCCAGGACGTGTTGCGCTCGTCGGTGCACGCGTCCGCCTCGAACCGCTCGACTGGGCCGGACATGGCGAGGGCTTGTTCGCAGCGCTGGGCGGGGAGGCCAATGCCGAGATCTGGACCCATATGCCGGTCGGTCCATTTGCCGAGGCCGAAGCCCTCCACCGCATGCTTGACGCGAACCACGCCGGCGAGGGCTGGCGAACCATGGTGGCGCGCGCGGGAGCGGACGCCGGAGCGGACGCCGAAGCGAAGAAGGGCGTCTGCGGCATGGCGAGTTACATGCGCATTCGCGAGGCCCATGGCGCCGCCGAAATCGGCTGCGTCGCCTTCGGGGCGGGGTTGCGCCGGACGTCTGCGGCGACCGAAGTCCTCGCCCTGATGGCCGGACACCTGTTCAACGATCTCGGCTATCGGCGCTATGAGTGGAAGTGCAACCAGACCAACGCCGCCTCGAAGCGCGCTGCAGAGCGATTCGGCTTCGTTACTGAAGGGACATTCCGCAAGGACATGGTCACCAAGGGCAAAAGCCGCGACACGGCCTGGTATTCGATTACCGACGATGAATGGCCGGCGCTCGAGGCCGGACTGGCGGGCTGGCTTGCGCCAGATAATTTTGCGGCCGATGGTTCCCAGATTCGCACGCTGGAATCCTTCCGCAAAGCCGCCCGCAGACCCGCATGACCTTCGCTTCATGATCACTGGCCTCGACCACGCCCTGATTGTCTGCTCTTCGATCGAGGACGGCGAAAACCTCTATTCTTCGGTATTGGGCCGCGAACCCGACTGGCGCTCGCACGACAGCGGCGGATCCTCGAGCGTGATCTTTCAGCTCGAGAACACCGCGGTGGAGCTAACGGCGCCGATTGGCGGCGGTCCGCTGGCGCGACGGTTGCATGCGATGATCGATCAGGATGGTCCGGGCCTTAAGTCGCTGATCTTCGCCACCGACAGCCTCGAACAGGACCATGCGCTGTTTGACCGCCGCGCGCTCAAGCCCGACGAGATCACGCCAGGCGAAAGCACCGACCCTTATTCGGGCCGCGCGCGCTACTGGTCGCGCCTGAGGCTGGATGAGAGCGCCACCCACGGCGTGCGCATATTTGCCCTGCAGCGGCGCAAGGACGATCCTCTGACCTATGGCGCCCGCGACAGCGCCGCTGTCCATGCCCTCGATCATGTGGTGATCAATACCCCCAATCCCGATCGCGCCGCCGCCCTCTATGGCGCCCGCCTTGGCCTCAGGCTGGCGCTCGACCGCTCCAATCCGGACTGGGACATGCGGTTGATGTTCTTCCGCGTCGGCGGCCTGACCGTCGAACTGGCGCACCGGGTCTCCGCCGGTTTTGGCAACCAGCCGGACAAGCTCTGGGGCCTGTCCTGGCGGGTGCCGGACATCGACGCCGCCCACGCCCGCCTCGAAAAGTCCGGCGTCGCGATTACCAGCATCCGCACCGGCCGCCGACCTGGATCGCGGGTGTTCACGGTGCGCGATCACACCCTCAGCGTGCCGACATTGATCCTCTCGGCCGAACCCGCTAACCCGGGCTCATGAAGCCCTTCACCCAGCTTACCGGAAACGCTGCGCCGCTGCCGATCGCCAATGTCGACACCGACCAGATCATCCCGAAACAGTTTCTGAAGACGGTCTCGCGCGATGGGCTGGCGAAGGGCCTGTTCTATGATTTCAAGACCAGGGCTGACGGCTCCGCAGACCCGGATTTCGTGCTCAACAAGCCAGCCTACGCCTCGGCGAAAATCCTGATCGCCAAGGAGAACTTTGGCTGCGGATCCTCGCGTGAGCACGCGCCCTGGGCGCTCCTGGACCAGGGGCTGTCGTGCGTCATCGCCCCGTCATTCGCCGACATCTTCTACAACAACTGCTTCAAGAACGGCTTGCTGCCCGTGGTGCTGCCGCGCGAGGTGGTGGCCAGCCTGCTCGATCAGGCCGGCGGACCCAATCACATCTTCAGCATCGATCTTGCCGCCCAGACGGTGACGGCCCCGGACGGCGGCGTCCATAAATTCGAGATCGATCCCGGTCGCAAGGCCAGCCTGATGGCTGGTCTTGACGACATTGGCGAAAGCCTGACCCACGCGCCCGCCATCGACGCCTTCGAATCCCGCCGCCGGCTGACCCAGCCCTGGCGGACCTGAGGCGAGCATGATGAGACGGGCATGAGACGGGCATGAGACGGGCATGATCATCGTTGAAGGCATGATCCGGATCGCCGATCTGGTGCAGGCCCGCCCCGCGATGGAGGCGATGATCCGCGCCTCGCGAGCCGAGGCCGGCTGCCTTGATTACGCCTACGCGATCGACCTTCTCGACGCCGGCCTGGTTCGCGTTTCGGAGCGCTGGACCAGCCGCGAGGCGCTCACCGCCCATTTGGCTTCCCCGCATCTCAAGGCGTGGCGTACGCTCTGGCCGGTGATCGGCGTTTCGGATCGCCAGCTGCGGATGTATGATGCCCTGCCCGAGGCATTCTGAGCCTTGATGCATGGGCCCAGGCATGGATGAACGATGATCTCACCCCCAAAGCCGCTCGGCTTATCCCACACCCCGTCCTCCACCGGGACCCTCGCCTGGCTGGCGGCCTTGCTTGCACTGTCTGCATGGTCGCTCACCGGTTGCGACAGGGCTGAGAAGGCGGCGGCCCCCGTGGTCGCCACGGCGCCGACACCCGCCGATCTCGATCGTCAGAAGCAGATCGACGCCAAGGCGGCGTTCGACGCCGCCCTCGCCACCAATGACGCGGTGAAGATGGAAGATCTCGCCAACACCGGGAATGGCTTTGCGCTGCTGCACCGCGCTCAGGCGCTGATGGCCTCGCAAGACTTCAACAATCACGCCAGTGGCGTCGCCGACATGGAAGCTGCCGCCGAGGCCGGCGCCGCCGAGGCCCAGCTCTGGGTCGGCAGCCGCATGGCCGAGGGCATCGATGGGTATTCGCTGAAACCCAATTCAGGGATCATGATGGTTGAGAAAGCCGCCAATCAGGGCCTCGGCCAGGCGATGCTGGAACTCGGCCGGCTCTACCAGACCTCATTGATGCGCGACCTCAAGAAATCGCGCGCCTGGTATCAAAAGGCGGCCGACGCCAATGTCGAGGGCGCGAAAGATGCCCTCGCCGCGTTCGACAAAGTGGCGAGCGACACCGCCCCCTAGCTCTTGTCGTCGTCATCCACATGCAGCGCGTGCAGCACCCGGTGGGCCACCGGCGCGAGCACGACGCCTGAGGCGAGGACAAACACCAGGCCGCACGCCAGGGCATAGAAGCCGGCGAACAGCTTGCCAGCGTCCGTGTGCATCGTGTCGACCGGGCCCATCCCGCCCAGCAGCATGGCCGAGTTGAGGAAAGCGTCGAGCCAGCTCAACTTCTCGAGCTGATGATAGCCGAACATGCCCGCGCCGAGCGCGATGCCGATCAACCCGAACGCGACGAGGATGTTGAGCCCAAGGCGCCCCAGGAACTCGGAGCGCGAGGCCATCGGCGCATTGAGATTGTCGAACCGGAGGATCGCCATGGCCCTCGCCCCTCTAAACTGTCGCGTGACGTGTCGTGTGAACCGTCTCCCCAGCGGGAGTATCCCTCGCGGTTGAGCTCCCGGCAATCAGCAGTGGTTTTCAGGGTCTCGGAAAGGCTTTAAGATCGTGCGCCTTGAACCGGAGCCTGACCCATGTCCAGCCGACCGAACGCTCAGAGCCTGCTTTTGCTGCCGGGCGACGGCATTGGTCCAGAAGTCACGGCCGAAGCTCGCCGGGTGGCCGAGATCGTGGCGCCGGACCTTCGCATGGCGGAAGCGCTGTTCGGCGGGGCAAGCTATGACGCCCATGGCGAACCGTTGACCCATGAAACCCTGGCGCGCGCCAAGGCGTCCGACGCCATCTTGATGGGCGCGGTGGGCGGCCCGCAATGGGACAAGGTTGCTCGCGCCAAGCGACCGGAGGCGGCGCTGCTGGCGATGCGCAAGGAGCTCGACGTCTACGCCAATCTGCGTCCAGCCTTCTGCTTCCCGGCCCTGGCCGCTTCCTCTGCGCTCAAGACCGAGTTGGTCGAAGGGCTCGATATTCTGATCGTGCGCGAGCTCACCTCGGGTGTCTATTTTGGCCAGCCGAAGGAGATCACGCCGCACGCCGACGGCGGTCGCCGGGCGGTCGACACGCAAAGCTACACCACCAACGAAATTCGTCGCGTCGCGGCGCGCGCCTTCGAACTGACCCGCGGCCGCAAGCGCTCAAGCGGGAAATTTCCGGGCGTTCTGTCGTGCGAGAAATCCAACGTCATGGAGACAGGCGTCTTGTGGCGGGAGGAAGTCACCAAACTCCATCAGGAGCAGTTCGCCGACGTGCCCCTGCACCACATGCTCGCTGACGCCGCCGCCATGCACCTGGTCAAGGCCCCGAAAGACATCAACGTCCTTCTGGCCGACAATCTGTTCGGCGATATCCTGTCCGACGAAGCCTCGATGTTGACGGGCTCGATCGGCATGCTGCCCTCCGCCTCGCTTGGCAATCCCGGAACGCCGGGGCTCTACGAGCCGGTGCACGGCTCAGCGCCGGACATTGCGGGCCAAGGACTGGCCAATCCGTGTGCCGCCATCCTGTCGCTGGAAATGGCGCTGCGCTGGAGCCTGGGTCGTCCTGAGGCGGCCGACCGCATCTGGCAGGCGGTCGACAAGGCGCTGTCGGCCGGCGCGCGCACCGCCGACCTCGGCGGCAAACTCTCCACCCGCCAGATGGCGGACGCCATCATCAAACGGCTCTGAGCCATGTATGCCTGTCGCACCGCGATTGCATCAGACCTTGAGGTCCTCGTCCGGTTGCTGGCGGATGATGACCTCGGCCGTACCCGCGAAACGCTGAGCGATCCCTTGCCGGCCGCCTACGCAAAGGCGCTCGCAGACATCCTCGCTTCAGACTTCACCCGGCTCATCGTCGTTGAAGCGGACGGCAAGGTCGTCGGCAGTTTGCAGCTGACCTTCATTCCCCATCTGGCCTATGTCGGCCAGCGCCGGGCGATCTTTGAATCGGTTCATGTCGCGCCAACCCATCAGGGCAAGGGCGCCGGCGCCTTCCTGGTCGCCTACGCCACCGACGCCGCCCGCATGGCGGGTTGCGGACAGATCGTGCTCACCTCATCCAATTCACGGATCGCGGCGCATCGCTTCTGGAAACGCATGGGGTTCGAACACACCCATGTCGGCATGAAGCTCCACCTGTAATCCGGTGATGCGCTAGTGCGGTGCGCGATTGGCGACATAGGCCATGTTCTGGCGGGCCGCCGTCATCCAGGACGGGCCGTCCTTGAACTCAAAGGTCTTGCCTGACCACTCATTTCCGCACTTTGCCTTGGCGACGTCGTCTTCGTTGGAGCCGCCATCAAACAGGCGAAACGACGGATCGTCGTCCTTGGCGATCACGGCCCCGTCGGCGGCATGGCGGATGCGCGGCCCGCGGCGCGCCTTGGCCATCATGCAATTGACCGTCAGCGCCGGATATTCATCCCAGGCCACCGCTTTGCCGGCGACGATTGCGCCATTCTTGTAGAGCGCGACCAGACGCACCGTGTACTGGTCGCCGTCCTTGGCGACCCCCGGCTGGTTGATGAAGGTGGCGGAGCGATCTTCCAACTGACCCAGCTTGCGCCAGGTCTTGGTCGCAGGGTCGGCTGCCCCCGCGGCGCCGCAAACGCAGAATCCGATGGCCAGAGCGGCCAGCGCAGCACGTGCGCCAATCGACATCGCGTCACTCCTCGAAACCATGGTTCGGAATCATGCGACGATCGGCGCGCAAGCTCAACCGGGTTCGGCGGCAAAAGATGCAATGGTCGCAGGCAGCACGCCGGGCTTAGTGCACCGGGCTTAGTGCACCGGGCTCGACGCCGGCGCTGCGGCAAGGCGCTCGCGCGCCACGTCCATCCACCTGCCGGCATTGGGAATTCGCACCAGGTCAGACGCAGAAGCGGTCGCTGGACCGGTTGCGCATCGCACCCGGGCCGCGTCGGCCGCCGCGGTGTCGGGATTGATCGGGCCGAAGTCCTGAACGTCGTCAGACAACATAACTTTTCCGTCAGGCGCATAGCGCAAACGCGGGCCGGGCTTCATTTCCTGGGTGGCGCAATTGATCGTCATCGCGCTGTATTCCTGCCACCCGACAACCTGGTCGTTGAACCTGACCTCGCCGGGGGCATAGATGTACACAAGGCGGAAGGTGACCAGATCGCCGACCCGCGCGGCGCCGGGTTCATTGATGAACACGGCAAAGCGGTTCTCGACCTGGGTGATCTTGCGCCAGGTCTTGGTCGCGCCAACCGCTGCTGCAGAGGCGTTCTGGCTGGCGCAGGCGCCCAGACCGAGCGCCAGGACCGCCGCCGCGAGCGCCACAAAAGCTGGTCGTGTCATGTGTCCTGATCCCCGCCGATCCCACCCAAGCCTTCGGGACATCTGTGGTGCTGATTGGAGGCCGGCGATCCGGCCTCAGCTGTAATCGCAGATCCGGCCCAGCCGGCCGTCATGAATCTCGAAAATCGTGGCGCCGCGGATCGAGATATGGTCGCCCGAGCGCACCTGGTTGCCAAGTTCGGCCGCCGCGACGCCAGAGAAGACAGTCTCGGCCGCGGCCCGATCGCCATCGACGATGATGCCAACCAGCTGGTGGCGCCGTTCGCGGAAGGCGCGCGTGGTCGCGACCAGCACTTCACGCATTTCGTCCTTGCCGTTGAGCTTGATCGAGCCGCCGGGGTTGGTCACGGTTTCGAACACGATGTCGTCGGAACAGCAATCCAGCATCCCTTCGACATCGTTCGAATTGTAGCGCTCGACATAGCGCCTAACGAGGTCGGCGACTTCCGCCATTGTCTCAGGTCTCCTGCCTGACCTCTTCGGGCCGGCTGTATGCAGGCGGGAAGGACTATGCCCGCTGGCGAAATGTGATTACTGAACGTCACTTAATACACGCTGGCGACAACCGGCAACCCGGGGCGAGTCGTCGCGCCGCATTTCGCCTCTCAAGTCTTCGTCAGATTGTGGCGGCATCGCGGCAAGAGGCGCCTGTCGCCCCAAAAGGAGGCCCTTCATGGTTTTGCGCGTCGCCGTCCTTGGCGCTACCGGCAGCGTCGGGCGGGAAATGCTCAACGTCCTCGCCGAGCGGGCTTTTCCAGCCGACGAGGTTTTCGCCGTCGCCACGCGGCGCTCGCTAGGCAAGGAAGTCAGCTATGGCGACGCTGAACTGAAGACCAAGGATGTCGAGAATTTCGACTGGTCGACGGTTCAGCTCTGCTTGATGTCGGCCGGGTCCAAGGCGGCCAAGCTCTGGGCGCCGAAGATTGCCGCCAAGGGCTGCATCGTGATTGACAACTCATCCGCCTGGCGGATGGACCCGGACGTGCCGCTGGTGGTGCCCGAAGTGAACGCCGATGCGGTCCTGGGCTACAAAAAGAAGAACATCATCGCCAACCCGAACTGCTCGACCTCCCAACTCGTCGTGGCGCTGAAACCACTCCACGATGCAGCAGGGATCGAGCGGGTTGTGGTTGCGACCTACCAGTCGGTCTCCGGAGCGGGGCGCGAGGGGATGGACGAGCTCTGGGTTCAAACCAAGGGCATCTTCGTCAACCAGGCCCCCGACCCAAAGAAGTTCACCAAGCAGATCGCCTTCAACGTCATCCCGCACATCGACGAGTTCATGGACGATGGCGCCACCCGCGAGGAGTGGAAAATGCGGGTCGAGACCCAGAAGATCCTCGACCCCGATATTCAGGTGATCGCAACTTGCGTGCGCGTGCCGGTCTTCGTCGGCCATTCGGAAGCCGTGCACATCGAGTTCGCCCAGCCGATCACCGCTGCGGAGGCGCGCCGTATCCTGCGTGAGGCGCCAGGCATCGTGGTCATCGATAAGCGCGAAGACGAAGGCTACATCACGCCGGTCGAATGCGTCGGAGAATGGGCAACCTATGTCAGCCGGATCCGCGAGGACCGCACGGTCGAGAATGGACTGGCGATGTGGGTCGTCTCCGATAATCTGCGCAAGGGCGCAGCGCTCAACGCCGTGCAGATTGCTGAAGTTCTGCTCAATCGCGGCGTGCTGAAAGCGGGCAAGGCTCTGGCCTAGGCCGCCCGCTCCTGCGCCGGAGCTGCATCGGCTTCCAGCCGCGCAAGCGCGTCGTCGGGATCTTCGCTGATCGCGCTGGCCTCGCCATCCGAGGCAGGATTTGGACCGGATCCGGTTGGCGCGGTCCTTCAAGGCGCCCAAATCGACGCCAACATCGACGCCAAACTCGCCGCCAACATCGCCGCCAACATCGCCGCCGAAATCGGCAATGCAAAGTGATGTCGGATTTCCGCTTACGGCCCGCGCCAGGCCATCCTATCTAGCGGCCATGCGCGCCAGCCCCGAGATCCGCTTCGGCCTGTTTTCCGCCGTCGGCGCCTATCTCCTGTGGGGCGTCTTGCCGCTCTACTTCAAGGCGGTGGGCGATATACCGCCGCTGGTCATTCTGGCGCACCGGATCGTCTGGTCGGTTCCAACCGCGGCGGTGTTGATTGGGCTCGCTGGCAAGGGCCGCGAGCTCGTCGCGGCCATCTTAGATCCACACCTTGTCTTTGCCCTCTTTGCCTCCAGCCTCGCGATCGCTGCGAACTGGTCGATCTACATCTGGGCCGTCACGTCCGGGCATGTTCTCCAGGGTAGCCTTGGCTATTACATCAATCCGCTGATTTCATTCGCGCTGGCCGCGCTGTTCTTTGGCGAGCGCTTCACCCGGCTGCAGATCCTGGCGTTCGCCCTCGCCGGGCTCGGCGTGGTCAATCAGGCGGTTGTCGTCGGCCAGTTTCCATGGGTGGCGCTGGCGCTGGCGACCAGCTTTGCGATCTATGGCGCGATCCGCAAACGTGTCGTGGTGGACAGCCGCGTCGGGTTCACCATCGAGGTTGCCTGGTTGGCGCCGGCCGCCTTCGCCTACCTGGCCTTGCTTCTGCCGCAGGGGGTTATGGCGTTTGGGCCGGGCGATTTGCGCCACATCCTGTTGCTGCTCGCCGCCGGACCGATCACCGCAACGCCTCTGATCCTGTTTGCCTTTGGCGCGCGCCGGCTCAAGCTCTCGACCCTTGCGGTCCTGCAATATATCGGGCCGACCCTGCAGTTCGCGATCGGGCTGGCTTATGGCGAGCCGTTTACCCCGGCCCACCTTCTCACCTTCGCCATGATCTGGAGCGGGGTTGGGCTGTTTACCTTCGCCGCCCTGCGCGGCGAGCGCGCCCGCCTGCCCGTCATGGCCGACTAGGTCCACACGCATCGGGTAGGAGGATCCCTTGTGGGGATCCCCCTCCCTCCCACACCACCGTGCGTACGGTTCCGTCCACGGCGGTTCCCGCGGCGTTGTGTAGACGTTCATGCAGGGTTTGGAAGCTCAGTATGCCAAGGCTGCGGAAG
>JANMWT010000577.1:0-9971 GCA_031394145.1 Alphaproteobacteria bacterium | reverse complement strand
CGAGTTGCGCGGGACTCGCGGCAGGTCAGCCCCAAAACCGTCCTCGCCGTCGATATAGGCATAACCCGCCTGGACGGCGGCCCAGCCGGTGAGCGGCGCACGGACCGACGCCTCGATGCCTTTCTGCTTCGCCAACGCGATGTTGTCGTAACCCGCAGTGAACGAGAAATCGATCAGGTTGCGGGTGCGCTGGTTGAAAGCGGTCAGCGACAGATCGATACCGCCGATCGTCCAATCGACGCCCGCGTCATAAGCGTCGCTGGTCGCCGCCTTGAGGTTGGGATTGGGCGCGTTGAGGCCGCAAAAGCTGCAGATGAAGGTCGACTGGAAGATGGTCGGGGCCATGAAGCCCTGGCCCCAGGTGGCGCGCAAGCGCACCCCATCCATCGCCCGAAAGCTTGCCGCAATCTTGGCCGTCGTCGCCGAACCATAGCGGTCATCGTTATCATACCGAACGCCGCCGGTCAGGGTCAGCGGCTCGATCAGCGTCCAGGCGTAGAGCGCAAACAGGCTGTCGGTTTCTGCCTCCGACCCATTGGCCGAGCTGTCCTCACGCTCGAGGCCAAACCCGAGCTGCTGACCTCTCGCAACCTTCAACCGAGCCGAATAGCGATACCCGGTCTGATCGCCCTGGTTGCGACTGGTCTCGAGCGCTAAATCAAAATTCCTGCGGTCGATCGCCATGTGGGTAACTTGGAGCGTGTTCTCTAACCGGCCGCCGAACGCCAAAGCGGTCAGTGTCGCGGAGCCTTCGCGCTCATCGGATTTCGTCGTCTCACGGGTGTCGCCGAGATTGAAGGTCGGCGGGGCAAAGCCATCGACATCATAGTCAGCCTTGGTCCAGCGCGCGGTAAAATCAGCGCGGACGCCGTCGGCAATCTGAACCCCGCCACGGCCCGAGAGGTTGAAGGACCTAAAGCCGTCCTTCTCGGTGTTGCCATCGCGCGCATCGGCCTTGGAAATGCCATCAGAGGTCTGCCACACTGCTGAGAGACGGCCCTCGCCTCGATCGCCGCCGCCCGAGATCGTCGCGCCGGCGCGATAGGTGCTGAACGATCCCGCCTCGGCGAACCCGCCCCAGCCGAGGCCCTTCTCGGGCCTTCTGGTTACGATCGAGATAACACCGCCGATTGCATCCGATCCCCAGAGGGTGGACTGGGGCCCGTGGAGCACCTCGATGCGGGCGACATCGGCGAGGTCAAAAGTCGAAAAATCGAAACCGCCGCCAGGTGAGCTGGGATCGTTCACCGGAACGCCGTCGACCAGGACCAGGGTCTGGCCCGAGCCGTTGCCGCGGATGCGCGCGTAGGCGAGGCCGCCAAACGATCCGCTCTGGGTCACAGTGACCCCCGGAACCACCGCCACCGCGTCGCCGCCGAAGGTCAGCGCGCGCCGCTCGATGTCGTTCCGGTCGACGACGGTAATCGTCGTCCCCGCCTCGGCTTCGGTCTGTTCAAGGCGCAAACCTTCGATGACGATCGTGTCGGATGTAGGCGGCGTCTGGCTAAAGGCGGTCATCGCCAGGCTCGATGATCCGGCAAGCAGCAGGCCGACAAGTGCTTGATGCAGTCTCACAGTTTCTCTCCTTCCGCGACGCGCGCGGAATTGCTGAACGGCGCCGGCCGTTGTGGCCGGACACGTTTCCAATTCGTCGCGTCAACGGAAGAAGTCCCCGCACACCCGCTGGCTGTTCCCGGCCGGGGCGAAGCGACGGTGACGGCAGGTCTCCTGGCTTGCGGGTCACCGCCCTGGACCGCCTTCCCGGATCTCTCGATCCAGTGGCATGTCGGCCCAAAGCTCGCCGCTTACAGTTGCGGGCACAGCCCCGGACTAGGCCCATACACAAGGCCGTACCGGGTTCCCTCTTCGCCTCCCTTGTCGGGGAGGAACCGTCGCTGTTGGTGCTAAACAGGGCTGGGCGCAGGGTCAATCGGCTTGTCGAAAGAGGCGAACCAGCGTCGTTCTGGCGCCACACCGACAGGTCGTGTTTAATTGCGCCTGCCTTGAGGGAGAAATCGATGGCCCGGATTATCGTGATCGTCGGCGTGGTGCTCGCGCTCCTCTTGGCTGCGGTGCTGATCCTGCCGCAGTTTCTTCCGACCGACATTTATCGCAAGCAGATCGAGACGGCGGCGACCAATGCGCTCGGGCGCGATGTGAAGCTGACTGGACAGATCCACCTCAGCGTCATTCCTCGCATCGAAGTTCGTGCCGGGGCCGCCACCATCGCCAATCCCAAGGGTTTTGGCGATGCGCCCTTTGCCTCGATGAAGGAGCTGCGCGCTGCGGTAAAACTCTGGCCCTTGTTCTCCTCGCGCGTCGAGATCGACGAGTTCGTGCTGGTCGAGCCCAGCATCGCCCTGATCGCCCTGGCGGATGGGACGAACAACTGGACCTTCGAGGTTGGTTCGGCCAAGCCGGACCAGAACGGCGCCAGCTTCAAGGGCGGCGCCCTGGGCGACGTCAGCATCACCAATGGCGAGGTCTCCTATGACGACCGCGCCGTAAAGAAAATTCAGACGCTCTCCAAGTTCGAGCTCAAGGCGTCGATGAAGGCCCTGGACCAGCCGTTCGACATCAAGGCCTCGGGCCTCCTCAACGACCTGCCCTTCGACTTTGCCGGCCACATCCAGAACCCCAAGGCGATGCTGGACAAGCAATCGACCGGGGTTGAGATACAGCTTGCAACGCGCCAGGCGCCGGCAAAAGCCGGCGCTGGCGACGGCAAACTTCTCGATATCGCCTTCAAGGGCGATGTGCGCCTGGCTGATGCGCCGACCTATGGCGGTCATCTTGCCATCGCTGCGCCGAACCTGCGAGCGCTGGCTCTCATCGCCAACGCGACCCTGCCGCTAGGCAATGTCTACCGCGCCTTCGCGCTGGAGGGCGATGCCTCGGGGAGCGCCAGCGATGTCGCCCTCAAGAATGCGGTGCTGAAATTCGACGACATCGTCGGCAAGGGCGATGCCTCACTCAACTTTGCAGGCAAACCGAAACTCAAGGCCTCGCTCAGCACCAATCTCATCGACGCGACGCCTTATGCGACAGCGTCCGGCGCGCCCGCAGATGACAAGAAGACCTCGGGCGGCTGGGGAACCGATCCCATCAACCTGTCGCCGCTCAAACTGGCTGACGCCGACCTCAACCTCAGCGCGGCTGGCTTCAAGTTCCAGAAATTCGATTTCGGCCCGTCGGCGATCGCGATTGCTCTCAAAGACGGGCGACTGGTTCTCGATCTCAAGCAAACCTCGCTGTTCAGCGGCAAGGGCGGAGCGACCATCGTGGCCGATGGCGGCGGATCAATTCCCCAGGTGGCGCTGAAGGCCAACATGGCGGGATTGGCGATGAGGCCGCTGTTGCTGGCGGCCGCCAATTTCGACAGCGCCGATGGCGAGGGCAATTTGCAGATCGACGTCAAGGGGTCGGGCGCCAACCTCCAGGCCCTGATGAGTTCGCTCGCCGGCGATGGCAAGTTCAACCTCGCCAATGGCGCGCTCAAGGGCGTCGACCTCACCGCTCTCGTCAAGGCGGCGAAGACGGCATTCTCCACCAAGAGCATTCCCATGAACGCGATCGGCGCCAATGCGCAGACCAAGTTCAGCAATCTCGATGGCACCTTCACGATGAAGGACGGGGTTGCAGTCACCCAGGACATGAAGCTCACGGCCGACCAGATGACGGTGACCGGCTCGGGCGCGCTTGATGTCGGGGGCCAGAAGGTCGCGCTGACGCTCTCGCCGCAGTTCAACAGCAAGTCGGAGGGCGTCAACGGCTTTGGCCTGCCGATCAAGTTCTCGGGCGAATGGACGGGCATCAACGTCTCGTTCGACTTTGATACGCTGGTTGAGCGCGCGGCGGGCAATCTCAAGGAGAAGGCGTCCGACGAACTGCAAAAGCAGCTCGGCAAACAACTGGGGATTGGCGCCAAGGATAGCCCCGCCGATTCTCAGGCCGGCAAACCTGAGGCCGGCAAGCCTGAAGCCGGCAAGAAGGACAAGAACACGGACCTGAAAAAAGCGCTCGGCGGCCTGCTCAAGAGCAATTGACCGCCGATCGCATCGGCGCTTCGCGTGCGCTTCCGCCAGCTGGACAGGACGGGTCTCGAGGGGGGCTTTGCTGGGGGCCCTATCGGCGGGCCTTTTCGATCAGCTCGACGGCGTCGAGGGTCGCGGGCGAGCCGCAGATGGTCAGCCGGTCAGGAATATCAACCCGTGTCGCGCTCCTTGCGAGATCACGGAAGGCTGGATGGCGCAGTGCATTGGTTGCCTCCGACGGCGGGCTCGTCCAGGCGTTGGAAAGCGCGATCATATCGGGCTTGGCCGCGACGATCTGATCGAGCGAGAGATTGCGAAACCCGGCGACGCCCATCGCCTGGCCGAGCGTGCGATAGCCTGCCGCGTTCGCCACATCGGCCATCAGCGTGCCCTCGCCCGACATCCAGCCATTGACGCCGACATCGGCGAAAATGCCGGCCTTGGCGCTCGTCTGGGCGCTCGTCTGGGCGCTCGCCCTAGCGCGAAGTCCGGCGAGCCGCGCATCGAACGCCGCCACGATCGCCTGGGCCCGAGCCGCTTCGCCGACCAGATCGCCCATCCGAAGGATGTTAGCTCGGATGGAGGAAAAGCCCGTTTCGGCGTCAAATTCGGCGACGCTGTAGCCCAGTCGTCGGAGCAGCTGCACCGTCTGCCGGTTGTTGAAGCTTTCGGTGACGACGAGGTCGCCCTTCAGGGCGAGCACCTCCTCGGCGATGCCCCGGTTCGAGGGCAATCGCGCGATGACGCCGGCGTAGTCAGGGGGCGTCCACTGCGGCTGGCTGGAAACGAAGGAAATCGAGGCGATGCGTTCGGGATCGACCAGCAGCAGGAGCAACAGGTCGGTGCACTGGTTCATCGAAACAATCCGCTGCGGACGCAACGCGTCCGCAGCGGCAGGCGACACAGCCAGTCCCGACAGAAGGAGGAGGAGGAGGAGGAGGAGAAACTGGAAACTGGCTATGATCCTTGCCATAGCCGTCCGATAGCCGCTTTTCGGTTTCCTCGAAAGCGGTGGGGACGAGACCATGAAACCGGTGAACATGAACGATTGGCAGGCTGGAAAATCTGAATGGCTGGACCCATCTCCTTCGTCCCGGTTTAGCCAAGAGGGCGAGCTGTTCGAGGCGCCCTCCCGCTGCCGAGCGATTTTCAGCGGCCGGACCATCCCGATCTCGTGATGCGTGCTACAGAAGACGCGGGCGCGTAAGTGATTTACGGTAACGCCTTGAAGTCAGTGGACGTTACATGGCCGTTACGCCCCTTGATCCCTTGCATGCGCAGGACGCCCGCACTCAAGCGGAGATCGTTCGCGTGCGCGCCAGCGGCGTTCTCGGCGCCGGTGGGCGCCTGACCGAGCTGTTTGATTTCCTGGTCGAGCGGTCCGCCCAGAACGACGCCCCCAAGGAAGCCGAGATCGCACTGACCGTTTTCGGTAAAGCTGAAAGCGATGCATCCCGGGATGACCCGGTCGCGCGGGTCTATGTCCACCGGCTGCGCAAGCGGCTGGAGGATTTCTATCTGCGCAACGGCGCCCCGTCGGGGGTTCGACTGGACATCCCCAAGGGAGAGTATCGCGTCGTCGGCTCGCCTGGAGATCCCGCGCCGGTCCCTCAGGCCGATGCGATCAGGCTCTCCTCGGAGGCTGAAGACCCCTTAAGCCTGGCGGTCGCAGCCGAACCGCCCCGCAAACGCAACTGGCCGGTGCTGGTCGGCGCCGCGCTGGCAGGGCTGCTGGTCCTTGGCAACGTCGCTGCCTGGGCAGCTTTTGCCCATAAACCACCCGACGCCGCCGCCGAGATCCGCAACTCGCCGATCTGGTCGGAGCTTTCGGCCAGCACCCGCCCGCTGCTGATCGTGGTCGGAGACTATTACATCTTCGGTGAATATCAGGATCGGCTGTTCCTGAAGCGGTTGGTCCGTGACTTCTCGATCAACTCCAAGAACGACCTGCTTCAGCGCTATGGCTCCGATCCCAAGGAATGGGATCATTACGGGGACGTCGCGCTGCAATACCTGCCAACCTCTGCGGCCTTCGCGCTGGCAGACCTGGCGCCGCTTTTTTCCAAGGATCGCCAGGTCCAGGTCGTCCTGGCCTCCGAGCTCACCCCCGACAAGATCAAGACTAGCGACCTTATCTATGTTGGGCTGCTGAGCGGCCTCGGCGATCTCAAGAACCCGGTCTTTGCAAATTCGCGATTTTCGATCGGCGAGAGCTATGACCAGCTGCTCGATCACGAAACCAGACAGACCTATACCAGCGAGGCTTTCCTGTCCGCGCCTGGCGACACGATGTATCGCGACTTCGGCTTCTTCGCGAGCTTCAAGGGGCCAAGCGGCAACCGCATCGCCATTCTTGCGGGCGAGCGCGACACCGCCCTGATGGGCGTCGCTGAAAGCCTCTCCAAGCCGGCCAGCCTCGAGGCGTTGCGAAGGGCGGTGAATGACAGCGGATCGTTCGAGGCGCTTTACGAGATCAAGGGTCAAAAACAGGTCAATCTTGAGGCTCGGGTCGTCGCCACGGCCGCGATCGACAGCGCCGCCATCTGGGCTGGCGGCAAGGCTGATGCGATCTCATTTCCAGCCGAATGACCCTCTGCCAGCCGCCGGCTTGCAGGCTCGGGCGCTTGGGGCTAAGACCACCTCCGTCGCTTGGCGGCCCCTAGGGCCCCAGCTTGGATGCCGCCTTAGCTCAGTTGGTTAGAGCGCTAGCTTGTGGATCTAGAGGTCCCCGGTTCAAGCCCGGGAGGTGGTACCAGAAATCAAAGAGAATTATAGCGCTTCGAGCGCTGACCGTTGATGGAAAAATACGCGGTGCCAGCATGGTGCCTGCGGAATTCAAAATAGCGCGTTTGGATCTGCTGCGCCGTGCCAGGTGCTCTCATTGATGTTCTACGGACATGCCAGCGTCGGTGGTGTTCGCAAGCCGCCCGGCCGGAATCTCGCAGCTGACGTGTGGCCAAAACCTCGACCCGTTTGACCACGCCGCGCTTTAGCGGCAGGCGAACTTTCCGATCCAATGAGCGGCATCAAGATTTGGCTGGGCGAAGAGGAGGGGATTGCGAACGTCTTGTATCCGATAGGCGTCGATATACTCAGTCCGCGATAGAACGCGATGTGCACGCGCCGATTGGAGGGCTGACAGCCGGCTCAGCATGGCGTGGTCGGCGATGATGCGACATCAACCGGACTGGGTTTGCGTCTAGCATATTCGCCGTGGCGCTGACAGACATGGCCCGGATCGCTGTTTTACCTGAAAGAGGCGCCCAGCAAGACAACACGACGGACCAGGGTGGCCGACAGACGACTTTTTAGCTTCGCCAGCCCGCGTGTGACTAAGCCGTGTTGGCGGATGAAGGGCCGTAGCTCGCCTAGCGCGGCCCCATCCTCCGCACTGACGATCAGCCGGAAATGCCGGCTGTCCTCCACCCAGACCGTGGTCAGTCCCTTGGCGTCGAGATCGATCTCCGACCGGTCATAAAAATTGTACTTGGCCTGGCCTTCGGCGCCCTCACGCGCCAGGTAGTCGACTTGGCTGCCGAGCACAGAATTCCGAGCCGTGCGCCTCCAGGTGCGTCCGCTCGGCTTGCCTGCCCTCGCGGGCGAGATAGGCGACATGGGCGCGCAGAGGCGCCCCCCGACCGCTGCCGTGCGCGACATAGCGCGCCTTCACGACCACCCGGCGCTGGGTTGGAGATGCGGCCTTCGCCTTTGCGCTTGAGCCCTTGCGAAAGTGCGCCCGCAAGCCAGTTCGGGGAGCGATGCGACCTTTCTGTTTGACGCCAATACGAGACGCGCGGCGCACGGCAGCGCGAACGCGCGCTAGGCTTGGCTCGCGATCATGGCCGATCCTGCCCAGCTTGAGTTTGAAGCTGTCGCCGTTCGCATCCATGCGCTGAGATTGCCGTCGTCGCGGCGCACGTCCATCGCTCGCACCTCGCTCACGAACCGCAGCGCAAGCGCTGCAACGCAGGCACGAAAGCGTCGCGGATATTCTTATGTGCAGACAAGCGCTTGAGCTCTCAAGCGCCGCGTCAGCTTTATCTTGCAATCCGACTCTCTCCCGCCCCGCCCACTCGTCTGACAGCGGTTCACATTCGGTGAAATGCCAAAGCGCCAGGTCAACGCGTCGCGGCGTTGACCTTCGCCTCGATGGCGGCGCTTCGCTTCATGAGGTCATCGAATGAAGCAGCGTCGTCCGGTAAGAGCTGCGCATCACGCATGCTATCGTAGTCCAACTGCAGCTCCTTGAGATGATCACCGGTGGGCGTCAGCTGGAGGCCGCCAGTGGTCGCGGCGTAGTAATCGATCAGTTCTCCGGCGGCGCCTTCTGCGGGGAACGAGATCGTCTTGAACTTCGTTACTCGATGAGCCAGGGTCTTATCCGCCGCAGCCGCATCCGAGACATGAGCCTGATTGAGCTGGTCGAGATCGTACCAATGGCGAGAGAGGCGGTCAGCGATCGGCTTGCTCTGCCGGCAGAAGACGTGAACCGCGGTCGCCTTCTCCCAAAACGTCCGCTCGGCGACCATGATGCGTGGGGTTGCCTTGGGCAGCAGGATGTCGGTGCTCACGCCTTCTGCGTAGCAGGAGACTGGTCGCAGCTTTGCCGGCTCGCCAGTGGAGCGAGCTCCGAACTCCAGTTGGACGTTAGGCGGAACGTAGCCTTCCCTGGCCTCGGCGTAGTCAATGAAGAGCTTCTCGCTGTCGAGGCGGAAGGTGACCTTGGCCTTGTCTGACTTGGCCCGCGCTTCGAGGACCGGCAGGACCGAAGCATTGATCCAGTCCGGCAGCAGCTTTTTCTGGATCTTGCGGAGGATCTTCTTCGCCTCTGCGGGATCATCGGGCCGAGGCTCCTCGCGCTTCTCCCAACCATCCGGCAAAAGATCAGGCGCCAGCTCGCGGATGTCCCAGGTCAGATCGACGTCTTCGGAGAACCGCTTGATGAGGTCGTTCATCCCCTTGGACAGGGACGTGCCGCCCTTGAAGACGAGATGGGCGCCGAGCGGGCTCTCGTAGAGAGCGCTCAGCGCCCAGACAACCCAGACGTCCTTCTCGATGAGCGTATCGAGGCGTCCGCTTTTCGCGGACGCAGCGCGGAAAAAGTCACGCCGCTCTTTCTCGTTGAGCGCGAAGATGCTGTCCGCCATGCGCCGCTTCACTCACCACTTTAGCCATCCAGCCCGGCATTAGAGCCGTGCGCTCTGCAAGGCTGCGGCGTTCGCCTGGCTTGAGCGTCTCAAGCAAGGCCTTGGACTGCTTAACGCTCTCTGGTCCCAACCACTCGATCGCCCGGAGCAATCTTTCATGCTTCGGGTTTGACGCCAATTGGACGCCGTGACGAAGTTCAATCGTCTCGCCCGACAGCTTGATTCGCCGCGAGCGGCCCGACGTGATGTACGTCCGGCGCAGCGGGACTTGCGTGGTGAGACCCATGGCATTGGCGACCGTGGCGCCGGCCGGAGAAATCTGCTCACCCTTGAGACGGGCGATCGTCTTGATCGCTTCTTCAGCTTGCGGCGGCAGGACGCCGAACCGTGTCTGGATCGGCACCGCATAAAAACCCCGCATGACACGCACGAGCTGGCCCCGTTTCACCAGCCGCGCCAGTGCCTGGTCGACCGCGGCGCGGGCGCCCAGATGCAGGAGTTGCTTGGCGCACACGGGCTCGTTGGCGGGCCGCGCCTTCAGGAATGCCAAAATGAGCTTCGACGTGGTCATGACAGCCTCGTGTGTGTCAGATAATTACTAACACTTCTGACACATTTCAAGCCCGCTCTCAGATTTCTGACAGTTTTCGGCGTTTGGAACCGAAAAGCGTTAATAATCGCCGCCGCCTAGTTCTACTGCGTCACAAAATCCTGGCGTCACTCCGAATATGCCGGCCCCGTGCGCAGCATGGGCATCGACCGAGGCGTCGCGCGAGTGCGATGGCGAGGC
>JANMWT010000547.1:0-3267 GCA_031394145.1 Alphaproteobacteria bacterium | reverse complement strand
GCCGCAGCCCAGGCCAATGCACCTGAGATGAAGCCCGACCTCACCTTCGAGGATCATCTGACGCTTGAGGTCGGCGACCGCAGGCTGGAGCTCTATTCGACGCCCGGCGAAACGCCGGACATGCTGACAGTGTGGGACCCGAAACTACGGGCGGCGTTCATCGGCGATAATTTCTACGAGTCGTTCCCGAACATGTACACGCTGCGCGGCACCCGGCCCCGCTGGCCGCTCGACTACATCCATTCGATCGAGAAGGTGATGGCGCTGCAGCCGGACATCCTGCTGCCCAGCCACGGCCCGCCGATCGTCGGCCACGACAAGATCCAGGCGGCGCTGAAGAAAAATCACGACGCCATCGTCTATGTGCATGAGGCGGTTCTGAAGGGCATGAACCAAGGCAAGAGTGTCCAGACGCTGATGCAGGAGATCAAGCTGCCGCCCGAACTCGATGTCGGCGAGGGCTATGGCAAGATCTCCTGGAGCGTTCGGGGCATCTATGACGGCTATGCCGGATGGTTTGGCGGCGATCCGGCCGACATGTTTCCAAAGGGGCGCGAGAGCATATCCGGCAATCTTGTGAAGCTCGCTGGCGGACCGAAGAAGATTGCCGACGAGGCGATGGCGCTCCTTGGTCAGGGCAAGACGATCGAAGCGCTGCAGATGACCTCGGTCGGCATGGAAGGCGCGCCGGGCGATAAGGACGTGGCGCGCGCCCGCCTCGCCGTGTTGACGCAGATGGCCGCCAAATCCGATAATCGAAACGAACAAGGCTGGCTCAACCAGGGTCTAGCGGAGGCGAAGAAAGCGCTGGAGCATTAGCCGCGCGCGTCGCTCATTCAGCTGGCGCGTTTGCGTCTCAGCCCATCATCCTCCCACGCATAGCCCTGCGCGACGGTATCGAGGCCCTGACCGGTGGTGCAGATACTCGCGGACTGAACGCCCTGCCTCGCAACCGAGAGCCGCCATGATGGGGTGAGGCTTCCACCTCGCGGCGCACGCTGGCGCCGGCTTCGGATCTCGCGACGGTGTTGCAGCGCTGAGGCCTAAAGGCCCATCTGCGTTCTGAACTTCCGGCGCAGGAGGTCGATCGGGGCAAGACCCTGGTCAGACTTGTAGTGCCAGAAGGTCCAGCCATTGCAGGCTGGAGCGTTTTGCACATAGGCGCCCATGCGGTGGATCGAGCCGGTGTTGTCGCCGCTCGCCAGGCTGCCATCGACGCGAACCCGGGCGACGTGGCGGTTCTGCGGGCAATAGAGCCGTTCGCCCGGCTTCACCAGGCCATGCTCGACCAGCGCGCCGAACGGCACGCGCGGCTCGGATTTTTTCGAAATCGAGACGAGGAGGTCCTCGCCGGCCGCGGTGCGCACATTGGCGATGCGGCGGGTGGCGACCTCGACATAGTCCTTGTCGCGCTCAAGCCCGATGAAGTGCCGGCCGAGAAGACGGGCGACGGCGCCCGTCGTGCCGGTGCCAAAGAAGGGATCGAGCACCACGGCGCCTGGGTTGGTCGTGCCAACCAGGATGCGATGGAGAAGCGCTTCCGGCTTCTGCGTCGGATGCGATTTCTTGCCGTCTTGGTTCTTCATCCGCTCGCCGCCCGAGCAGATCGGAAACGTCCACCAGTCCGAGCGCATTTGGATGTCGTCGTTGGCGGTTTTCAGCGCGTCGTAGTTGAAGGTGTATCGCTTCTGCTCTTTCGAGCGCGCCGCCCAGATCAGTGTCTCGTGGGCATTGGCCAGACGCGTGCCCTTGAAATTGGGCATCGGGTTGGACTTGTTCCAGACCACGTCGTTGAGGATCCAGAAACCGAGGTCCTGGATCGCTGCGCCGACGCGGAAGATGTTGTGATAGCTGCCGATCACCCAGATCGCGCCATCTGGCTTGAGGACGCGGCGAGCAGCCTTGAGCCATTCACGGGTGAACTGGTCGTAGGCGGCGAAGGAATCAAACTTGTCCCAGTCATTGTCGACCGCATCGACATGGCTGTTGTCGGGGCGAACCAGGTTGCCGCCAAGCTGAAGATTGTAGGGCGGGTCTGCGAAGACGAGATCGACGCTCGCCTCTGGCAGAGCGTTCATCAGCGCAATGCAGTCGCCGACCAGGATCTGGTCGAGCGGCAGCGTTGATGCGCCGCCGGCCTTTGCCGCCGATGCGACGGCCTTGGCTTTTGCAGGGTTCTTCTGAACGGGTTCGATCGTTTTGATCGCCATATGACTCTCACGCTACCGATAGTCGGAAGTTGAGCGTCGAAGGTCGCTGCTTCGGCTGAAAGACCAGTTAATCCAATGGTTAAGCGCACGGTAACGAAGACGACCGCGGCGCCGTGCGAGGAATTAACGTCGGTTAGGATTTGGCTGGATCGGTCGGCGGATCGAAGAGCGACATCTGGCGGTTCGGGCCGTTCTTCAGGCTGGGCTTCGGGCTGTTCTTCGGGCTGGTCTTGGGCTCGGCCACCGGCGGCCGGAACAGGTCGGTGCGCAGCTCGGCCCTTGGCTGGTTGAGGCCAAGCCGCATTGTCGCCGCCTTGAAGCGGTCGGAGATCAACCGGGCGTAGGGCCCTTCACCGCGCTGGCGGATCTTCCATTCGGACCGGTAGTCCCGGCCCTGGTGCATGGAGCGGAGCAGGGACATCACCCGCTTGGCCCGATCCGGGTAATGGGCCTCGAGCCACTGGGTGAACAGATCGGCGATCTCCAATGGCAGGCGAAGCAGCACATAGCCCGCGCGCACGGCGCCTGCGTCTCTCGCCGCTTCCAGCAACCGTTCGAGCTCCGGTTCGTTGAGGGCGGGGATCAAGGGTGCGGTCATCGCCGTCACCGGGATGCCAGCCTTGCTCAATGCGCGCATCGTTTCAAGCCTGCGCTGGGGTGAGGCAGCACGCGGCTCCATGGTGCGATGGAGCTGGCGATCGAGCGTCGTGAAGGAGATTGCGACCCGCACCAGACCCTTCGCCGCCATCGGCGCCAACAGGTCGAGATCGCGCAACACAAGCGCCGACTTGGTGATCAGGTTCACCGGATGGTCGTGCGCAGACAGCACTTCGAGGATTGCGCGGGTGATCTTCAGTTCGCGTTCGATCGGCTGGTAGATGTCGGTGTCGCCCGCCATCATGATCGGCGCGACCTTGTAGGTCGGCTTCGCCAGCTCCCGCACCAGCACGCCAGCAGCGCCCGGCTTGACGAAGATCTTGGTCTCGAAATCCAACCCGGGCGACAGGCCGCGATAGGCGTGGTTGGGGCGGGCAAAGCAGTAGATGCAGCCATGCTC
>JANMWT010000508.1:0-7435 GCA_031394145.1 Alphaproteobacteria bacterium | reverse complement strand
GGCGTGTCCGGCTTCAACCAGGCGCTGGTGCGTTTTCGTTCGCCTTCGGCCCTTGCGAGCGAGGCGGATCATGATCGCCGCACCGACGATGTGATCGCCGCGGTCAACCGGTCAGGCGAGGCGATGTTTGGCGGCGTTGTCTGGCGCGGCAAGCGTGCGATGCGGATCAGCGTCTGCAACTGGCGAACCACCGATGCGGATGTTGACCGCGCGGTCACCGCCACACGCCAAGCTCTGGCTCACTTGGATTGAAGGCGCACTGTCACCGTGGTCGAGAGGCCAGGCCGCAGGCGATCTAGGCCGGGCTGGCCGGGATCGAGTTGAATGCGCACGGGCACGCGCTGAACGATCTTGGTGAAATTTCCGGTGCCCGGTTCGAACGGCAGCAGCGAGAAGCGCGAGCCTGAGCCCGGCGCGAAGCTGTCCACCTTGCCCTTGAGCGTCACGCCGGGCAGGGCGTCAACCTTGACGCTGGCCGGCTGGCCGGCGGTCATGCGGCCCACCTCCGTCTCCTTGAAGTTGGCGGTGATATAGAGCGCGTTCAGCGGCACGATGGTCATCAGCCGGGTGCCAGGCTGGACATAATCGCCCGGCTCAGCCTGCCGGTCGCCGACCACGCCGGCGATCGGCGCGGTGATCACCGCGTGATTCTGGTCTTGTTTTGCAAGCAACAGCGCAGCCTCAGCGCGGGCAACCTGGGCGTCGGCCAGCGCGAGGTTGGCGGCCAGCGTTTCACCCTTGGCACGGGTCGCCGCGGATTGGTTCTGGCTGACGCCAAGCTGGGCCCGCAGGCGATCGGTCTCCGAGGCGGCGGCGATGGCGCTGGCGCGATACTGGTCGGCTTCCCGGCGCGAAGCGGCGCCGGCGTTGGCCAGCCTCTCGAAGCGCGTGCGATCGGCGGAAGCCTGCTGGCTCTGTGCATCGCTGGCGACGATGCTGGCCCTGGCGGCGGCGACGCCCGATTCGGCCAGGCGCTGCTGCGCGTCGAGTTCGGTGAAGGCCGCCCTGGCGGAGAGGACGGCGGCCTCGGCGGTCTTGAGGTCGGCGCCCGCGGCCGCAAACCGCGCATCGAACTCTTCGGGGTCGATGCGCACCAGCTTCTGTCCTGCTTCGACCGGTTGGTTGTGCTTCACCAGGATTTCCGAGACGAGGCCGTGCACCTTGGGCGAAACGACCGAAGCGTCGGCCTCGATATAGGCAGCGTTGGTCGACACTTCGGACTTTGGCAGGGCGATGTAGAACGCGCCGCCAGCGGCGATTGCGAGCGCTGCGCCAACAGCAAGGACAGTGCGGGGCGAGAAGGGCAGTTTGCGCTTGGCCGGCGCCGCGGGCGTAGCGGCCTGGACCTGAGGCGCGGGGGACGCGGCTGGCGCACCCGGCGCTGCGCGCAGGGCTTCGAGCGTTGCGGTGCTCATGACTTTATCTCCAGTCCAAGCCGGCGGCCGATGACGCGGCGCGAGCGTTCGAGGATGAGGTCGGATTTGGCGGCGTCGGGCTCAGCCCGGGACAGACCGACGGCGCCAATCAATTCGGCCAGCAAGGAGCTCGCTTCATCCGCTGCGTCCGGGCGGCCAAGCGCTGCAAGCTTGTCGGCCAGCATGGCGCTGAGCCCCGCCACGCCGTCGGCGAATTGCCGGGCGGCAGCTTTCGGCAGGCGCGGCGCTTCGGTGCTGAGGAAGGCGAGGGGGCAGCCAAAGCTCCTGGTGTCGCGGTGCACCGCCGAAAGGTAGAAGTCGAGAAAGGCGGCCAGGTTGGCTCGTGGCTCGCCGCCTTCTTTCTCCAGCGTGGCGCGGGCGCGGCTCTCGCGGAACATTTGTTCAACCCCGGCGGCGAGAAGATCATCGCGCGATTTGAAGTGGGCATAGAAGCCGCCATTGGTGAGGCCGGCCTTCTTCATCACCGCCGATAGGGCAAGGTTGTGGGGCCCGTCGCGACGGATGGCCTTGGCCGCCTCCTTGAGAAGCGCCTCTTTGGTTTGCTGCTTGTGTTCGGGTCCGTAGCGCATCGCCTGATCTCGTTCGCCTGGTGTCTCGTTCGCCTGGTGTCTCGTTAGCCCCGGGTTTCGTCGGGCCAGTCTCGTCGGGCCAGTCTCGTCGGCTGGGGACTTGCCTTCGTTACATGAGGCACTTAATATAATAGCGGTTACAGTTCAAGAGGCAAGTTGAGCCATGTCGACGGATGCCGCTGCCTCGCTTGGCGCCCCCCAGGGCCCGGCCCGGAGCCCTGGCCTCGCCCCCGCAGGGGCGCGCCCCAAGGCCAGTCGGCCGATGGTCGATCCCGCCAGCCTGCCCAACGCCCGAAAATTCCTGATTTTTGGCATCCTCGCCTTCGGTCAGTTCATGGCCCTGATCGATATTCAGATCGTGGCGGCCTCGCTCAATGACGTTCAGGCCGGCCTGTCTGCTGGCCCCGACGAGATCAGCTGGATCCAGACCGGCTATCTGATGGCCGAGCTGGTGATGATCCCGTTCTCCGCCTTCCTCGGTCAGGCGCTCTCGACGCGCTGGCTGTTTGCGCTGTCCGCCGCACTGTTCGCGCTCGCGAGCGCGCTTTGCGGCATGGCGTGGGACATCGGCTCGATGATCACCTTCCGCGTCATCCAGGGTTTTGTCGGCGGGGCCATGGTGCCGACCGTCTTCGCCACGGGCTATGCGCTGTTCCAGGGCCGTGAGCGGGCCATGATCCCCGCCATTCTCGGCATGGTGTCGGTGCTCGCCCCGACGCTCGGCCCGACGGTCGGCGGCTGGCTCACCGATGCGGTTGGCTGGCGCTGGATCTTCTACATCAACATCCTGCCCGGGCTTGCCGTCACCTTTCTGACGCTGACCTTCGTGCGTGTCGATAAGCCGAACTTCGCCATGCTCCGGAAGATCGACTGGTCGCATTTTGCCGCGATGGCCGTGTTTCTCGGGGGCCTCGAATATGTGCTGGAGGAGGGGCCGCGCCATGACTGGTTCGAGGATCCCGCGATCCAGACGGCTGCGTGGTTGTCGCTCGTCTCGTTCCTGCTGTTTCTCGAACGCTCCTTCCGCTCGGGAGGGCCAGTCGTGCGCCTGACGCCGATGCGCAAACCGACCTTCGTCTTCGCCTGCATCTTCAACCCGGTGATCGGCTTCGGTCTTTACTCCGCCACCTACCTCATCCCGGTCTTCCTGGGTCGAGTTCGCGGCTTCAACAGTCTTGAGATCGGCACGACCGTCTTCGTCACCGGCATCGCGCAGATCCTCTCGACCGTGATCGCAGCCCGCCTGTCGCAGCGTGTCGATCCGCGCAAGGTGATTACCGTCGGCCTGTCGCTGTTCGCCGCCAGCCTGTGGTGGACCTCGAACATCGGAGGCCAGTGGGGCTTTTATGACCTGCTTGGACCGCAACTCCTGCGCGGCTTCGCCATCATGCTGTGCATCGTCCCCAGCGTCGGCCTTGCGCTCACCGGCTTCGAGCAGGCCGAGCTGCGCTATGCTTCCGGCCTGTTCAATCTGATGCGCAATCTTGGCGGCGCGGTCGGCATCGCGGTCGTCAACACCTGGCTCGCCGATCAGACGCGCATCCATGTGGCGCGCATGGGCGAAAGCCTGGGCGAGGCGGGTTCGAAAGCCTCGAGCTTTCTTGCCGGGATGACCGCCGAGATCAGCCGCATCGTCTCGGACCCGGCGCAGGCGTTGCTGCTGACGCAAGGCGAGCTCTCCCGCATCATCGGGCGCGGGGCGCTGACCTCGGCGTTCGACGAGGTGTTCCTTATGATGGCGTGGGTGTTTGTCGCGGCGCTGGTCCTGGCGCCGTTCTGCCGGCCCGCGCCGTTGCCGCCGCCGAACGCGCCCAAGCCGGCCGCACCGGTGGATGCATACTGAGCCCGTCTAGTGCGGGACCATCGCGGTGAAGGGCCAGACATAGGCCTGCAGCATCACCAGGACGCCGACCAGGCTCGCCAGCACGATGGAGCGCCAAAAGACGAATTTGAGGATCGCGCCTTCATGACCAAACCAGCCGGTCGCGGTGGAGGCCACGACGATCGACTGAGCGTCGATCATCTTGCCCATCACGCCGCCCGAAGAGTTGGCGGCCGCCATGAGGACCGGGGAGATCCCGAGCTGGCCGGAGGTGATCTTCTGCAGACCGCCGAAGAGAATGTTGGAAGACGTATCCGATCCGGTCGCCGCAACCCCAAGCCAGCCGAGCAGCGTCCCGAAAAACGGGTAGAGCAGGCCGGTGGTTGCGAACGCAAGACCGAGCGTAGCGTCGACGCCGGCATAGCGGGTGAGCGTGCCGACGGCCAGCATGGCGGCGATGGTGATCAAGGGATAGCGCAGCGTCCAGAAGGTCACCGCATAGGCGCGGAGAAGCCGGAGCGGCGAGAAGCCCATGATCAGGCCGGACGCGAGGCCGGTCAGAAGGATGCCGGTGCCGGTGTAGGACAGGAAGGTAAACTTGAAGATGGCCGCTTCTGGGGTCGCCTTGAGGACGATCGGCGAAGCGCGCAGGACAAGGTTGTGCAGGCCTTCGACCGGCACGCTGGGAGAGAAAACGGCGTTGGCGGCGGTCTTGAACGCGTCGCTGCCCCAGACGATGAGGACGATGCAGAGCAACGCCCACGGCGCCCAGGCAAGCAGGGTGGCTGGGCCGAGGGAAGACGGCAGAGCTGACTTGAGCGCTGACCCTGGCGCGGACTTGAGCGCGGAGTTGGGCGCTGACTTGGGCGCGGAGTTGGGCCCTGACTCAAGGGGTGACCCGAGAGACGCCGCCAGCGCCGGCCCAGGGGAAGTGGGTGAGAGCGCGTCGGTGAGCGGCGCGGCGGCCAAACCGTCGCTCTCCTCGCCGCGCAGCTTTGCCGAGGTCCAGATCTGCTTCGGCTTCCAGACCCGCAGGAACAGGATCAGGCTCAGCATCGCGATCGCCGATGCGCCGATGTCGACGATCCACGGGTTGATGAAGTTCGAGATCAGGAACTGGGGAATGGCGAACGAGACGCCGGTGACGAGGATGGCGGGCCAGACCTGAAGCATACCGCGCCATCCGGCAAAAGCGGCCACCAGCCAGAATGGCACCAGGATCGAGAACAGCGGCAGCTGCCGGCCGATCATCTGTCCGAGGATGTGAGGGTCGATGCCGGTTGCACTCGCCAGTCCCTGGATCGGGGCGCCAAGCGCGCCGAAGGCGACGGGCGCGGTATTGGCGATCAGCGAGAGGCCTGAGGCGGCCAGAGGCGAGAAGCCCAACCCGATCAACATCGCAGCGGTGACCGCGATCGGGGTGCCGAAGCCGGCCGCGCCCTCGAAGAAGGCCCCGAAGCAAAAAGCGATCAGCAAGAGCTGCAGCCGGCGATCGGCCGTAACCCTGGAGATCGATCCCTGGATGATCGCGAACCAGCCTTTCTCGACCGTCAGGCGGTAGAGAAAGAGGACGTTGAGGATGATCCAGCCGATCGGGAAGAGGCCGGACAAAACGCCGAACGCGGTCGCGCGCAGCGCCATGGCGATCGGCATCGTGAACACCGCCACTGCGATCACGATCGCAACCACGAGTGCAATCACCGCTGCAAGGTGCGCCTTGATCTTGCCGGACGCGATCATCGCGAGCAGGAGCACGATCGGGATCATCGCCGCGATCGTGGAAGCGATGGCGCTGTGCAGCGGGTTATAAACCTGAACCCAGGGGGTCATCTCCGGCACGCTCCTGTGGACCTGTCGCGGAAGTCACATCGCGGAAGTCACACGGCGCGCACGACGAGGCCAGCGCCAATCGTCGTGATTATCGCTGCGCCGTCAACAAAGCGGCCGGAAATCGGACGCAGGAAATCGGACGCAGGAACAAGACTAAAGGGTAGTGGACCTTGGCCGCGCACTGGGAGTAGCGTCACACCAAGCACCAAGGCGGTGAAGCTGTCCTTCGCAACTGCGGGAGAAATGACTCTCGCATTGTGCGGCGCACACAAAAACCGCCAAACCAAGTCACGGATTGACGGGGATCAGTCGCGTCATCGCAGGGGGTTACGTTTTGCAGGCCACGGACATCAGTCGTCCGGACTACTTCCACAAGGTTGTCGATTGCCAGTGGGCGTGTCCGGCTCATACCCCGGTTCCCGAATACATCCGGCTCATTGCCGACCGGCGTTATACCGACGCCTACATGATCAACTGGAAGTCGAACGTCTTCCCCGGCATCCTCGGCCGGACCTGTGATCGGCCGTGCGAACCGGCCTGCCGACGCGGGCGCGTCGAAGACGAACCGGTCGCCATCTGCCGCCTCAAGCGGGTCGCTGCCGACAACAAGGACGACATCACCGCGCTGCTCCCCAAGCTCGCTCCGCGCAATGGCCGGAAGATCGCCTGCATCGGCGCGGGGCCTGCCTCGCTGACCGTCGCGCGCGATCTGGCGCCGCTGGGGTATGAGATCCACGTTTATGACGGCGACAAGAAAGCCGGCGGCATGATCCGCAGCCAGATCCCGCGCTTCCGTCTGCCGGAAGAAGTGATCGACGAGGAAGTGGGCTACATCACCAGCCTCGGACCGGTCATGCACCTTGAAACTCAGGTCGACAGCATGAAGGCGCTGCTGACTGAAGATTACGACGCCATCTTTGTCGGCACCGGTGCGCCGCGCGGTCGCGATCTTGACATTCCCGGCCGCAAGGAAGCGGGCGCCAACATCCATATCGGCATCGACTGGTTGTCCAACGTTTCGTTCGAGCACATCGCCAGAATCGGCAAGCGCGTCATTGTGCTTGGCGGCGGCAACACCGCGATGGATTGCTGCCGCACCTCGCGGCGGCTCGGCGGGGAGGATGTCAAAGTCATCGTCCGCTCCGGCTTCGATGAAATGAAGGCCTCGCCCTGGGAGAAGGAAGACGCGATCGGGGAGGACATCCCAATCCTCAACTTCCTCACGCCCAAAGAGTTTACCCACAAGGCTGGCAAGCTCACCGGCGTCACCTTCCAGAAGATGCACTGGGTCAAGGACGCAAACGGCAAGAAAACCCTCGCGCCAACCGGAGAGCCAGACCAGCATTTCGACTGCGACGATGTGCTGGTGGCTGTCGGCCAGGAGAACGCATTCCCCTGGATCGAGCGCGATGTCGGCATCGACTTCGACAAGTGGGACATGCCCGTCGTCGACGAGGTCACGTTCGCCTCCACCAACCCCAAGGTGTTCTTCGGCGGCGACGCCGCTTTCGGCCCCAAGAACATCATCTGGGCCGTCGCCCACGGCCACCAGGCCGCGGTGTCGATCCACAAGCTGTGCGAAGGCCAGGACGTGGCCGACCGCCCACCCCCCGGCGTGGTGCTCACCAGCCAGAAGATGGGCATCCACGAGTGGAGCTACGACAACGACATCGCCAATGACCGGCGCTACGCCGTGCCGCTGCGCGAAAAGGAGGTCGCGCTCAAGGACGTGCGGATGGAGGTCGAACTCGGGTTCGACAAGGCCACCGGCTACCTCG
>JANMWT010000467.1:0-2858 GCA_031394145.1 Alphaproteobacteria bacterium | reverse complement strand
TGGGAAGACTCAACCTTGCCAGCCTCGCGCGCCCGGCTTGCCGCCGTGCTGCGCGCCACCAAGGAGGTGGTGTCGATTGACGCCGCCGCGAAGGCGCTCGACCTTGACCGCATTGCTGCCGCGAAGTTGCTCTCGCGCTGGCTCAAACAGGGCTGGCTGCGCCGCGTCGGTCAGGGGCTCTATGTCCCCGTGCCTCTCGATCTGGCAGGCAGCGAGCAGCTTCTCGAAGACCCGTGGGTGCTGATTCCCACGCTCTTCGGTCAAAGCTACATCGGCGGTTGGACCGCCGCCCACCACTGGGACCTAACCGAGCAGCTCTTCAATGAGACCGTCGTGTTCACAACGCGGCGCATCGGAAGTAAGCGCGTCGTCGCGCAAGGCGTTGCCTTCCTGCTCCATCACACGACGCAGAAGAAAAGCTTCGGCCTCAAGTCCATCTGGCGCGGCTCGATGCGCGTGAACATCTCTGACCCCGCGCGCACCTTGATCGACATGCTGGCGATGCCAGACCTCGGCGGCGGAATCGACCATGTCGCGGACTGTCTCGCCGCATACAAGAAGTCCAAGGCCTATGACGGTGACCTTCTGATCCGCTATGCCGAACAGTTCGGCAATGGCGCGATCTTCAAGCGCCTCGGCTTCCTGGCCGACACGCGCCTGCACGACGCTGACCTCGCTGACGCCTGCCGCCAGCGATTGACCCAAGGGTATGCGCAACTCGACCCCGCCCTCAAATCCAGTCATCTGCACACAGCGTGGCGGCTCTGGGTGCCTGAGCGTTGGAAGGGCGGCGCGGCATGATCGACAAGCGCGAAATCCTCGAGTCCGCATCAGCGTTCACCCTCCAGCCCGGTGTGGTCGAGAAGGACTACGTTCTTGGCTGGCTGCTCGCCGGAATCTACGCGCACCTCGAGCTTGTTGATTCATGGGTATTCAAGGGCGGCACCTGCCTGAAGAAGTGTTTCTTCGAGACCTACCGCTTGTCCGAGGACCTCGACTTCACGTTGCGCGACGAAACTCAGCTCGAAGACGGTTTCCTGAGGCGCGTCCTCGGTGAGGTGATCGCTTGGGTCGCCGATCAATCAGGCCTCGTCATGCCCGCCGATCAGTTGAGCTTTGATATCCATCCGAATCCACGCGGTCGCTTGTCCTGTCAGGGAAAGATCGGCTATCGCGGTCCGGTGTCACCGACCTCCAACGCTGGCGGGTGGCCGAAGATCAAGCTTGACCTCACTGCCGATGAACGGCTCGTGCTGCCCGCGGTGAGGCGCGAGGTGTTTCATCCGTACACCGACCGCCCGGAGGCCGGGCTCTGGATCAACAGCTATTCATACGAGGAAGCGTTCGGCGAAAAAATTCGCGCGCTTGGCGAGCGTACGCGCCCGCGCGACCTCTACGACGTGATCAACCTCTTTCGCCACGGCGACACGAGACCATCGTCGTCGGTCCTACTCAATGTCCTTGAGCTGAAATGCGACTACAAGGGCATTGACGTGCCGACACTCGCTTCGCTCGAACCGCATCGCGACGACCTGGAAGCCATGTGGGACAACATGCTCGGGCATCAGCTTCCCGTTCTGCCGCCTGTCGCAGACTTCTGGGCTGCGCTGCCGGAATTCTTCACCTGGCTAATGGGTGAGGCCGAGGCACCGGAGCGCATGCGCATCGATCCGGGCCTGAGCGAAGTCACGATTCGCAGCCGTGTGCTGCCAATGTCGATCCCGTACCGCTCACGCGCACCGCTGGAAATCATCCGCTTCGCTGCAGCAAACCATCTTTGCGTCGACCTCACCTATGACGGCAGCGTTCGACGGATCGAGCCTTACTCGCTTCGCCAAACCGCCGAAGGCAACTTCGTCTTGCATTCCATTCGCAGTGACACCGGAGAGCATCGCTCGTATCGCATCGACCGCATGCAAGGCGCATCGGTCGCAAGTCAGTCGTTCACACCGCGATACCTTGTCGAACTTTCATCCGAAGGACCGCTGCCCTTCGCCCCTTCTACAGCGCGACCGAGCATCGCGCGCGCTGATCCGTGGGGCGCGCGAACCGGTCCGCGACGCGCGCCCACACGCGGCGGCCCGACATACGTCTACCGGTGCACCGTCTGTGGCAAGACCTTCGAGCGCAGGTCGATGGACGGCGCGCTCAACCCGCACAAGAACCGGGCGGGGTACGACTGCTACGGTCGGCATGGTGTCTACGTGAAGACGAAATACTAGGAACGGGAGTTGCTCCCACAGCACCGCTTCGGGAGCAATCGCCTAGCACGGGCAGCAGTGCGTCGTGAAGCGGTAGGCTAAGTCGGCGATGACGGCTATGGATCTCATGGCCGCCGTTCGTCGCCAGCCGCCGAGCGGTCAGGGCCGCCCAGTTCCAGCCGCTCGTGGATGGCCGGTTTCCGTTGCTCCGCAGCGCGATAGGATGCTGCCGGTCAGCGTGGCGGAATGGTATAGACCACCCCACATGGACGCAAGGGAGGCACATGAAATTGAACGCTTGGCAAAAAGCGGGCATCGCCCTGTCGATTCTGTGGGCCGTGGCGGCAGGCATCCATACTCAGAGCGAAGACGTGGAGCGGGCCGAGAACTTCGTCAAATTCTCCTACAAGGTTTGCAAGGACACGAAGATGGTGGCCAAGGACGCGGACCTGTCCTCGTGCGTGAAGGAGAAGGCGGCCAACATGGACACCTGGATGAAGGACAGCGGCAAGAACGTCGCCCTCGCTGCCCTGGCCCCGATTCCCTTCGGCTGGCTTTGGGGTTTTTTGTTGTTGCTGGTGTTGATCGCGCGCCCCCCCCGGATGAAGCGCGATCCCTGGATGAAGTCAGACCCGTTGTCGAGCGCCCGGACGAACA
>JANMWT010000451.1:0-40236 GCA_031394145.1 Alphaproteobacteria bacterium | reverse complement strand
GCCCGCCCCCGCCCGCCCCCGCCCGCCCCCGCCAGGTCTGGCAAGATCGGCCGGGGCGCCGCCGATTGAGCCCACGCTGCGACGTCTGCATCACTACCGCAAACTCCTGCCTGACGCCGCAGGGAAAGGTCTGCTAGACTGTGTCTAGGCCGAGACCGCGCCACGGACGACGCGGACCGACCGGTGATGGGAGCTGATGCGATGGCGGATACGGTCACGGCGAGCCCGGAAACCTCGCCCCTCGCGGCGACCACGGTTGGCCTTGAGGCCTTCCGGACCAATGGCATAGCCAAGGATGCGCCGATCCCGTCGGCCGCATCGCTTGATCTTGCAACGCTGGACATCACCGACCCCGAACTCTGGCGACGCGACGCCATGTGGGACCGCCTGGCCCGGATGCGGAAGGAAGATCCGGTGCATTGGTGCCCCGACAGTCCTTATGGCCCGTACTGGTCGGTCACCTCCTACAAGGACATCATGACCGTCGACACAACCCACGGCGTGTTCTCGTCCGAAGGCGGCATCACCGTCGTCGACCAGGACGAGGATTTCGCGCTGCCGATGTTCATCGCGATGGACCCGCCCAAGCACGATCTGCAGCGCAAGACGGTGCAGTCGATCGTCGGGCCCGACAATCTCAAGAGCTTCGAGAGCCTGATCCGGAGCCGCACGCGGATGCTGTTCGACGAATTGCCGACCGACAAGCCTTTCGACTGGGTCGATAAGGTGTCGATCGAACTCACCACCATGATGCTTGCGACGCTTTTCGATTTTCCGTTCGAGGATCGCCGCAAGCTGACACGCTGGTCGGACGTCGCCACCGGCCGCAACAATCCTGAGATCGTCACCAGCGAAGAACAGTGGCGCGGCGAGCTGCTCGAGTGCCTCGGCTATTTCACCAAGCTGTGGAACGAGCGGGTCAATGCGCCGCCGGCCGGCGATCTGATCTCGATGCTGGCGCATGGCGAGCACACCCGAAACATGTCGCCGCAGGAATATCTCGGCAACTTGATCCTGCTGATCGTCGGCGGCAATGACACGACGCGCAATTCGATGACCGGCGGGGTCTACGCCTTCGACAAATGGCCCGACCAATTCGCGAAATTGAAGGCTGATCCCGCGCTGATCCCTTCGGCGGTCTCCGAGATCATTCGCTGGCAGACCCCGCTCGCCCACATGCGTCGCACCGCGCTCCAGGACTTCGAACTCGGCGGCAAGACCATCGCCCGGGGCGAGAAGGTGCTGATGTGGTATGTCTCGGGCAATCGCGACGAGGCGCAGTTCACGCGCCCCAACGAGCTCTGGATCGAACGGCCGCGCGTGAGAGGGCACCTCTCCTTCGGCTTCGGCATCCATCGTTGCGTCGGCAACCGCCTCGCCGAGATGCAGTTGCAGGTGCTGTGGGAAGAAATTCTGGCGCGTTGGGAAAAGATCGAAGTTCTCGAGGAGCCAGGCCGCGTACCGTCCTCCTTCGTCAAGGGCTATACCAAGATGATGGTCAAAGTGACGCCCAAGGGCGCCTGACCCTCACGCACGCACTCGGCGCTGCCTTCAGCCTGCCCATACCGGCGGACGCTTGCCGATCCAGGGCTGCGCGGCTTCGAGTTCATAGGCGAGCTCGAGCAGCACGCGCTCCTGGCCCTTGGCGGCGCTCACCATGACGCCCACCGGCAGGCCGGCGGCGGTCCAGCCCAGCGGCAGAGAAATCGCCGGCGTGCCCGCGACGTTGTGGATCAGCGTGTAACCGACCTGCGTCAGCAGCCGCTCGCGCAGGGTGTCGAACGGCACGTCGCCGCGCAGGAAGCCGAGCGGCGAGGGCGGGCCGGTGAACACCGGCGAAATCACCACGTCGAACCCGGCGATCCATTTATCGTAGTCGGCGGTCGCAGCGATCAATCGCTTCTGCACGCCTTCGATATCAGCCGGCTTCATCGTCGCCGCGTTCCGGGCCATATGGAGCGAGAAGGGTTCGGCCATGGTCTCATCGACCGGCTTGCCCAGCATGTCCGACGCCGCCTTCATGTCCTGCGCTGCGCCCAGCGACCAAAAGGCGAGGAAATCGTCCTGGAAGGTCGGCGCGGTCGGCCAGGCCGTTTCGGCCATGGTATGTTTCATCTCGGTCATCAGCTTGGCGACGGCCTGGACGATGGCGGCGACTTCAGGATCGGCCGGGTTGCCGCCGAGGCCCTTGAGGATCATCCCGGCCTTGAGGCGCTTGGCCCCCGGCGCGCTGACCAGGCCCACGGCGCGGTGGACGCCGCCGGTCGCGACTTCGCATGAGGCAAGGAACGCCGCGGTGTCGCGCACGGTGCGCGTCTCGCAGCCCTGCACCGCAATGTCGAGCGGGCCCGGCTTCGTCTCGCCGTCATTCATCCGACCGCGCGAGGGCTTGAGGCCGACAAGGCCGCAGTTCGACGCCGGGAAACGGATCGAGCCGCCGCCATCGTTGGCGTGGGCGATTGGCACCACGCCGGCCGCCACCGCCGCAGCCGATCCGCCTGACGATCCGCCGGTCGAATACTCGGTGTTCCAAGGGTTGCGCGTCGGCGGGAAGCCAAGCGGCTCGGTGGTCGGCAGGTAGCCGTTCTCCGGCGCAGCGGACTTGCCGATGGAAACCAGGCCTGCGGCGAACATGGTGTCGACAATCGCGCTGTTCTTGTCGGCGGGCGGTTGGTTGGCCGTAGCGCGCGAGCCGCTGCGCGTCATCACGCCCTTCACATCGTTGAGGTCCTTCACCAGGAACGGCACGCCCGCAAACGGCCCGGCCAGCGCTTCCTTCGCGCGGCCGCGGGCCATGTCGTACATGTCCGTGACCATGAAGTTGAGCTTCGGCTGGATCTTCTGGGCGCGCAGAATCGCCTCTTCGACCGCCTCGGCCGCGGTGATCTCCTTGTTGCGGATCATCGAGGCGAGCTGGGTCGCGTCGGGCAGGGGACCGCCAGCCGGCGGTGCGGCGTCGGTCGTTGCGGCCGGGGCTGTCGCCGCCGGCTTGGGCGCGCAGGCCGCAAGGCTCGATGCGCTGATGGTCGCGAGCAATCCCCGTCGGGTCAGGCGCATGCGTGTCTCCCACGTCTCAAACATGACAACGCCCAGTTGCGAGGGGATCGCAGCTGGGCGCAAGTCATGCCCCGAGGGCGCCTGGACAAGTATTTGGCGAGGTCGCGCCGGATGCGGCGATCGCAGGATCAGTCAGCCGCGCTTTCTTCTTCGATGTCTTCGTCTTCACGCGCCGATTTTTCGGTGAGCTTGGCGGCGCGGGTCGAGGCCCGCTTGGCGGCTGCGCCCTTCTTGCGCTCGACCGCAGCGTCCGCCTTGGCGGACTTGCGAAGTTCAAGTTCGGCGGCGATCAGCGGCAGAAGCTCGGCGGCCTCAGCCTGCTTGCGATCCTTCTCGACCTGCGAGACGCGGGTGGCGTTGGCCTGCAGCGCCAGGAGCTGAACGTCGGTCATCGCCGGCAGGCGCTCAGCCAGCGATTTGGGCGGGCCGGCCGGAGCGATGTCGACCGGCTTGACCGGCGCAGGCTGGGGCGGACGGTCCTGGGAGGTCGATTTCCACTTGCCGACCGCGAAATTCGATTTTTTTCCGCTCGGTTGCATGGCCATCGGCGCCTCCAGAAAAGAGAAAACAAAAATGAACGTAAACAAGGACGGGGACTGAATATCCCGAATCCAGGCTCAAAAATCCCGCGCAATCGCGCGGCCAAAACACAGATTTCGGAGAGTGTTCCGTTTGACAGATATAGAGTTTTTCCAGGAAAAATCAAATCACCACGCCAGTCGGCGTGAGTTCAATACTTTTCCGTGCACCCACTATCTTGGGCGCTGCTCGCCGGAACCCTAGATCTCGCCGGCCTTCGCCATGCGCTGCAGCTCACGGCCGATCACCATTTGCTGGATTTGGGTCGTCCCTTCATAGAGTCGCAGGATGCGCACATCGCGATAGAAACGCTCGACCGCGTAATCGGCGATGTAGCCTGAGCCGCCGAACACCTGCACGGCGCGATCGGCGACGCGGCCGACCATTTCGGTGCAGAACATCTTGGCGGCGGCCGCGAGGATCGTCACCTTTTCCTTTGCGTCGTACTTGCGCACGCCATCGAGCACCATCGCCTTGCCAGCCGAGGTTTCGGCAAACGAGTCTGCGATCATGCCCATCACCAGCTGGTGTTCGATGATCGGCTTGCCGAACTGTTTGCGCTCGGAGGCGTAGCGCGTCATCTCCTGCACCAGTCGCTCGGCGATGCCCACCGACAGCGCCGAAATGTGGAAGCGGCCGCGGTCAAGCACGGACATCGCCACCTTCATGCCTTCGCCTTCCTCGCCCAGGCGATTGGTGATCGGCACGCGCGCGTCCTCGAAGATCACGTCGCAGACATTGGCGCCCTGCTGGCCCATCTTCTTCTCGGGCTTGCCAACGGTGACGCCCGCGACGTCGCGCTCGACCAGGAAAGCCGACAGACCCTTGGCCCCCGGCGTGGTTGGATCGGTGCGCGCCATCACGGTGAAAACGCTGGCTTTATCGGCATTGGTGATGAACCGCTTGGCGCCGTTCAGTACGTAATGGTTGCCGTCGCGCACGGCCTTGGTTCTGGCGCTGCCGGCGTCGGAGCCGCTCTCCGGTTCGGTGAGGGCAAAGGAGGCGACGGCTTCGCCGCTGGCGAGCTTGGGCAGCCATTCGCGCTTCTGGTCGGCATTGCCAAACATCACCAGGCCCTGGCTGCCGATGCCGACATTGGTACCAAAGGTCAAGCGAAAGGCGGGCGAGGTGTGGCCCATCTCGATGATCACCAGCGCCTCCTCCTCCATGGTGAGGCCAAGCCCGCCATACTCCTCCGAGATCGACAGGCCAAAGAGACCGAGCTCGCGCATCTGCTGCACGATTGCTTCGGGGATGGCGTTGGTTTCCGAGACCAGCTGCTCGTTGGGCACGCAGACTTCCGCAACGAAGCGGCGCACCGTCTCGATCAGCTGCTGGCGGGTTTCAGGATCGAGGGCCATTTAAAACGTCTCCGGAAGCTGAGGCTCCCGGAGACGACTAGTGATGCGCATCGCCACGTCAAGCGACGCTCGCGATAAGGCCAAGCAGCCGGCGGGTTACTTGATCTTGACGGTGACCGTGCCCTGGTCGTTCGTCATGTCGAACGTGTCGCCAGACTTCTTGTCCTTGGGATACGCCGTGCAGGTTTCGTCCGGCTGGAAGTTCGAGGTGGTGCAGAGCTTGTCGCCCTGGATCTTCCAGGTGCCGGTCACCTGACCTTCGAGCGCCGTGAACTTGCCGTCGGGTGTGTAGCTGACGTCGACTTCCATCCCCTGGATGGTGAGGACGATGCCATGCTTGATCACTTCAGACAGCGTGTCGGCGAACGCCGGCGCTGACGCCATGGCGGTCATGGCCAGAACAGCGCCGCCGATCATCAGTTTGCGCATAGGGAGGTCTCCGTCTCCACGAGGTTATGGTGCGGAAACCTACCGGTTTCGCGAAACCTAGCAAGTGAAGAAACACAGCCTCGTGACCGGTGGCGGCCAGCCGCTTGGGGGCGGTCAGGAGCCCGGCTGGCGGCCCATCGCACCGACCCGCACCGACCAGTCGAGCTGTCGCGGCGGGGCGCGGTTGATCAGGATGTGCTGGCTGAAGGCAGCCCCGGCGCCAGGCGCAAGCACCATGTCGTAAGGCGCCGCCATGGAGAGGAGCGGCATCCCGAAGCGATCGACCGCCGCGATCATCAGGGCATCCACCTTCGCGGGCGTCGCGCCGGTGTTGCGGATGGCTCCTGAGACATCGACGTAGAGCGCCTTGCCGTCATAGCCGAGCGCCGAAGCGCCAAGATCGATGGTCACGCCGGGAATGCTGCCGCCAACCCGCGCCAGGGCGGCGTCGCCCATGGTGCGGAAACGCGCCAGCGCCTTGCTGCGCGCCGCTTCGGCGGCGTCAGCCGCTGACGGCGAGCCGCCGCTGGCCAGGGCGGCCTTGGTCTCTTCCGCCGCCCGCAGCGCACCCTGGGCTTCATCGATCGCTTCAGCCAGGGCGAACATGTCGCGCCAGCCGAGACGCTGGTCGGCGTTCAAGCAACGTCCAGCGCGTCCGCCGGCTTCGGTCGGATGATGACACCGCCAAGCTTGCGCCGATTCGCCGCGGTAATGCTGGGTCAGGACGTTGAGTTCGGCGGCGGTGTAGTCGGGCGTCGTCGCGCCGGCATGCGGACCTGAATCAGCGATGAAGCGGCGAATGCCGCCAATCGTCAGTTTCGGAGCCGTGAGGCTGTCGACCGGCTGGGTTACATCGCCGAGCGGCTTTTCGGGATCGAAGGTTGCAGGATCGAAGAAGTCGCAATCGCGCGGCGCCCGGTACATGAAGGGCGGTGCGAAGTGGACATAGACCTCGCTGGTATATTCCGGCGGGTTGAGGAAGCGCACGTCGAAGGGTTTGGCTTCGCCAGGCTCCAGTGTTTCAAAAGCAAGGAGCGCGGACTGTCCGGCGAGCACGAATCCCCAATCGTCGAGCGAGCGCAACGTCAGCGGCGGCAGCTCGATGCGCGTCTTGCCGGTGTTGCGGAGAACACCTGAGACCGCCGTCACCGGCTTCCCGTTCTCCTTGAACGTGTAGAGGTCCGTGTCCTCGATCACGACGCCCTGATAGCGCGGCGGCGGCAGGTCGTCCTTTTTCTGCGCCGTGACGCCGATAAGGTTCAGCAGCGGGATTGGCGACATGAAGGATCGCACGGCCGCCTGGCGCTTCTGTTCGATATCGTCGGCCTGTTTCTGAGTGATGCGTCCGGCTTCGAGATCGACGCGGGCATCGCGCGCTGCGAGCGTTGCCTCGTGCGCGCGCCTGGCGGTCTCGGCGCCGAAGCCGAACCGTGCGCTGGTGCAGACCATCGCTGCGACCTGCTCCGGAGAATAGTTCGGCGCCCGATGCGGCAGGGGTTTGGTTCCGGTGATGACGACGCGGTCAACCTTCATCGAGTGGTCGCCAGCGCCATGAATGTCGGTGCGCTCGGGCGCCGGCTCCGCTACGGCAAGACTTGCAACGGCCGGACTGGCAGGTCGCGTCGGCGCGGTCTCCGCGACGGTGTTTTCCGTGACGGTGTTTTCCGCGACCGTCGCGGGCAACGCCGACCCAGGGGCCGGAATGTCCTTCAGTTGCTGGGCTGCGACATCGATCTTGAACTTGGGGATGAGTATGGCGCGGCCGATGCTGACGCAACCGCTCAGGCTCATCGCCGCCAGCGCGAGGCCGATCCCTTGTACCTGACGCAGCACCACCTGTCCTCGCGGTTCGATCGAGGGTCAAGGATAAGCACAGGCGCGGGCGATGCGTAACCGGTTCTAGGCGGCGCTGTCCTGCGCCGGCCCGAGTTTCGCCGCGGGCCATTTTTCGGCCCCGCCGAGTTCCCGGGCGAGCGGCCAGATTTTCGGCGAGGCGAGCACGTCGACGCCGGCGGCGACAAAACGCTGGGCGAGGTCAGGGCCAAAGTCGCCGTCGACGAAGACCGGCGTGTGGTGCTGGTGACAGACTTCGGCGGCATTGCGAATGCGGGCCAGCATTTCGGCGCGCGATCCGCTGGCGAGGTCCGAGGGCAGGGGGAAGCCGATCCCGACCGGCTGCAAGCGCAGCGCCGAAGCCACATCCGGCTCGCGCCAGTCGAGACCAAAAGCGATGTTGGGAACCCGCAGCCGCAGCATGCGGCAGATGTCCTCAAGGTAGATCCGGGGAAAGCCCGCCTCGATGCCGGCGATGCGAATGATGCGATACCGCGCCAGATCTTTCTTGAAACCTGAGATCACCGAGAACAGCCGGACCAGGGTATTGGCGTTCTGCAGGCTGGAGATATGGAGCGCGGTGGTCACCAACGCCTTGTGGCCGGAGGCGAACAAGCCGCGGATTGCGTCCTCCGACGCCCTGAGCTGCAGTTCGTCGAGCTCGGCATAGTGGCGGACGGCATCAAGGTCCGTCTCGAAATGATAACCGCTGACCCTCCGGCCGGTGCGTGGATCGATCGGCGTCACGATCCAGGTGGTCAGCGCCTCGCGACGCGCATCCCACGCGGGCTTGAACGCCATCTCCATGCGGGCGGGGGCAAGCGGCCCCGAGGGGTGGTCCGGGAAGGCGTCTTCGGCGGCGTCGGTCGCAAAGATCAGATCACCGAACGCACTCGCCAGATCCTCGACGCTCATCGTCTTGCGCCGCGCCTCGAAGCGGACATCGATGTCATCCGGATTGGTGCCGACGAAGAATTCGTTGAGCTCTTTCGAGATGTGCTGGGCTGCCGCGTCCGCGGTTAAGCCGGTGCGCTGACCGAACACCACCAGGAAGCCGTCGGCGCCGGGAACCATCACGTCCTCGGGGTTGATGCGGGTGGCGATGAAGCGCCGGGCAACCGACTGAACGCGGTCGCGCTTGACCAGCCAACCATCGCCATAGCGGGCGCGGATGCCGGTGAGGCCAATGAACTGAAACTGGGCGACGTCGAGCGTCGCCCGGCCGCTGGCGAGGCGGCGGATGCGTTCGGCCAGGTTGAGGCCGTTTGGCGCTTCGAGTTCCTCTGTGGTCATGACCGTCAACGCCACAATCCCCGGCTGCGTCCTTCATCGGCATTGTGTCGCCGGCAGCTTGGATTTTTCGTTAAGCGCGAGGCTCAAATTGGCGCGCCTTGAGGCGCCGGCGCCGGTCAGTTTCCAGCTGCGACGCGGCTGTAAAAAGCGAGGCTGTCGCGCAGAAAAGCCGCCTTGGTGAACTGGGCCTCGTAGGCGGCCCGGCCGCCCGCCACCAGTTTCGCCGCCAGCCCCGGTTCGTTAATCACCCGCGACATCGCCTTCGCCAGCGCCTCGACATCGTCCTTCGGCGTTAGTAATCCCGAAACGCCGTCTTCGACATAGGCCGCAGGGCCGACGGCATCGGCCGCCACAAGCGGCCGCGAGGCGGCCCAGGCGTCGACCGTCACGGTGCCGAAGGGTTCATAGCGCGAGGGGAAGGCGACAAAGGTCGACGCAGCCAGGAGCGCGCCGCGGTCATTGCGCCAGCCAAGGAAGCGCACGCGCTCATCGAGGCCAAGTTTTGTCGTCTGCGCCTTCAACTCCGCCTCGATCGGCCCCTCGCCGGCGATCCAGACATAAAGGCCCGGAACCCGCGCTGCGGCGTCGAGCAGGGTGTCGAGCCCCTTCTTCCAGTGCAGCCGCGCCAGCGCCAGCGCCACCGGCGCATCGGCCGGAGTATCCAGCTGCTTGCGATCGGCAGGCGCAGCTCCGGTAAAGTCAGCATAAGTATGGATGATCGCGGAGCGATCCTCCGCGACGCCCTGGCTGCGGATGTGGCGAAGCAGGTCCTGGGTCAGGCCGACATGCCATGCGCAATTAGCGAAGCGCTTGAGCTTGTAATAGCCGCCATACCAGGCGATCGACTTGGCGCGCTGCGAGGCTGGAGCGAACTGCCCGGCGCGGCCCATCCAGTACTCGATCACGTCGGGTTTAAAGCCGTTGATCGTTTTCGCGAGCGCCGCCTGGGTCGGGAAGGGCCAGAGCCGGTTGAAGTCGGCGGTCGCCACCTCGATCCCGGCGCCACGGAACGCCTTGAGACGGAAATCGTTGTCGGCGCGCGTCACTACGGCCTGCGCGAGGCCAGCGCCAGCCAGCGCCAGCACCGATTCCAGCATAATGTTCTCGGCCCCGCCTTCCTTGGCGCCGGCCATGACGTGCATTACCCGCATCGGGCGATTTCCCTCACATTGCCGGTCGGTTAGCTGCTTCCCGCCCGCGACGCAAACGCCGGTTGAAGCCGAGGCTTCGCCCGTATAGCGTCCCGCCACCTTCCCCCGCCTTCCGGAGACGTTGGCTTATGAGCGGCAGCTATCGCCTGTTCGGGTCCGAGACATCGGCCTATTCGACCAAGATGCGCTCCTATCTGCGCTACAAGGGCGTCGCACACGACTGGCGGCCGCGCACGCAGGAATCGGAAGCCGAGCTGAAGTCGCTGGCGAAATTCTCGACTCTGCCGGTCCTGGTGACCGCCTCGGGCTTTGCCGTCCACGACACCACGCCGATGATCGAGGCGCTGGAAGCCGACAGCCCGGAGCCGTCGGCGACGCCAGCAGATCCCGCGCTCGCCTTCCTCGCCTGCGTGCTCGAGGAATATGCCGACGCCTGGTTGGCCAAGGCGGCTTATCATTATCGCTGGACCCGCAAGAAAGATCAGCGCCTCGCCGCCCAGCGAGCCGTCGAAGACTATTACACCACGTCGCCGCCGGAGGACCGCAAGGCGGCCGAAGACGGCGCGATCGTGCGGATGCTCGACCAGCTCCGCGTCATGGGCCTTGAGGGCGAGCTTGGGGCGGTGACCGAAAAATCGTTCAAGCGCTTCGTCAAGTTGCTCGACGATCACCTGCGCAAGCACCTCTACTTGTTCGGCGGCCGGCCCTCGATCGCCGACTTCGCCATCGCCGGCCAGCTGATCCAGATGCTGAAAGACCCGACGCCCGCCAAGATCATCGAGAAGGACGGCGAGTTCGTGGTGAAGTGGTGCGAGTTCCTCGCCGATCCCAAGCCCGGCGGCCCGTTCGAATCGTTTGACGATCTCAAGCAAACGTTGGCGCCGATCTTCGAGAGCGAGCTTGCCGTCTGCTTCCTGCCGTGGGCGGCGGAAAACCTCGAGAGCTCACTCGCGGGCGCCGAAACGTTCACGGTGACGCTCGGCAAGGACGAGCTCACCCTGGCGCCGCTGAAATCAGCGGCGCGCTCCTTCCGCGAACTGCGCCGGAAGTTTGTTGGCGGTCAGACCATCGAGGTGCTGAAGGCCTTCACCGATGCAACCGGCTCGACCATCTATCTGCTGCGTCCGCAGATGGCGGAGCGTCCCGAACGCGAACCGCGCCGCGACCGCGCGCCACAAGGCGAGGCGGAGCCGGCAAGCGGTGAGGGCGAAGAGCTCGCCGCATCGGTGGACGCCGGCCCTGCCGCCGGTGAAGGCGAGGGCGGCCCAGCCGCCGGTGAAGGCGAGGGCGGCCGCAAGCGCCGGCGTCGGCGTCGTCGCGGCGGCGCCAGCCGCAATGGCGGTGGTGAGGGCGCGTCCGACAAGGGCGGATTGGATAATCCGAGTGAGGGCGATGACGGTGACGGCGAGGCAATGTCCTCGGCCTCCGGCGATGGCGCGCCGGATACGCATGGTCCTGACGACGACGAAGACTGAGGCGCCGGAAGCGGGGTCTCAACGATGAGCCTGACCGACATTCTGCACACGCCTGTCACCCTCGTGGTGCTGCTCGTCACCATCGCGGTCAGTATCGCGGGGTTTCGCAATCCTCGGCTCACCGACGCGCTGATCCTCGACATGCAGGCGATCCTGCGTCGGCGCGAATACTATCGCTTGATGACCTCAGGCTTCGTGCACGGCGATCCGGCGCATCTGTTCATGAACATGCTGACGCTGTTCTTCCTCGGCCCTGCGCTGGAGCAGATGGCCGGGTCATTCGGGTTTGCTGTGGTCTATTTCGTCTCATTGCTGGCTGGATCAGCGTGGGCGGTGATGGAGCATTTCCGCAGCGCATCGTATCGCGCGCTTGGCGCATCCGGCGCCATCTCGGGCGTCACCGTGGTTTTCGCCCTGTTCGCGCCGTTCGCCTCGATCATCGTCTTCATCTTGCCAATGCCGGCGATCATTTTCGCGGCGCTTTATATTGGCTGGTCGGCTTATGCGGCGGGCCGCGTCCGCGACGGCGTCGGCCATGAGGCGCATCTCGGCGGCGCCTTGATGGGCGTCGTCCTCACCTGTCTGCTCTGGCCGGATGCGATCGAGAACCTGATCGCCCAGGTGCGGCAGATGCTGGGCGCCTGAACCGGGGACCTGAACCGGGCGCTCGGCCTCACATGATTCAAACCCACATGATTTTGCCTGACATGATTTGGCCCGAGATGACTCGGCCTCAAAAAAACAATGGCGGCGCGCCCAGGGGAGGAAGCGCGCCGCCATCTTTGCGCCAGCCTCACATGGGGCGGCGCGGGACCGTCAGGCCACAGGGGTTAGGCGGCCGTCGGGGCTTTGCGTGTCTTGGCGTCGATCACCTGCGCGGTGCCGGTGGTTTCGCCGATCGAGATCTTGCGTGGCTTCATCGCTTCGGGAAGCTCGCGTTTCAGCTCGATGCGGAGCAGTCCATTGCGCAGCTCCGCGCCGGTGACCACGACATGGTCGGCAAGCTGGAAGCGGCGGATGAACCCACGCTCGGCGATGCCGCGATGCAGGAATTTGCGGCTGTCCTCGGCGCCTTCTTTCTTGCCGACGACCAGGAGCTGCCCTTCCTTCACTTCAAGGTCGAGATCGGCCTCGGCAAATCCGGCAACGGCAAGCTCAATCGCGTAGGCGTTCTCATCCGCGACGGACTGCTCGATATTGTAAGGGGGATAGCCTTGCGCGCCGTCCAGCCGAGACGCGGTGTCGATCAGGCTGGCGAGCCGGTCAAAGCCGACCACGGTGCGGTACATGGGGGAAAAGTCGAACGAACTCATTGGGTCTGTCCTTTCACAAGCAACAGGGGGCGAGCCGATCGTCAGGATCGCCGGTTTTAAGGTCTCCGAATGCGACGAATGTCCGCATCCGGCCGTAGGAGGCCCGGAAACCAGCGCCTCGCTTCTCGAATTGGGAACGCCGTCCGCCATGGTCAAGCGGGTCCGAATGGATAATGTGCAGCAAGGACGCGAGGCTGGTCTGGCGCGTCCGGATGTGAGGGAGTTGACGCTTGAAATTGATCGCCGCTGTGACCTGTCTGGCCGCCCTGGCTTGCGCCGCCTGTGGCCCCAAGCCGGACGCCTCCTCCGAAGGCGCTCGCTCGGCCGCGGCGGCCGAGGACCCGGGCGGCGCCAAGCGCGGCAGCCTGGAATGGGCGATCGCCGGAGATTGGCGCATCCCCGAGGAGAAGGCGCGCGACGCCGCCCGGCATCCGGCCGAGACCCTGAAATTCTTCGAGATCAAACCGTCCGACACGGTGGTCGAGATCTGGCCGGGCGGCGGCTGGTATACCGCCATCCTCGGCCCCTACCTCAAACAAGGCGGTGGCAAGCTCATCGCCGCCGAGATCGACCCCGCCTCGGGCGCCGAAGCAAAACAGGATGTCGAGACTTACGCTGCCGCCTTCATCAGCAAACCGCAGACCTTTGGCGAGATCCAGCTATCGGTCGCCGGCAAGGACAGCCCCGGCGTCGCGCCCGATGGCGTCGCCGACGTCGTGCTGACCTTCCGCAATGTCCACAACTGGATGGCCGGAGGCTATGCCGAGAAGATGTTCAGGGACTTCTATCGCGCGCTCAAGCCCGGCGGCGTGCTCGGTGTCGAAGAGCACCGCTTGCCCTCGCGCCAGGACCAGGACCTTTCGGCGCGCTCAGGATACGTCTCGCAGGCCTATGTCATCCAGCTCGCCGAAGCGGCGGGCTTCAAATTCGAGGCCGAGTCCGAAATCAACGCCAACCCGAAGGACAAAGCCGATCATCCGCTCGGCGTCTGGATGCTGCCGCCCAACATGCGTGCGCCGGCGCCGGGCGCGCCTGAAGCGAAAACCTATGATCCTGCAACCTACAAAGCGATCGGGGAGAGCGATCGGATGACTCTGAAATTCAGAAAGCCGGCGCAATAGCGGGTCGCTGCGCCGCTCTGGCCTGAAGGCCGCGAGGGGATTAGGGCCGGAGTGGCCTTCATCGCCACGAGGAGCGGGCCGATGCGTATGATTGCGATTGCGGGCCTGGCGCTGGTCTCCGGTTTCCTCGCCATCGCGCCGCCGTTGGCGCAGAACGATCCAGTCTGCGCCGAGAAAGCGCGGCAATGGCAAGGCTTGCGCGCCTCAAGCGATGTGGATGCGCTGGCTCGCTTTGAAGCGACGATACCCTCGACCTGCGTCGATCTGCGGCGCGACGTGGATCTGGTTCTCAGCCGGTTGCAGGGGGCGACGCTCTCCCGGTCCGCCGACTCCAATGCCGCGTCGATCGGTCGAGGCGGATATGAACCCGCTTCGCCGGGCGCAGACAAACCCTCAGCGCCTTCTTCCGTCGAGATCTTTGGCGGGGCTTCCGGCAGTGCATCGTCAGCCCGCGATATAGCACGCGAGCGCGAACCGGGTCGCCAGCGGATCGAGACTGAAAACGCCGGCGGACAACCGCAAAAACAGCCGGCGGATGGCGCCAAGGCCACCCGGCCAGCAGCGAAGACAGAAGCGAAGACAGACTTGCCAAGCCCGCCGCCATCGGCTTCGGCGGGCCCGACGATCGCATCCCGCCCTCCGGCTGTCGCGCTGCCGGCCGGCTATCAGATCGTCAGTCATGTGCTGACGCCGACCGAATCCTACCTGCCCAAGCGCGATGGCATGCCCACCGGGTTGGTGCTGCTCGACAACCGCGAAAAGACGAAGAACGAGAGCCTGCGCAAAGCGCTGCTCGGCGCGCATACGGCCACCGTGAAAACCGAAGCAGCGGCGCGGCGCGACAATCCGAACGGCGATTTTCTGGTCACCCACTGGCCGGTGACCGGCGTCCTCGCCAATCAGAGCGACTGCGCCGAGTTGTTGGCGAAGTATGATTTCGATCGGGCGGGGCGGGTCAAGAACGCCTACGCACTCGGTGGTTCGCGCGGACCTGTCTTCCTGGCGCTCGATCCCACCGGCGAGATTGTCTTCCTCGACCTCAAGGATGCATCGGCGGACGCCGTCTTCAAGGCGACCAGCGATTGGATGAAGCTCGCGTTGGCTTCACCGCAGAACCGTCCGGCGGCCGAGGCGCGGGTTGGCCTGGTGACGGGAACCAGCCGGCTGTTCGGCGAACTCGCTTCAGGCCTCGCCTCGCTGGTTGGCAGCGAAGCTCACGCGCCAATGGTGGTGAAGTTCAACGATCCGGTGAAGGGCGCGTCGCGCCAGTTCAACATCTACAAAGCCGGCATCTATCTGATTGGCGCGACCTTTATGCTCTGAAGCCGAGACCTGGCTGAAGCCGAGACCTGGCTGGAGCAAAGGCCCGGAGACGTCCGCCTCCGGGCCTTACATTGACGTCAGAACGTCGAGGTTTTCGCGTCCACGACTGCGAGCATCACGCCGGCTGTGAAGGCGAGCTTGCCAAGGTCAACCGTCGTCGCCGTGTGATGCGTCAGGTTTCTCTCCACGGGTCAGGGCTGCGCCGTCCTGCGCCTTGCCGAGGGGAGAAACGCGCGCTGGCGGCGCGCCGTTCCGGCGCAATGATCTGGGTTAGGCCGCGGGTTTAAGGCCGCATGCCAAAACTGCGTTTGCCTGGCTTGAGGATGCGCCAGGCGTGACGCACGAAGTCGACCAGCAAGGGCCGGGTGTCGCGTGGGTCGATGATCTCTTCTGCGATGAAAGCCTCGGCGGTGCGGAAGGGCGAGCGCATCGCCTCGAACTTCTTGTAGAGCGCCTTGAGCTCCGCTTCGGGATCGGGTGACGCCTCGAGTTGGCGCTTATAGGCGGCCTCGATGCCGCCGGCCATCGGCAGGCTGCCCCAGTCTCCCGACGGCCAACAATAGCGCCAGCGTGTGCGTGACGGGTTGAACATCACGGAGCCGGCGAGGCCATAGGCCTTGCGGATGACCACCGGGCAGATCGGCGTCTGCGCCTGGTAGATCGCCGCCATCGCGCGCACGCCGCGGCGCGTGACGCCGGCCTTTTCATGACGGGCCCCGACGGCAAAGCCCGGGCAGTCGACGAAGTGGATGATCGGCAAGTGAAAGGTGTCGGCAAGATCAACCAGGCGTATGACCTTGTCACAGGCGTCCGCCGTCCAGGCGCCATCAAGGAAGAAGGGATCGCCAGCGAGGATCGCGACCGGATAGCCGTCGACCCGTGCAAAGCCGGTCACCACCGAGCGGCCCCACAATTCGCCAATCTCGAAGAACGAGCCATTGTCGCAGGTCGCTTCGATGATGCGGCGCGGCTTGTAAGGCGTCTTGCCGTCCTTGGGCACGATATCGAGCAGGAATTCCTCGCGGCGCTTGGGATCATCCCTTGGCGTCGTGCGCGGCGGCAGCTCATCGGAATTGGCGGGCAGGTAGGAGAGGAAACGGCGCGCGCGCTCGAAGGCTTCGGATTCCGAATTGACGACATCATCGACCGTGCCGTTGCGCGCCTGGATTTCCCAGCCGCCGAGGCCTTCCTTGTCGACGATCTCACCGATCGCCTTGGCGACGGGCGGGCCGGCGACAAAGACCTGGCTCATGCCGCGCACCATCACCGAATAGTGGCTCGCTGCGACCCGCCCGGCGCCGAGACCCGCGCACGGGCCAAGCGCCAGGCTCACCACCGGCGCGCGTTGCATGTTGGAGACCAGCCATTCCCAGCCCGATGTGGTCGGAATGTAGGTGCGCGGATTGGTCTCCAGCGATTTGACCGAGCCGCCGCCGCCTGTGCCGTCGATCATGCGGACGATCGGCATGCCGTATTCATTGGCCATCTGTTCGGCCATCAGCATCTTGCCGGCAATCGAGGCGTCCGACGCGCCGCCGCGAACCGTGAAGTCGTCGCCGAGGATCACAACCGGCCGGCCGTCCAGCGTCGCGCGGCCAAAGACCATGGTGGCCGGCAGAAATTCAGCGATCTCGTCATCGAGCCCGTAGGTCGCCTTGCCAGCGATCTTGCCGACCTCGTGGAAGGATCCGGGATCGGCAAGAAAAGCGATGCGCTCGCGCACCGTCAGCTTGCCAATCGAGCGCTGGCGACCGACGCGCTCCTCCCCGCCCATCTGCTCGGCCAGGCGCTCGCGGGCGCGCAGTTCCTCGATGTGGGTCTTCCAGCTCATGATCGCCTAGCCTCCCGGGATGGAAACCCTAGCGGCCCGGGTGTGGAGCGGTCGAGGGGGAAAGCCCCGCGCGGCAGGTCAATCTGGTCCGATGAAGCGCCGCGTGCTAGTTTCGCAACGGTATGGCGACGGTTTCGGGACCCAGCGATGCGTAGCAGCTGGCTGATGGTTGTGGCTCTCTTCGCAACGTTCGTTGCGTGCTCGGATGCGAAGCGAACGCAGGAAGCGAGCGCCCGTTTCGGCTGCCAGCCGGTCGATGGCGTCGCCCAACTCTCCGGGCCCAACTCTCCGGGCCCAGGTCTGCCCGCTACACGCTCGTCGGCGAATTCACTGAGACCAACGAGGCGCCCGCCGCTTTCACCGAGATTGCCTGCCATGCGGCCGCTGGTCTGAAGCCAGGCGAAAAACTGTTCGTCGGCGTCTCGGAATATCTTGGCGGGGCGGCGGACGCCGAAACGAAGATGCGCGCCCGGCTCGACACGCTGGCCGCCAAGGGCGCCCCAATCACCATCGACGTCGTCGGGGGACAGGGCCGGGAATGGATGCCTCGGGCGCGCGACCTTTCGGAGGCGCATTGGGCCGAGGCGATCGAAGCGAAGGTCAAGGCTGCCGGCGCTAGTCGCGCGCCGATCCTACTCGACCGCGCCGACGCCAGCGCCGAGCCGGTCAAAGGGGGCGACCGCTATGTCGGCTGCGACCCAATGCCGATGCACCTCTTGGATGGTGCGGTGATGAGTCTCGAAATCACGCGCGCGGCGACTGTCGGCGATCACCCCGCCATCCGCATCTATCCGGCGAAAACCGATGGCTTTTCCGGCCAGGTTGCTTTTGCGCGACTGAGCCGGCCGGGCGTCGCGGTTGTGTCGTCGGATCCCCCTGCGCCCCGGCCTACGGTTGAACGGGTCATTGAAGGCGACCGCGTCCAGTCGATCCTTGCGCCAACCCGGCCGGACGCGCCGGAACTTCCCACGCCTCCGCCGATGATTGTGCCCCCCGAATTCAGCTATGAGGGACAGCCGTCGCCGCCATCGAAGGGCGTTAATTAGCACGCGGAGTGGCCCATTGCCTCCCGCCTCGCGCTGGAGGACAAGAGAGACGGTCAAGCTCAGGAGCGCCCCCATGGATCTCGCCGAACTCACCGGAAAAGTGCAAGGCGCGCTCGGCGCCGGCTCGGGCTTCGACAAGAAGGTCAAGTTCGACTTCGGTTCGATCGGCAAGCTCTTCATCGATGGCGCGGCCGGCAAGGTTTCCAACGAAGACGGCGCAGCGGACGCGACCGTCTCGGTCGATTTTGACGACTTCATCAAGCTCGCCCAGGGCCAGCTCGACCCGATGATGGCCTACATGTCCGGCAAGCTCAAAGTCGTGGGCGACATGGCAGTCGCGATGAAGCTGCAGACCCTGTTCTCGAAGCTGAAAGCCTAGAGACCGGGTGCACGACGGGCGGTCCTCGATGAGCGACGGCAGCGGCCAACCAGCTTCCGATCTGGTGATCATCCCGGGCAATCCGCCGCCCGAGAATGCCGAGGTCATCTGGTATGAGGGCAAGGGCGGCAAGCTGCGATTGATGTTCGCCGCCGAACCCAAGGGTGGCCAGAAGACACGCGGCACCATCTTCGTCTGCCCGGGCCGCACCGAGTTCATCGAGAAGTATTTCGAAGTCGGTCGCGACCTTCAGACGCGCGGTTTCGCCGTCGCGATCCTCGACTGGCCGGGCCAAGGCCTCTCCCAGCGCCAGCACAAAAGTCCGCTGGCCGGACATGTCCGGAGCTACGGCGTCTTCGTTGACGGGTTTGTGCGCGGCATCGAGAAGCTTGGCCGGCGGGCGCCCAAGCCGCATGTCATCCTGGCGCATTCAATGGGCGGGACGATCGCGCTGGAAGCGTTGCGCACCGGCCGGGTAAAGGTTGCAGCCGCCGCCTTCTCCGCTCCGATGTGGGGTCTGCCGATCTGGTTTTTCCAGCGCTGGTATGCCCGCGCGGTGCGCCTGTTCGGCTTTGGCGGCATGATTGCCCGGCCGCCGGGACCGGAGGAGACATTCGAAACCAACCCGCTCAGTCACGATGAGAAACGCTGGCGGCTCTATCATGAGCTCGTCGCCGCGGATCCGCGGCTGAAGCTGGGCGAGCCGACGGTGGGCTGGGTGGTGGCCTCGCTCAACGTGATGCGGGAATTTTTTGAACCCAGCGCGCTCGACCACCTGCGCAACCTGCCGGCGCTGGTCGCCATCGCGGGTGAGGAGGCGGTGGTGAAGAACGCCGCGACGCGCAAGCTGGCGCGGCGTTTCCAGGCCGGCAAGACGATCACGGTCAAGGGATCGGGGCACGAGATCTTGATGGAGACCGACGAACGCCGCGCCGAGTTCTGGAAAGCCTTCGATGCGATGCTGAAGCAAGCCAACATCTAGACCCTGACCGGGCCGGCGGGCGCTTCAGAAAGCCTTCGGATCGAGGCCCAGCGCGTCGGCCAGGGCGCGGATTGCGGCTTCCTCCTGTTCCTTCTCGACGCCGTCGGCGACGACAGCGGCCTGCGCTGCACGCATCACCGTCGCTTTTTCTGCGGCGGTGCTGACCGCGATCCGGATCGAGACAAGCGGCCCGCCAAAGCTCTGCGAGGCCTTCACCTCGCCGACCGCCCAGGCCCACGCTGAGGTGACCTCTTCGCGTGAGGCGGCTTTAAGGTCGGGATCGCCCGCGACGAAACTCGCGAAGCGACGTTCCTCTGCAGGATCGAGGTCGGCGTCGGCGAATGCGACCAGCGCAAAAGCATGGGCGGTCGCATCAAGCAGAGGTCTGTGGGCCATCAGCGGCAAGCTCCTTTGAGGGTTGCGTCACGCACGAGGGATCAGAGCGCTGAACGCCTGAGCGAGACAAGCGCCTGGTCGAGGATCGTGCGGTTGGCCGCCGCCACGATCTGGCCGCCGAGCTGTGGCGGCTGGCCGCGCCAGTTGGTCACCACGCCGCCGGCAGCCTCGATCAGCGGGATCAGCGCCGCGACGTCGTGTGATTTGAGGCCGGTTTCCGCCACCATATCGATCGTGCCGGCGGCGAGGCGCGCATAGCCGTAGGCGTCAAGACCGTAACGGGTCAGACGTGCGGTCTGGCGGATATGCTCGAACGCGCCGCGCTCGGCCGGGGTCAGGATGAAAGGATCGGTGGTTGAGAGAACGGCGTCGGTCAGCGCCGGGCAGGCCCGCGTCTTCAGCGCCGTCCGCGCGCCGCGGCAATCGAGCCAGGATTTACCGTCGGCGCCGACATAGCGCTCATCCAGCCAGGGCTGGTCGATGATCCCGAGCACGGGCCGGCCATGATCGACAAGGCCGATCAGCGTCGTCCAGACCGGCAGGCCGGCGATGAAGGCGCGGGTGCCGTCGATCGGATCAAGATGCCAGACAAGGCCGTTGCGGCTTGGCGCCGAACCATACTCTTCGCCCTCGACGCCGTCGTCCGGGCGCTCGGCGGAGATCAGCTGGCGCATCGCTCGTTCGGCGGCCTGATCAGCCTCGGTGACGGGATCATACCCGGCCACCGCCTTGTTGTCGGTGCGGGTGGCGGCGAGTCGAAAGAAAGGAAGGGTGGCGGCGCGCGCCGCGTCAGCCAGCTTTTCCGCAAAGCGGATGAGCGACGCGGGCTGGTGGGAACGGGATGAAGCCTCGGACATGGCCCGGACCATTGCCCGCCCGAGCGGTCAAAGACAACCAGCGGCGGCGTGGGCGCGTGTCCTCGCTCTGGCGGCGCAACGACGCCCGGGAGGAACCCGGGCGTCTGGCGCGCGAGAGAGGGTCGTCTATCTAGGCGACGGTGGCGTCGGCGCCATCGCCTTCCAACGCCTTGGCGAGATCGAGCAGACGACGGCGGGGGCGTTCGCCCAACCGGTAATAGGCCCGGACAAGTTCGAGGGTTTCTTTCTGCGAAAGAATGTCCCCGCCCAAGCGATCGACCGAATCATTGGCCGCAGCGGGTTTGCCGTCGGGAGCGAGGCCGTCGAAGAAATAGTTGATATTGACGTTGAGGGCGGTCTCAAGCGCGAACAGACGGCTCGCCGTGATCCGGTTGGCGCCGCATTCATATTTCTGGATCTGTTGGAAACGCACGCCGACTTGGCCGGCGAGGTCCTGCTGGGTCAGCCCAAGAAGCCGGCGACGGCGGCGAAGCCGCTTGCCGACATAGATATCCACATCCGTGGCCATAACTCTAACTCCCGCTGCGCGGGTCCCGTACCATTCGGAGACCGCTAGGGCCGTCCACAGCAAGCCGCTTGCCAAGTCGCGTGACAGGTATTGTGCGGTGCAACAATCCCGGCCGCTCAAATTGCTGGCTGCCGCGCCTGTGGAGCGATCATGAATTGACCGAAAACCGGCTGGAATGCCCGTGTTTCCACAAGAAATGCACAAATTCGCCGCAGGGAAATTTTCCGGGCTTGAGTTTTTTGCGCTGCAGCGTAAATAGGTCTGGTGACGCTTCGGCGTCGCTGCCCTTATGGGCGTTTCCTCCCTAATACCTTCGCCGCGCTGGCATCCAGCGCGGCGTTTTTCTTTGTATTTCCAAGGCTTAATCCCACGATATCGCGTGTAAAGGCGCTGATTTCGCCTGCGATCTCGGTCATGTCGCGACGTAGGGTCAGGAAACCGTCGGACGGCTCAACCCGGGCCTCGTCGAGGTAGAGCCGGCGACGCATCTCGATCTGCAAGGCATGGCGCCCTTCGGCCGGTTGGCCATGGGTCAGGGTGGCGAACCCCCCTGCATACGGTGCGTTCCGTGCCGTCGAGTAACCCCGCTGGCGGAACAGGCCCTCGACATGGTCGGCCAGTCCATCACCGCAGGACGCGCCGAACCGGTCGCCGATGACAATGTCGGGAGAGCGGCTGGACGGCTCGGCATCGGCCGGCATCGAGTGGCAGTCGATCAACCAGGTCTGGCCGAACATCGCCTGGGCGCGTCGGAGCAAGGCCGAGAGGGCGCGATGATAGGGTCGATAAACCCCATCGATACGGGCCTCGGCTTCACTTCGGCTCAACTTTTGGTTGTAAATTGGCGCGCCGTTGAAGGCGACCCGGGGGATACAGCCCAGCCCCGCCTCGACCCGCGGCGAGCGCGGCCCCTGCCACTGCGGCAGAGGATCGAGGAACATCGCCGGATCCATTTCGGCCTCGGAGCGATTCAGATCGATGCAGGCGCGCGCCACCAGCCCGTAGATCACAGGGGCGCCGGCCCGGTGCACGTCGCTGAGCAACCGGTCGACATAGGCATCCTCGATCCGCCTCAGATCGAGCAGGGCGGCCGTGCAGCCGTCGAGGAAGGCGGCGGGATAGAGCCGGCCCGAATGGGGCGAGGCGAACACCACCGGCGACATCACGGAAACCGGTTCATCGATGGCGAAAGCGATACCCAACCGTTCGGCGTCGGGCGCGCGCCCCTCGGGGCTGCGGGGCGCGGAAGCGCCAAAAGTGAGGCCGGGAAGCATCGCCCCATATTTTCGGGGCTGGGCCAGCCGTCAAGCGGCGTTCACCCCTGCTTTACCACACCGCTGCACAAATCGTACGGTTTAGAGCGCCTCGACCCTTGGAGACCCCATGGCCAAGATCCTCCTTGCGGAAGACGATGACAGCCTGAGAGGCTTTCTGGTCAACGCGTTGAAGCGCGCCGGGCATGTCGTGAAGGATTTCGACGAGGGCCGCACGGCGCTCAAGGCGCTAGAAAGGGAGGTCTTCGACCTTCTGCTCACCGACATCGTCATGCCAGGCCTCGATGGCATCGAACTGGCGCGCCGGGGGGCGGAGCTCGATCCGGCGATGAAGATCGTTTTCATCACGGGATTTGCCGGGGTGTCGTTGGGGGCAGGCGGGCCAACGCCGGCGGGGGCCAAGATCCTCTCCAAGCCTTTCCACCTCCGCGAACTGGTCGACGAAGTCGAGCGCGTCATGGCGGCCTGAGGATTTTTGGGGGGCTACGCGGGGCCAGGAGAGAGGCCTTGGGCCATCCCCGGCCACGCCCCGGCCACGCCCTGGCCACGCCCTGGCCAAGCCCTGGCCAAGCATTGACGCCGCCGTCTTGCGGCGGCATTACCACCGGCTCGCAGGCGGCTCGAACGCCCCCGGCGCGGAAGATGGGCGGTTAGCTCAGCGGTAGAGCACTACCTTGACATGGTAGGGGTCACAGGTTCGATCCCTGTACCGCCCACCATCTTCCGCACGCCGGACGTTCGCTGCCTGGAGTTCTGCAGCCCAGACCCGCAGCCCAGACCCGCAGCCCAGACTTCCGCAGCCCAGACTTCCGCAGCCGGGGCGGCGTCAATCGGGACGGCGTCAGCTGGGACCGATGGGTGGGCGGCCAATGCTGACATAAGCAAAGCCGCGCTTGGCCATATCGGCTGGCTGATAGATGTTCCTGAGATCGACCACGGTGGGCGTCCGCAGCAACTGGCGCACGCGGTCGAGATCGAGCGCGCGAAACTGGTCCCATTCCGTCAGGATCAGCATCGCGTCGGCCCCTTCGATGGCGTGATAGGGACCATCGCAGGCCTCGATGCCGGCCAAGAGCTTGCCCGCCTCGTGCATGGCTTCAGGATCGAAGGCGCGGATACGTGCGCCGGCCGCCTGCAGAGCTGGGATGATGTCGAGCGAGGGCGCATCGCGCATGTCGTCGGTGTTGGGCTTGAATGCGAGGCCGAGCACGCCGATCGTCTTGCCCTTGATGCTGCCGCCCATCGCGGCGATGACCTTGCCCGCCATCGCCTTCTTGCGGGCGGCGTTGACCTCCACGACCGTGTCGACGATGCGTACCGGCGCGCCGGCGTCGTTGGCCGTGCGGGTGAGGGCGAGCGTGTCTTTTGGAAAACACGAGCCGCCATAGCCGGGGCCGGCATGCAGGAACTTCCGCCCGATGCGATTGTCGAGGCCGATGCCCTTGGAGACTTCCTGGACGTTGGCGCCGACCTTCTCGCAGAGGTCTGCAATCTCGTTGATGAAGGTAATCTTGACCGCCAGGAACGCGTTGGCGGCGTATTTGATCAGCTCCGAGGTGCGTCGTCCGGTGAACAGGATCGGCGTCTCGTTGATGAACAGCGGCCGATAGACTTCCTGCATCACTTCGCGGGCGCGCTGGTCGTCGGTGCCGACGACAACCCGGTCGGGGCGTTTGAAGTCGTTGATCGCAGCCCCTTCGCGCAGGAATTCAGGGTTAGACACGACAGCAAAATCGGCATCCGGCCGCACTTTGCGGATGATCTCCTCAACCTCGTCGCCGGTGCCGACCGGCACGGTCGATTTGGTCACCACGACGGTGAAGCCGCTGATGTGGCGGGCGATCTCCTCTGCGGCGGCGTAAACATAAGACAGGTCGGCATGGCCATCACCGCGGCGCGAAGGGGTGCCGACCGCGATGAAGATTGCGTCCGCAGCAGCGATCGGTTCACGGGCGTCGAGTGCGAACGACAACCGGCCGTCCTTGACGTTGTCTGCGACCAGCTCGGCGAGACCAGGCTCGAAGATCGGCATCTCGCCGCGCTCCAGGCGCTCGATCTTGCTCGGGTCCTTGTCGACGCACGTCACATCGTGGCCGAAATCGGCAAAGCAGGCCCCCGAGACGAGACCGACATACCCTGCGCCGATCATGGTGACACGCATCGCGAACCCCTTGTTGAAACCCAGCCTGAACCCATCCGGCGCCCGGCGGCCATCACTCCGCCGGCAGCCGCGTTTAGCGTCCGCATCGGCCCGCAAGTCAAGCCGGGACCAACAGGCTTATCGCTTGCGTTGCGCTCTTGCGCCGATGCGTTGCATGGATAGATATCGATCTGGTCCCTGGCGCCCGTGACCGCCTGATGGACGGGCATTGCGGCAGACTTCGGGTCAAGACTTCGGGTCAAGACTTCGGGTCAAGGACAAGTCAGGAACCGAGCGCGTGGCTGCAAAAATCATCCCGGTGATCATGTCCGGCGGCTCCGGCACGCGGCTGTGGCCGCTCTCGACCGACGCGCGCCCGAAGCAGTTCCACGCCCTCGGCGCATCCCGGAGCTTGATCGAAGAGACGGCGGCTCGCCTGCAAGGGGTGCACGCGGGGCTGGAATTCCTGCCCCCGGTGATCATTGCGGGCGAAGGCCATCGCGACTTGGTGGCCGAGACCCTGGCGGCTTCAGGCATTCTCCCCGCCGCGGTGGTGCTGGAGCCGATGGGGCGTAACACGGCGGCGACGGCGGCATTGGCCGCGCTCATCGCCGCCGAGATCGATCCTGAAGCGCTGGTCCTCTTGACCCCCGCCGACCACATCGTCGCCGATCGGGACGCCTTCCTCGCCGCCATTCGCGCCGGGGCGCCGGTCGCCCGCGATCACATCGTCACCTTCGGCATCGCGCCTGACCGGCCTGAGACGGGCTATGGCTATATCCGGCGCGGCGAGGCGCTGGCCGAGGGCGTCTATGCAGTCGTCGCCTTCGAAGAAAAGCCCGGGCTTGAAACGGCCCAGCGCTATCTGCGCGAAGGCGGGTTCAGCTGGAATTCCGGCGTGTTCTTCTTCAACCCAGCGGTGATGCTGGACGAGTTTGCAGCCGCAGGCGCCGCCGACATCCGCGATGGCGCGGGCGCGGCGCTGGCGCGCGCACGTCGCCAAGCGTCCGCCAAGGGTTTGGAAATTCATCTCGACCGCACCTTGTTCGCAGCGGTAAGGGCCGAGCCGATCGATATTGCGGTGATGCAGAGGACAAAACGCGCGGCGGTCGTGCCGTGCGACATTGGCTGGGCGGATGTCGGATCCTGGTCGGAGCTCTGGCGCCTGTCGGACCAGGACGGCCACGGCAATGTCACGACCGGATCCGTGACCCTGGTCGATGGCGCCAACAATCTGGTGCGAGCCGAGGGCGTGCATGTCTCGGCGCTGGGGGTTGAGGACCTGATCATCGTCGCGACCCGCGACGCCGTGCTGATCCTGCCGCGGAGCCGCGCTCAAGAGGTCAAGTCGCTGATCCCGAAGAAGCCGGACTGAAAGGCTAAAGCTTCGTCTTGTGAAAGATGAAGGAGGGTACGGTCCGGATGACCAGCATGATGAATTTCCAGATCGTCGGCGCATACTGGATCGGGCCGCCCTTGTCGGCGGCCCGCCGGATGGCGATGGCGACATGAGCCGGCTTGGCCCACAGCGCGCCCTGCTTGTTCATGCCATCGGTCATCGGCGTATCGACAAAGCCCAGCTTCATCGAGACGGCGCGAGCTCCGACAGGGGCCAGCGAGTGGGCCAGCCCCTGCACGAAGATAGACAGCCCGCCCTTGGCTGCGCCGTAGGCAAAGTTTGATTGCCGCCCACGGTCGCCCGCCACTGACGTAATCGCCACCACCGACCCCCGCCTCTGCGTGCGCAGGATCTCAGCCGCCGAACTGCACCACAGGGCTGCGCTGGTGAAATTCACTGACAGGATGCGCTGCAGTTCGGAGATATCGCTCGACGCCTTGGTCTGGTCGCCGAGATAGCCATAAAAAGCGAGGACATGGTCGATGCCGCCCATTCGCGAGGACCAGTCGCGCAGCAGGGCAGGGGCCTGGCTCGAAGCCGCATCGAGATCGAGATCGATGACTTCAACCTTCACCGCGCCACGGGCGCGAAGATCGTCGGCTGCCTGTTTCAGTCGGTCGGCATTGCGCGCCACGAGGATGAGGCTGGCTTTCTCGCCGGCATAAATCCGGGCCGTCGCCATGGCGATGGCAGACAGCGCGCCGAGGATGACGACGCGCTTGGTAGGCGATGTGGGAGGGCTCATGCGGAGACGCGTTTCCAGAAGGCCGAGGACAGGCCAGGATCGATATGCGCAGAAAAGTCTTTCCAACGAGGAAATCCGGCGCGGAAAACCTCGGTCGGAATGCGACCATCCTTGGCGGGATAAAGCCGCCCGCCTGCGCTTCCGACGATGCGGTCGAGATCGGCCATCAGCCGCACGGTCTTCTCCCCCTTGTTGGGGAAGTCGAGCGCCAACGTCGTGCCCTCCATCGGAAAAGACATCAGGCCGAGGGATTCGATCGGTCCCATGTCCTTGAGCACGGCAAGGAAGGACGCCTGACCGGATTTTGCGATCAGCCTCAGCAGCTCGCTGACCGCTTCACGCGCCGTCGCTGGCGGGATCACGCACTGGTACTGGTAGAAACCCTTGCGCCCGTAGAGCTTGTTCCAGTTGGCGATGCCGTCGAGCGGATACCAGAACGGCTCGTAGTGGGCATGATAGCGGCCGGCGAAGGTCGATTTCAGCGTGTTGCGGAAGACGTTGTGGGCGGTCACCGAGAGCGGGTTGAGCGCGAAGCTCGGCGCGTCGATCGGCATCTTCTTTTTCGGTTCTTCCTGGTGGGATGCATAGCCGCCCTTCCCCGACCAGTTGCCACCCGAGAAGATGCCGCGGCCCAGCGCCTCGCCGCCGGCAAGGCAGTCGATCCAGCAAACGGTGTGCTCAAAGAGATCCTTCTTCGCCGCCATCAGATCGAAATATTCGCGGACATTGCGAAAGGCGATGTCCTCGGCCTCGACGTAGGCCGACGGAATGCCGACGGCCTGGAATTCGACCCATTCGATCACGCCGGTAAGGCCAAGCCCGCCGACGGTGGCGTGGAAGAGGGGATCGCCGGGGCCAGCCTCGCGCACCGTTCCGTCGGTGCGGCGCAGGCCGAGCTTGCGCACCCAATTGCCGAAACTGCCCTTGGAGTGATGGTTCTTGCCATGGACGTCGTTGGCGACCGCGCCGCCCAGCGTCACGAAACGCGTTCCAGGCGTCGTCGGAAGGAAGCAGCCTTGCGGGACCAGCACCTGCAGGCATTGCGACAGGCTGACGCCCGCCTCGCCGCGCATCACGCCGGTTTCGCGGTCGAAACTGATCAGCCGGTCGAGGCCGGTCATGTCGATCAGCCGACCGCCGGGGTTGAGATTGGTGTCGCCATAAGAGCGACGGAGGCCGGTCGCGAGGCCCGGCTCGCCAAGCGTGAATTCGGATACCAGCCCCGGCAGTTCATCGATGAAGGCGGGCTTCGCCACCCGATGCGGCGCACGAATGACGCGCCCCCACGACACGACGTTCTCGTCGAGGTGAAAGCCCGACTTCGCTGGCGCAGCGACCGGGTCAGACGAGGGGGGACCGGAGGCTGAATCGGCCATCAAGCGTGCGCCAGATCGTGGAGGGCCAGATCGTGGAGGGAAAGGCGGTGGATAACGGTCATGGTCGCTCCCGGTGCACGGAGTATGCCGCAGAAAGCCTGAAAAAGCGCTTAGATCGCCAAGCATTCTGCCAAAACTACGGCGCCGTCTGCCCCGCGAATGCGTTGATCGTGCGGTGGGCTGCCTCGTTCATGGGCGGTCTATGCGCCGAACATGCGCCGAACATGCGCCGAACATGCGTCGTACATGCGTCGTTCAGGCGGCAAGGCTGAGCCTGGTTTGACCCCGATCCATCTTCGTCGGGCGAGGGAGGAAATAAGATGACGTTGCGAAACTGGCTCTCGTCAACCGCGATCGGCGCCCTGGTTGTTGCGGGCGGGGCTGCCTGGGCGGATCCTCCTCAGCGGGTCGGCCGCGTCGCCTATATTCGCGGCGATGTGTCGATCCAGCAGTCGCTGCAAGAAGACTGGTCGCCGGCCATCCGCAATTATCCGGTGACCCAGGATGAGGCGTTCTGGACCGAGCGGGGCGCAAACGCCGAGCTGCAGATCGGTCCGATCGAGGTCTTTCTTGATGGCGAGACCGAGTTCGATGTCGACCAGCTCGACTATGGCGTCACCCAGTTCAGCCTGCCGGAAGGCGCCGTGCACATCGAGATGGCGCGCGTTCCGGAGGGCGGGGTGCGGATCGAGACGCCGCAGGGCGAAGTGCGGCTGACGACGGCGGGCGCCTATCGCATCGATGCCGGCGCGTCGGATGATCGCAATCCCGAATCGCTTCTGGTGACCGTGTTGAGCGGCCATGCCGAGATCGCCGGCCCCGGCGTGCGCGTGCCGATCGATCGCGGCCAGATGGGGACCGTCGACAATGGATATCGCGTCTCGATCAGCGCGGGCCGGGCGAACGACCTCGACGATTTCGCGCATCGCCAGCTGTCGGCCGAGCGCTACAACGACGCGCCGGTCTACGTCTCGGACGAATACTCCGGCTATGAGGATCTCAACGCCTATGGCGACTGGGAAAATACCTCCGAGTTTGGCCGCGTCTGGTATCCGCGCGCCGTCGCGGCTGACTGGGCGCCCTATCATTATGGTCACTGGGCTCATGTCGCCCCCTGGGGCTGGACCTGGATCGATGACGCACAATGGGGCTTTACGCCCTTCCATTATGGCCGCTGGACGCAGGTGCGCGGCCGTTGGTGCTGGGCGCCGGGCGAACGCGTCGCGCGGCCGGTCTATGCGCCGGCGCTGGTGTCGTTCATCGGCGGCGGACCTGGCGTCGGCATCTCCATCGGCTGGGTGCCGCTGGCGCCGCGGGAAATCTATCGACCCTATTATTCGGTCAGCACGACCTATGTACGCAACATCAACATCACGACGGTCGATCGCCGTGTCGTCAATACGCTGACGGTCGAGAACATTCGCAACGCTCGCGATACCAACGCCTATCACAATGATCATGCCCGCACCTTCGTTCGTCAGGACGATTTTGCTCGCGCTGCACCGGTGCAACGCGCGGCCCTGCAAGGACCGCCGCCGCAGGCGGGTGGGCGGGCCCCGCAACCCTTCGACGTCAGCAAGGTGCCGGCGACGCCGCAGGCGCGCGCCGGATTTTCCGGAAGCGATCGCGCGGGCGTGTCGCCGCGCGGCCATGCTCCGCGCAATGATGAGCGCCGGATCGTGATCAAGCCGCCTGCCGCCAATGTCGTGCCGCAGACGCCGACCGCTGCGATCGCCAATCCGACAAACCGGCCGGGCCAACCTGACGGGCGTCCGGACTTTCAGCGCGGCGATCAGTCGGGCGGCGCGGCGAGCGATCGGCGCGATCGCGGCGGCCAGTACCGCAATCGCGACGCGGCCCCGAAAACCGAAGCGGTTCTCCGGCCAGACGCGCCGATCAACGCGCTGCCGCCCGCCGGTTCGATCGGGCAGGATCGACGGCGTTCGCCGGGCCAGAACGCTGGCCAGAATACAGGCCAGAATGCAGGCCAGACGATTGGCGAGAACCCGCGCGCCTTCAACCGAGACGCGACCGGGAGCAGCGCGCAGCCCGGCAACGCCTATGGCAACGAGCCGCGTGACGAGCCGCGTGACCGGTCTCGCCGCGGCGCGGCGTCGGTGACCGGCGGGGCAGGCGGCTCGCCTCCGCCCGCACCCGCCCCGCAGGTCCAGATCCAGGCGCCGCCTCAGGTTCAGCCGGCGCCACAACCGCCTCAACCCCAGCAGGGCGAACGACGCTTCGATGGCAATCGCCGCCCGGGCCAGCCTGCGGCGCAGGCCGAGGTGAATGACGCGCATGGCTCGCCGGGTAATGCCGGCGGCCGGTTTGGGGCTCAGGGCGGCGGCGATGCAGGTGAACGAGGTCGCGACCATCGCGGCGGTCCGCCGCAAGGCGCGCCTCTTGCCGCCGCGCCGCCCTCGCCCGCCAAGGCTGCCGAACCGGCGCCGCAGCCTGAGGCGCAGCAGAAGCCAGCGGCCGTCCCCAAGGATGACGCCAAGGGCGATCGCCGCGACCGACGCCACCGGGACGACGGCCACGATCAGAACTGATCTTGGCTGACGGCTCCTGGCTGACGGCTCCTGGCTGACGACGAGGCCGGTGGCGCTCTAGCGCCAGTCGGCGGCGGTGGCGGCGAAGAGTTCGATGATGTCGATCAGCTTCTGGCCTTCCGCTTCGATGCGGCCGCGCAAGGCGATGTTGAGCTGACGCTGGGCGTCGAACACGCTGAGCAGGGTTCCTGCTCCCAGTTGATAGGCGCGGGTCGCATCTTCGACATTGGCTCGCGCGGTTGCTTCAGCGCGCGATTGCGCCTCGAGCGCTTTTGCATCCGTTCCCAGGCCCGAGAGGGCGTCAGCGACCTGCACGAAGGCGCGCAGCACGGCCTGTCTGTAGCGCGCCATCTCGGCGTCGGCCTGAGCGACGGCGCGGTCCTTTTGCTTGCGCAAGGCGCCGCCGTGAAAAATCGGGGCGGTGAGGCCGGCGGCGATGCTCCAGCCGCTCGAATTGTATTCCAGCAGGTCTTGCGGCTTGATCGCGCCCTGATTGAGCGAGGCCGAGATGCTGATGTTCGGGTAGAGATTGGCGGTGGCGACGCCGACATCGGCGGTCGCGGCATGCGCGGTTGCCTCGGCCGCCAGGATGTCCGGGCGACGATGGATGAGTTCGGAGGGGATCGCCGCGGGAATGTCGGCAGGGATGGTGAAGTCCGCCAGCTCAAAATCAGGCGCTGTCCATTCTGCGGGCGACTTGCCGAGCAAGAGAGCAAGCTGGTGGCGCGCTTCGGCGAGCTGGCGTTCAAGCGGCGGGATGAGGGCGAGGTCAGCGGCAAGCTGCGCATCGCCGATCGAGGTCGCGGATCTGGGGGCTCCGCCGGCCTTCTGGGCCTGCTTGATCATGTCGATGATGCGCTGGTCGCCCAGCGTTGTCTGGGTGACCGACGCGATCTGCGCCCGCAAGACCGAGATGCGCACCGCTTGCAGGCTGACCCCGGCGGTCAGGGTAAGGTAAGCTGCATCGGCGCGGCGGGCCTCGGCTTCGGCGCGCGCCTTCGCTGCTTCCGAGGCGCGGCGCTTGCGACCGAACAGGTCGAAGTCATAGCCGGTCGAAAGACCGAGCTCGTAGAGGTTGATGGTCGGGCTCGGGAAGCCGTTGAAGCCGAAGGATTGGACGTTGATGCGTTCGCGTTGCGCGTTGGCGCGGGTGTCGATTTTAGGCGCCTGATCGCCAACGCGGGACTGATAGTCGGCGGTCGCTGCGCGCAGATTGGCCTCGGCAATCGCGATGTCCGGGCTGTCTTTCAAGGCCTGGCGCACCAGCTTGTCGAGTTCAGGCGAGCCGAGCGCCAGCCACCAGGCGCCGGCGGCGCGGTGATCTGGAGACAGGCTGACGCCAGGCGCGCCAGCATCGCCCTGCATGGCATAGCCGGTCACAGCAGGCGCGGCGGGCGACTTGAAATTGGGGCCAACGGCAGCGCACGCGGAGAGCGCCGTCGCAGCCAGCAGCGCGAGCGCCGCGCTAGTCGATTTCAACATGGGGCGCACTGTTCTGGGCTCTTTTCTGTGGCTTGCGCATCAGCAGCAGCATCGGCGCGCAGACGATGGTGACCACCAGCATCAGCCGGAAGTCGTCAAGATAGGCCACCATTGTCGCCTGACGGGTGATTTCTCCGTTAAGCGCGGCAATCCCGGCGGGGTTGGCGAGGTCGAAATTACCGCCGAGACCCGCCTGCACCGCCGGGTCCGACGGGTTGATCTTGGCCGCGAGGCTTTCGTGCACCGACTGGGTGTTGGTAACGATCAGGGCCTGCATGATCGAGATGCCAACCGCTGCGCCGAGGTTGCGGACCAGGGTGTAGACCGAGGATCCTTCCGCCCGGAGGTGCGGCGGCACCGTGGCGAAGGCGAGCGTCGACAGCGGCACGAAGATCAAGCCGATGCCGAAGCCCTGGATGATGCCGGAGATCATGAATGGACCCGACTGCATGGTCAGATCGAACTGCGTCATCTGCCAGAGCGCGATGCCGCTGAGGGTCAGCCCGGTGAGCAGGATCACCCGCGTATCGACCTTGCCGATCAACTGGCCCACCGCGAACATGGCGAGGAACGACCCGACGCCGCGCGGCATGGAGACGAGGCCCGCGGTGAGGACGGGGTATCCCATCAGCATCTGCATCATCGGCGGCAGCAGCGCCATGGTCGAGAAAAGCAGGATGCCGATGAAGAAGCCGAATATGCACGCCGTCACGAAATTGCGGTCGCGCGCCAAGGCAAGATCGAAGAAAGGATGTCGGGTTGTCATCGTGTGGCTGATGAAGACCCACAGCGAAACGGCGGCGATGATCGCGTAGGCCTGCACCTCAAGGCTGTCGAACCAGTCGAGCGTTGGACCGCGGTCGGCCATCAATTGCATCGCACCGATGAACAGCACCAGCGATCCGAAACCGAGAAAATCGAACGGCTTGGCGCGGCTCTTGCCGTCATGGCTGATGAAGAACCAGACGCCGAGGAAGGCGAGAATGCCGATCGGCAGATTGATGTAGAAGCACCAGCGCCAGTCGAAATTCTCGGTGATGTAGCCGCCCAGCGCCGGACCGAGGATCGGGCCAAGAATGGCGCCTGCGCCCCACACCGCCATCGCCTGGCCATGCTTCTCCGGCGGGTTGATGTCGAGCAACAGGGCCTGCGACAGCGGGATCAGCGAGGCGCCGAAGAGGCCCTGCGCCACGCGGTAGACCACGATCTCGAGCAGGCTGTGGGCGATGCCGCACAGCATCGAGGCCACCGTGAAGCCGGCGATCGAGATCAGGAACATCCGCTTGCGGCCGATACGATCGGCGAGCCAGCCTGAAAGCGGCGTCATGATCGCAGCCGAGATGATGTAGCTGGTGAGAACCCAGGTGATCTGTTCGGACGACGCCGAGACGCTGCCCTGGATATGGGGCAGGGCGACGTTGGCGATCGTCGTGTCCAGCGAGTTCATGATCGTCGCCAGCATGATCGAGACCGTGATCGGCCCGCGATTGGCGACGTCCTGAGCGGTGCTCATGGGCCTGGTCCGGTTATTTCGGGCTCGCGCCTGACGGTTGGGGCGCCGGTTGGGCGGCGGCCGGCCCGGGGCCGCGGACATCGACCTTGACGTGAGCCGAGAGGCCCGAGCGGCCAGCCATCTCCGGCGGCGCCTTGTCGAAAGCGATCTCGACGGGCAGGCGTTGGGTGATCTTCACCCAGTTACCGGTGGCGTTCTGGGCGGGAAGCGCCGAGAAGGTCGACCCGGTGCCCGGACTGAAGCTGGCGACATGCCCCGCCAGCACCTGGCCTGGGAATGCGTCGACCTTGATCTCGACCGCCTGGCCGATCTTCATCTTGGCGAGCTGGTCTTCCTTGAAGTTGGCTTCGATCCAAGGCTCGCCCGACATCAGCCAGAAGACGGTCTGCGATGGGTTCACGTAACCGCCGACCTGGAGCTGCTGCACGCGCGTGACCACGCCTGAAACCGGCGCCGCGACGGCGGTATAGGATTGGTTGATCTCGGCCTTCTTCAGGCGGGCCTGCGCCGCCATCACCGAGGGTTGCTGCTCGATCGGCGCGGTGGGGTCGCCGTCGAGATTTGCAAGCGCAGCAGCGTCTTCGGCCCGCGCCGTGGCGAGGTTCGAAGTCGCGTTCTGGGTCGCATGAACGGCTTCATCGAGCTGCTGCTGGGAGGCGACGCCGGCGGCAACCAGTTCTTTCTGCCGGGCCTGCTCCTTGGCGGCATAATCGAGGCTCTGTTGCGCCATGACGACGCTGGCCTGGGCGCGCTCGTAGGCGGCGCGGAGCGAATTGACCTGGAGTTCGGCCTGCGCCAGCTGGGCGCGGGCCTGGTCAGCCTCGGCTTGGAAATCCTGGGCGTCGAGCTGGAACAGGGGCTGGCCCTTCGTGACCGTCTGGTTTTCGCGGACCATCACGGCCGTCACCCGGCCGCCGACGCTCGAGCTGAGCGGCGCCTTCGCCATCTGGATGTAGGCGTTGTCGGTGGCCTGGAAGCGGCCGCTGGTCAGAATGAACCAGGCCGCGACGCCGACGATCACGATTGGCCCCGCGGCGATGAAGATCACGCGGAAGCGGCGCAGAAAACTCTGCTGCTTCGGCAGGGCGGCAATGCCGACCGTTTCCTTTTGCACGTCGAAACTCCCGTCGTGACTCACGAACGACATCCCCTCGAATACAGAATTATGCGCACGCGGACCTGCACAAATCGTCAATTCGCCGCACTGCAGCGCAAATATAGGCGGCGACTTTGAATGAGCAAAATGATAAATCATCACGTCAGTTATGAATGTCGCCAATATCAATGCCGTCGATCTTAACCTTCTCCGCGTCTTCGATGCGTTGATCGAGGAGGGCAGCGTCACCCGCGCCGGGGCCCGTCTCGGGCTCACGCAATCGGCCGTCAGTCATGCGCTGAACCGGCTTAGAGCCCTGATGCAAGACGATTTATTTGTCCGCTCTTCGCGCGGCATCCGGCCGACGGCGCGGGCCAGCGATATTGCGCCTTCGATCCACGCCGCCTTGCTGCAACTCCATGGCGCCATCGCGCCGCGGCCCTTCGACCCGGTCACAACCGACCGGACCTTCACCGTGATCGCCGGCGCTTACGCCAGCGCCGTGCTGGTGCCGCAGCTCGCAGCCCGCATGGCGACCGAGGCGCCTCATGCCGGCCTGGTCATCGCTGAGGCGGCCGCCGACATGCTGGAACAGCTCGATTCTCACCGCACGGATTTCATTCTCAATGCCATCGAGGTCGCGCCTGAGCGTATCTCGGTCGAAACGCTGATCGAGGAGACGCTGGTCTGGGTGGTGCGTGCGGGTCATCCCTTGGCGCGAGGCCGGTTGACGCTCCAGCGCCTGATCGAAACCCCGCATGTCGCCATCCGCCGTCGACGGCCGGAGATGGTCGGGCGCGAGCCGTCCGATCTGGTGATGCGCTCGACCTGGGAGGATCAGGGCCTGCTCGAGGCTGAACTTCATGCGCACGGGCTGGTGCGCCGGATCGGGGTCACCGTGCCGGACACCTATTCGGCTCTGGCGGTTGTGCGGCGGTCCGACATGGCGGCGCAGATCCCGCGACGGCTGGCGACGTTGGCGGCGCAGGGCGGCCTGCTGGTGATGCTGCGCCCGCCTTATCGTCCGGCCGATGTGCGTCTCAGCCTGCTCTGCCTGCGAGAACGGCTGGCGGATCCGGCGCTCGGCTGGATGCACGCGCTCCTGAAGTCGGTCGCGACATCGCTTTAGATATCATGGCTCTAGCTGTCATGCGCCAAAGTAACTTGCTGTTAGCAGGTTGCTGAGATGCTTGGGCGTTGGTTCTCGACCAGCCCGCAAAGGACCGCCTGATGAACGATCCTGACGAAAGCGTTCTGGCGACCGCCCACGGTTTGCAGCGTGGCGAAACCGTTCTGGCGTTTCGCGCCCGGATGGAGGCGCTGTTGCAACTCGAGGCCGCAATCCGGGCGGGGAGCCTGACGGGCGCCGAGGCGGCCACCCAGCTGCACGAGCTGATGTTTCCCGATATCGAGCCCGATCACGATCTGCGCGAGTTCGATTACCTGCACGCGTGAGAGGGCTCCTCGAAGCTCCTGACGCGATCATCCGACGCCAATTCCCGGCGCCGATCCTCATAGGTCAGTCTTTGGCGCGCTCCTGATAGGAGCCGTCTTCGGTGTTCACCACCACGCGGGTGCCTGTGCCGATATGCGGCGGCACCATGATGCGCGCGCCATTCACCAGCTTGGCGGGCTTGTAAGAACCGGATGCGGTCTGACCTTTGGTCACCGGCTCCGTCTCGGCGATCTCGAGCGTGACGCGCTGCGGCAGTTCGATCGACACCGGCTTGCCGTCGAACATCAGGAGGAAGACGTCCATATTCTCGTCGAGCCATTGGGACATGTCGCCCAGCATGTCAGCCGAGACGCCGATCTGCTCGAAGCTCTCGGGATTCATGAAGATGTAGATCTGGTCGTCCTTGTAGAGGTAGGTGTGCTTCACCTCTTCGACGAAAGCGCGCTCGACCTGGTCGGTGGTCTTGTAGCTCATCACCGTCTTGATGCCGTCGGAGATGCGCCGCATCTCGATCGACGTCGTGGGCGTGCCCTTGCCCGGCCGGAAGGTCTCGGACTTCATGACGGTATAGAGTTGTCCGTTGTCGCCCTCGAGCACATTGCCCTTGCGAATGTTGCTGGCGATGATTTTTACCACGGGAAGCGTCCCTCTAGCTGGCGTCTGGATGTCCGGTCGGGGCTACGTTAAGCCTCGCGCGCCGGCTGGATTTGGAGCGGCTTGTAGCCGGACACGGGGCTGCGGGGAAGCCCGGAAGGTCTGGCCGATTTGTCGAGGTTGCCGATGTCTTCTTCCCCCTGGTGGCGGCCTGATATCCACGCCGGCCGTCGGCCGGTCCTGCTCCAACGGAGCCGCATCCGCGCTGCAGCGGCGGGCTATTTCGCCCAAGCCGGGTTTACCGAGGTCGAATGCGGCGCCCTGCAGGTCTCACCTGGAAATGAGGCGCATCTGCATGCCTTCGCCACCACGCGCCAGGACGAGACCGGAGGAGCAAGCCCTTTCTATCTCCACACCTCGCCAGAATTTGCCTGCAAGAAGTTGCTGGCGGCGGGGGAAACGAAAATCTTCGATTTCGCCCGGGTCTACCGCAACCGCGAGGCGGGTCCGCTGCATGCTGCGGAATTCACCATGCTGGAATGGTATCGAACGGCTGAACCTTATGACGCCGTGATGGCCGATTGCATCGCGCTCTGCCGGCTAGCGCTCGACGCCACGACGTCCAGCGCGTTGACCTGGCGCGGGCGAGGATGCGATCCCGGCGCAGAGCCCGAGCGACTCACCTTGATTGAAGCCTTCGCCCGTCACGCCGGGATTGATCTTGAAGCTGCGCTCGCCAGCACCGAGGCGCTGGCGCAGGCGGCGCGGAGGATCGGCGTGCGGGTCGGTGACGACGACGGTTGGTCGGATCTGTTCAGCCGTATTCTGGTCGAGCGGATCGAACCGAAACTTGGCGAGGGCCGGTTGACGCTGCTCTGCGAATATCCCGCCGCTGAAGCAGCGCTGGCTCGCCCGCTGGCTCGCGATCCGCGCCTGGCCGAGCGCTTCGAGCTTTATGCCTGCGGCGTCGAGCTGGCGAACGGCTTTGGCGAACTCACCGATGCGCACGAACAGCGCAACCGTTTCATGCTGGAGATGGCCGAGAAGCAACGGCTTTATGACGAGACCTATCCGATCGACGAGGATTTCCTCGCAGCGCTCGCGGTCATGCCGGACGCATCCGGTTGCGCGCTGGGGTTCGACCGGCTGGTGATGCTGGCGACCGGGGCAACCCAGATCAACGACGTGCTCTGGACGCCGCTGCAAAGGCAGGGCAGGTAGCCGGCATGTCGGCCTGCACCCTTCGGACGCCCCGCGACCTTGTCGCCGCCGGCTTTGCCTCAGCTGGCGATCTGGCCGCGCTGGAGCGCGTCGGCGAGCGTTACGCCATCGCGCTGACTTCGGCGCTGGCCGGGTTGATCGACGTTTCGGATCCGGCCGATCCGATTGCGCGCCAATTCATTCCCGACCCTGCCGAACTCGACGTCCGGTCGAACGAATGGGTCGATCCGATCGGCGATCACACGCACGAGCCGGTTCACGGCCTGGTGCATCGTTATCCCGATCGCGCGCTATTGAAGATCGTCGCCATCTGCCCCGTCTATTGTCGCTTCTGCTTCCGGCGCGAGATGGTCGGGCCCGGCAAGGAGGCCGGCCTCAGCCCGGCCCAGCTCGATGCGGCGCTGGCTTATCTCCGCGCCCACGAAGAGATCGGCGAGGTCATCCTTACGGGCGGCGATCCCTTCATGCTTTCGGCGGCGCGCGCCTCAGCCATCACCCGTGCGCTCGAAGCCATCAAGCATGTGAAGATCATCCGCTGGCATACGCGGATGCCGGTCGCCGATCCTGACCGGGTCGACGACGCCTTTGTCGCGGCCATCTGCAGCGCCGTGAAGGCCGTCTATGTCGTCCTTCACGCCAACCATCCCGCCGAGCTGTCGCCCGCCGCTCGCGCCGCCTGCGCGCGGTTGGTCGATGCGGGCGTTCCGATGCTGTCGCAGAGCGTGCTGCTGCGCGGCGTCAATGACGACATCGATACCCTGAGCGAGCTGATGCGCGCTTTCCTCGGGGCGCGGATCAAGCCCTATTATCTGCACCACCCTGACCTTGCGCCGGGCACGTCGCATTTCCGGATCACGCTCGCCGAGGGTCAAGCGCTGGTGCGGGCGCTGCGCGATCATGTTTCAGGCCTCGCCCAGCCGCACTATGTCGTCGATATTCCCGGCGGCGTCTCCAAGGCGCTGGCCGCGCCTTCTGATGTCGAGGCGACCAACGAGGGCGTACGTTTGCGCGGTCGCGATGGTCGCTGGCGCGACTATTCTGAGGAGTAGGCCTTCCCTTGAAGCAATCGGATCCTCCTATGGGATCCTACCGATCGGGTCCTGCCTGTGAGATCCTTGAGGAACGAAAGAAGGCGCCAGTTGCCTGGCGCCTTCCTCGTTTAGACCTGGGGGTCGGGAGGACCGTTCTGTTAAGTCCTCCCGTTCAGTGACGTCGTCGCGCCCGCCTGACCTCACCCGGCCATGAAAATTCGAACTGAGACACGACCTAAAGACGCCGTCGGTTGCCCAGCGCTTGGGCGCGGTGTCTATCCTTCTCCTAATTGGGGAGGGCGCATGTCCGTCATCATGCTGGCGCGCCTGTTGTTGCCGCTACTGCTTGGCGTGGTGGCTCTCATCCTGTGGCGGAGGGGTCGAAAATAGGGCCGCCACCTGAGCCCCCACCGCCTAAAATACCGAGGGCAAATTCAAACTGAGGCACGACCTCATTGCAGGTAGTGGGGTCATTCCAATATGCCCGCTCTTGACATGAGACGGCCGGGCCAGCGCTCCCCATGGTTGGCGCCATGGGTCGCTATTGGCTTGATGATGACGACGAAGCCCCAGCCGAAGAGGCTGGCTGGCTTATCGCCGGGACGCTCTGGGAAGGACAGAACCGGCGCGAGAAGCTGGAGCGCGCCCGCCGCTGGCATGAGGTCGAACTGGCCGACGCGTACGCCCGTGGCGACGACATTGAAGCCGCCCAGGTTGAGGCCGTGCTGGCGATTATCATCAAAACGATGAAAGACGGCCCCGGCGGCCCCCTCTACGCACGAGCGGGGAGGCGCAGGCGGCGACGGACGGGGACAAAAGAGCGGCCCTGAGATTGCGCTCCATCAATTTTTAAAACCGCGCAGCGAGGATGCAGCATGGCAGACATTCTGGAATTCAAGGTTGCGCGAACACGAGATCCGGCCGAGGCGCCACCGCATCCGATCCTGAGAGCGCTGGATAGCCTCTCACTGGCGCTCGCAAGTCACGGCCACGAATGGAGTGACCGCGAGCACCAGCTTTACGAGACTGCCGTCAGCTACGTTAGGGGCGGCGGTTATAAGGGCTCTGGTTCGTAGGCTTTACCGAGTAGCCGAGTTGGCCAGCGCGGTGATAGATTGCCTCTTCCGTTCGCCCGAGCTTCAGGCCGATGACGCGCGTTGGCGTGTTCTGTTTTACCAACTGTTTGAGATTTGAATCATCGGTAGGATTCCACGATTTTCCGTGGTTTGGAGGCAAAGATTTAGCCATGATAGGTACCATGTAAGAGGTTAAGAAGAGCCCGGGCAGCTGCCCGGGCTTTCGAATTCCAACGACCAGACGGTGTTGGACACCAACCGCACGCGGCTGGGCGCCATCCCTCAGCAAAGTGAGGAACCTCAACAGCTCACGCTGTTACGGTGCCGAG
>JANMWT010000439.1:0-14216 GCA_031394145.1 Alphaproteobacteria bacterium | reverse complement strand
CGTTCGTGCGTCGGCCTTAGTTCGCCGGCGGCGTCGTCGGCGGGGTCGCCGGGCGAGGCGTCGGCGCTGGCGCGGTGGGGTTGGGATCGATCTGGCCAAGGCCGACAATGTCGCCGACTGCGAGGACATGATCCTTCATCGCCGCAACCAGGGTCTCGTTGTTGGCTTTCGGATCCTCGGGGATCGTCGTGTCGAGCGCGAAGACCTGGAAGTGATAGCGGTGCTTTGGTCCAGGCGGCGTGCGCGGGCCGGCATAGGCATGGGCCGGGCCCATGTAGTTGGCGCCATAGGCTGCGCCCTGGGGCGGGTCGGTCATGCCGGGCGCCAGCTTCGTCATGGTTGCGGGAATGTTGTACAGCGACCAATGCGGAACCGGCCCGCCGCGGAAGTTCATGTCCGGGTCCTGCATGATGATGGCGTAGGATTTGGTGCCTTTCGGCCCGGCCGTCCAGGTGAGGCCGGGGAAGGTGTTGGTCCGGTACTGCGTGTTGGCGAACGGGATGTCCTCGCCATTCCTGAATGCGCCGGCGGTGACCGTCAGTTTCTTCGCGCCAGCCTTAGCCGGCGCCGCGACCGCGGCGAGCTTGTCGCCGGTCACTTCCTTTTCTGGCGGAGCAGGCGAGGGGTAGACGACCGGCGCAGGCGCAGCGACCTCTCTCGCGCCGGGATGGCTGAGCGACCAGACATAGGCGGACAGGTTGGCGAGGTCGGTCGCCGACAGGTTCGCGCCGCCGCTAGCCGGCATCGGGCTGCGATATTCTTTCGGCGCGGCCACGCCCTCACTGGTGACTTTCGCGATCGCGGCCGGGCTGCCATCGCCCCACAGCCATTTGGCGTCCGAGAGATCGGGGCCGACCGAAGAGCCTTTGCCGTCCGGTCCATGGCAGGCAGCGCAGGTGCCGGAATGGTAGACCTGATTGCCCGCGGCGATCTGCGCAGAGGTCATGCCGGCCGGCATGGCGACCGACCCAGCAGCGGCGGTGGGCGCAGCCGGCGTCGCCGCGGCGGCGTAGACCGGCTTGGCCGCCGATACGGCGGCGGTGATGTTGGATGGGCCGCTATAGGTCACGCGCCAGATGCGGCCTTTGACGTCGTCGGTGATCAAGAGCGCGCCATCGGGCGCGATCGCCAGGGCCATCGGGCGGCGCACGGCGCGCGCCTTGTCCGGACCGGTGAAGCCGTCGGCGAACACGACGTACGCTCCGTCCGCCTTGCCGTCCTTGAGCGGCTGATAGACGACGTTGAAGCCGTCCTGCGGTGCGGGCGTACGGTTCCATGAGCCGTGGAAGGTGATGAAGGCGCCGCCCTGATAGGGCTTCGGGAAGGCCTTGGCGTTGTAGATCTTGAGATCATTCGGCGCCCAGTGTGCAGGGAAGGCGGCGATCGGGGCGGTCTTGGCGGCGCAGATGCCGACCGCCTTGCCGCCATCCCCGCCATATTCAGGCGCAAGCACCAGCTTCTTCTGGAAGCTGTCATAATAGCATTGCGGCCAGCCATAATCGCCGCCGGCTTTCACTTCGACCAGCTCTTCGGCTGGCAGCTCAACCGTGTGCGCGGCATCGGGGTAGAGAGCGCCCCAGTTCTGGATCAGCTGGTCGCGGCCGTGCATCGTCGCAAAGAAGCGACCTGACGCGTCCCACGCAAGACCCTCCGCGTTGCGCAGGCCTGTGGCGTAGCGCTGTTTCGGGCCAAAGGCCTGGCCAAGCGTGTTGGCGTCGTATTTCCAGATCCCGGCGCGCATGTCGCTTTCGACGCATGGCGTCGCGCCGGCCACGCCGGCCTGGCGGTTCTTTGGTTGGCAGGAATTGGTTGCCGAGCCGAGGTCGACGAAGAGGTGACCTTTGGGGTCGATGACGAAGGGGTGCATGTTGTGGTCGCCGGTCGTCGTCAGGCCCGAGAGGATCACTTCTGGCGAAGCGCCTGGCGCCGGCGCGATCGCGCCGGCGGGGATCTTGTAGCGAATGATCTTGTCGCTCTCCTCGGCATAGACATAGTCCTTGTAGAGATAGACGCCCGAGCCGCCGTGTGCGCCCTGGGCCGCCTTCTCGCCAAACCGGTTGATCGTCTCCGCCTTGCCGTCATGGTCACCATCCTTGAGCGCAATCAGGAAACCGTCCTGCGCGACCGGCTGACCCGCATAATAGCGGCCGCTCCAGACGTTGACGTAGACGACGCCGTCGGGACGCACGATGATGTGCCGGATATTCCCGAGATTGTCGGCGAAGATCGAGGCGCAAAATCCGGGCGAAAGCGAAAGCCCGCCATTGTCCGGCGCGCAGGTCGAGGCAGCTCCAGCCTTGAGAGGGGACGGCGTGGGGTTGGCTTCCTGCTGACCGGCGCAGCCGGCGGCCAGAGCCGCCGCAAGGGCGAGGCTGGAAAGTGCGAATAAGCGGGCGGACATTGACGTGTCTCCTCTGGCGGACCGGCTCGGGGTCTTGGTCTCAACTAAGCGGCGGCAGACCGGTTCAAGTCCACCCCCCTACGCTTTGGATCGTTATAGTTATATGAATATAGCGGTGCCGCAAATGGGCGTCGGACCTGTTCAGAGAGCGCTGACGTCGAGGTTTTCGGCGGCAGCCGCCGTCAACCGGCATTCGACGCCGGTCGGTTTGAAATCGAGGTCGACCTTGCCGCCGAATGCTGCGGCCAGATTGCGGGTGATCAGCTGCGAACCAAAACCGCGTCGCCTCGGGGGAGTGACCAGCGGTCCGCCATGCTCCGACCAACGGAAGTCGAGGGTTTCGCCGGTGACCGCCCAGGAGACGTCGACCCAGCCGCGCTCGACCGCAAGGGCGCCGTATTTGGCGGCGTTGGTCGCAAGTTCATGCAGCGCCAGCGTCATGGCGTGGGCGCGGCGTCCGCCAAGGGCGAACGCCGGTCCCTTGATCGTGCAACGCTCGCCATCCGCACAGTGCGGCGCCAGCGCCTCGCCGATCACGGTGGTCATCATTGCGGCGCGCGTTTCGCTGTCGATCAGCACCTTTTGGGCGGTGGACAGCGCCAGCAGGCGCGCGCTGAAATCATCGACGGAGGCTGCGTCGGCCGAATGAAAAGTCTGGCGCGCAATTGCCTGGACCACCGCGAGCACATTGCCGATCCGGTGCTTGAGCTCCTGGGTGACGAGGTCGCGACGCACGCCGGCGTCTTCAGAGCGGGCGAGCGCTGCGCGCAGGAGCGCATTTTCCGCTTCGAAGTCGACGACGAGTTCGAGCGGGAGATAGCGCCGCCCAGCTCGCTTTTTCGGCGGCCGGTGCAGCGGCTGCAATCCTTGCTTCAAGGCGTTTACCTAGGATCGGACCTGTTCAGGGACTGAGATGCACGCCCCGCGATGCCGATAGGCAAAAATTAGCATGAATTGGTCGGGCGTCCAAATCGGAAGGCTCTGGTGTGTCGGAAGGCTCTGGCGTCGCGTCCTGCTTCAGCGCTCAAGGCGGGGCGGCGGCCATGAAGGCCTGGCGGAAAGCGTCGAGGTCGGGCGCGTCGATGTCGGAGACGGTCCAGAAATCGAGGTCGCCTTCGCTCCAGCGCACCACCGAATTGCTGTCCTGTTTCGTCTCGAACGTCGGCGCAGACTTGGCGCTGTGGGCCGGGGCGCTGTGGGCCGGGGCGCTGTGAGCCGTGGCGATGTGAGGCAGAATGAACAGGTTGATGACGTAGGCGCGGCGTCGGCCCGGCGCGGATTATTCCCGAGCGCCGCCGAATTTTGACCGCCCGCTGGTGTCGGCCAGCGACGACACGGGAAAAATGCAGACGGGGGAGAGAGACAGGGGAGGCGCAGACGACCAACTCGGCGGAGCGCGCCGCAGTGATAGCTCGGTGTGAACAGAGCGGGGGCCGAGCATGGGCGGCGAAGCGATGGAGGCAGTCGAGCACTTCAAGAAGTGGCTTGAAACCAATCTCTTCATTCTCACGCTGATCGGTTTTGCTCTGCTGGCGGTGCGGTTCGTGTTCGAATTTGCTCGCAGCTACAAACTGCTTCGACGCTTTCACAAGAGCGAAATGAGCGGCAGCTTTCTTGCCGCGGTCGGCACACTGATGGCAGACCTATGTCTGCTCGATCGAGCCCTTGGACATCGGCAGCTGGATCGCCTGGGGCCTTTATGGCGAAGTGCGCCGGCGCATCGAGTACGAGGTGATCCATCCCCGTCACGAAGCGCTGAGCCGCAAGCGCTGGCGCGCCGGCCTCAAGATGGCTTTGCGGGAGAAGGACCCGGTCATTAAGGCGCGCACCTCGAAGGATGTCGCCAGCGCCGAAGATCGTGTCCGCCGCTATTTCGAGGTGGTGAACCAGCCGCTCGGGGTTTTCGACCTCGCAGGGTGGCTGGCAGGGTTCGCCGTATTGGGCGCGGCGACCTACTTCCTGCCCAAGGACCTGATGTCGAAAGAGTTGCACAATGCGGCTCGCTTCTTTTCTTGGGTCTTTCTCGGTTTCTTGGCGGCGCTGGCGCTGGTGACCCTGGCGACGCTGGTCAGGTCGATCGCCGCTGCAAGCCGCAAGCGCGATGAGGAGGTCGAAGAGGAAAGCCGGGAAGTGACGGCTTTTACCTTGAAACTGGAGGTCGAGGACGCATGCATTGCGCCCCTTCACCTGATCGCCGGCCTGCTAAACCGGGTCGATGACGAATGGTGGGAGATCCTCAAAGTCTACAAGAAGGACATGTCGGACGAGCAGAAGAAGCAGACCGGCGCCGCCTGGCGGCTGGCGCTCAAGGCGATCCGGCCGATCCAGAAATTCACCTTCGACTGCTGGTTGCTGTGGGGTCCCAGCATTCCGATCTGCGACGAGACCTGCAGCCGGCATCAAGGATCGATGTCGTCGATCCAGCTTGGCTATGGCGATGAAAACAGTTCGATCGAGATCATCGGCGGCCACGAGATGATCAGCCGGACGGTCGGCGCCCTGGCGCAAAAGCGCGATGGATCGGAATTGTCCGTCAATGTCACAACCCAAGGCTGGATCAGCCATTCGCGCGTCTATGCCGGCTCGACCGGCGTCAGCGCGGCAATCCAGAAATCCTGGGAAGCCGACAAGAACGGGCGCGTTCTGCTGTTGCTCGAGCAGGGCGAACAGAAAGGATCGATCAATCCCAAATCGGACCCCAGCTTCTACTACACGGCCTATCTCTGGGTCTGTTTCGTGATGATGCGCGAGAAGGGCGGCGAGTTCCTTCCGATCTCCTCTTCGGAAGATACGCGTGACGTCTCAAGCAGCCGCGAGCCCTGGCTCGATTTCATGCCGTTCTTCGAGCACGGCAACATCGCTGAATCGGCGACCTATCAGTTTCTGAAGCGCCAGCTGGCGCTGAAGGCGCTGGGCGGTCTTGCACGGCTGATCGAGGACTGGGATGCAGCCAATCCTGGTACGCCTTATCCGCTGAAATTCGCCTACGCCTGTGCGATTGATGATTCTGGCTGCGGCAGCGACGTGAAATTCTCAAGGGAAGACGATGTTGGTGACGTCAAGGCGGAGATGGCGGAGATGGCGGAGATTATCGCGAAGCACTATCCCAAACTGAAAGACATCGTGCTCTTGCATCACTACGCGTCCGACGCAACCAATCCCCACGCATCGTGCACCATGCCCGAGGCGATCGGGCAGTTCTACGAACACGTCGCACGGGTGAACCAGGCGGACACAGCTCCCCTCCGCCCGAAACGACGTGCGGATAGGGCAGACGAGCGCCTCAGCGCCCGGTGAAGGTTGGCGCTCTCTTTTCGACGAAGTGGGCGACGCTCTCCTTGAAATCTTCGGAGGCGAAGCTGGCGGGCATGTCGGTATTGGCCGCCTCGATCGCCTCGCCCAGGGGCTGGAGCTGGGCGTTCCACAGCTCGCGCTTCATTTCGCGGAGGCTTCGTGGAGAGACTTCGCTGGCCAGCGATTTTGCGTAGGCCATCACCTCGGTCTCGAACGATGCCGCCGGGATGACGCGGGATACAAGACCGACCGCCTTAGCTTCCGCCGCGGTGATCACGCGCGAGGAATAGAGCAGATCGGCGGCGTTGGCGAAGCCGATCAGGCGCGGCAGCAGCCAGGAAACGCCATGCTCCGCCACCAGTCCGCGTTTCGAGAAGGCGGTGGTGAACTTGGCGGTTTCGGATGCGAAGCGAACGTCGGCATAGAGCGACAGGACAAGACCCAGGCCCGCACAGGCGCCGTTGATGCCGGCGATGATCGGTTTGGGCACGGCGGGAAACCAGGAATATTCCTTTTGGAAGTTGGGGTTGGCTTTGGCGTCCCATGGCTCGCGCGCCGAGGAGGTGCGTGCGCCCTGCGGGCGATTGGCGCCTTCCGACTGGATGTTCTGCAGCATTCCCATGTCCGCCCCGGCGCAGAAGCCCTTGCCGGCGCCAGTGAGCACGATGAGCTTCACCGCCGGATCATCGGCGGCGGCGTGCATGGCGGCCCGAACATCGCGGTCCATCTCGCCACGCCAGGCATTGAGCTTGTCCGGCCGGTTCAGAGTTATGACCGCAACGCCGTCTTCGACGCGATAGAGGATGTCGGTATAAGCCATGGCGCGCGCTCCTGCGGGTTTCTGAGCCGGAGCCTAGCGCTTCTTGTCTGTCGGCCGCTAGCTGAAGTCGCTCGCCAGTTTGCGGCGTGTCGCCGGGGAAAGAATGGCGACGTGGCCATAATGCTCATGGTCGACGCCGGCCATGACCTGGACGGCGGGGTCGCGGAAGGCCTTCTTCTGCGCCTCGGTGACGGCGAAGCGAACAAAGTGAACCGATGACGTCGCCTTCCGGGACCGCAATGATCCTGGTGTCGCCGACCTGCAGGAAGAAGCGCTCCTCGACCCCGCCCAGGCGAGCGAGAATCGCGGCGCGGCGGCGCGGCTCATCGATCTCGAACATGATGGTGGCGACCAGGTCTGAACCCTGCGGGATCAACGGGTTGTAGGCGAGCAGCTCGTCTTTGAGCTGGGTCTTTCCGCCTTTTTCGATCAGCAGCATCTCCTGGACCTGGAACAGCATGGTTGCGTAGGTCTCGAAATAGAAGGTGCAGTGGGCCCCAACCTCGATGCGACGCAGCTTCTTCGTCGGCAGCATCGCCTTGCGCCGCTCGGCGCGCTGCTTGCCGAACTCGGCCACGGGCAGGATCTCAGCTTCGGTGATACCGCGTGCAGTTGGCGACTTTCGGATCCGGGCAAGCTCTAGCTGCGGCGTTCAAGGCGTGAGAGCGTCCAATCGGATATCCGGAGGGACGGCCATGATCATGCACAGGATCGCGCTGCTCGCCGCCTGCGCGCTAGCGGCGGCCGCTGCCAGCGCACAGGTGGCGACACCGACGAAGGGCCTCAGCGATCCGAAATCGGTCGTCTCGCCCGCCAATCCGGGCGCGCGGGCCGTGCCGGTCGCCGATCTTTTCTACGTCCGCAATGGCGCAAGCGCCGTGTGGTCCCCGGACGGCAAGACGATCGCGCTCGCCACCAACCTCACCGGCCGCACCAATATCTGGAGGGTCGATGCAGCGGGCGGCTGGCCGGTGCAGCTGACCCAGTCCGACGATCGACAGGGCAATCTCGACATCTCGCCGGACGGCAGGACGCTGGTGTTCGAAAGCGACCACGGCGGCGACGAGATGTGGGATCTTTTCTTGGCGCCATTGGCCGGCGGGGCGGTGAAGAACCTCAGCGGCACGCCGGATGTCTCCGAGACCGACGTGTCGTTTTCGCCCGATGGCTCGAAGATCGCATTTTCCACACGCGCCAGGGACAAACCCTACGCTTCGCTGGCCGTCATGACGCTGGCCGACCACAAGGTGAAACTCCTGACGCCGGCCGGCGATCCCGATTGGGGTTGGACGGCGGCGGGCTGGGCGGGTCCCGACGCGATCATCGCCAATCGCGCCAACGCCGGACAGAACAAAGGCGATGTCTGGCGCATTCCGGTGGCCGGCGGCGCGCCGCAGCCGATCGTCACGCCCAAGGGTGAAGCCTATGCGGCTGCCAGCGATGTCTCGCCGAGCGGCAAGCTGGTTGCCTTCAGCTCCAATGAGAAGGGAGGCACGCCGCAGGCCGCCATCTATGATCTCGACAAGAAAACGACGCACTGGATCGGCGCTTCCGCGTGGGAGCAGCAGACCGGCCGTTTCTCGCGCGACAGCGGCTTGCTGGCGATCTCGACCCGCGCCGACGGCCGTGTCGAAAGCTCGCTTTATGATGTTGCGGCGGGCAAGACGACGGCGGTTAAACTGCCCTCGGGCGTCAATAGCCTCAGCGCCTTCGGGCCGGAGCGCAAGCTGCTGGTGACGCATCAGTCGGCCGCAACCCCGCTCGACTTCTGGATTGTCGATCGCAAGACGGCAAAGCTGCGTCAGCTGACGCATTTTGCGCTCGCAAGCATCGATCCTGCGGCGCTGCCGCAATCAAGGATCGTCCACTATGCCGGCCAGGACGGAACCTTGATCAGCGCCGTCTTGTTGATCCCGCCCAATCTCAAGCGCGACGGCTCGGCCCCCGGGATCGTGCTGCCGCATGGCGGTCCGACCGGGCAGACAGTCGACAGTTTCGATCGCGATGCGCTGGCGCTGGCCAGTCGCGGCTACATGGTGATCAAGCCGAATTTCCGCGGCTCGACGGGCTATGGTCTGGCGTTTCAGAAGGCCAACTTCAAGGATCTTGGCGGCGGCGATCTCGATGATGTCGTCGCCAGCGCGAAATTCCTCGCCGACACTGGCTATGTCGATGCAAAGCGCATCGGCGTCACTGGCGGTTCCTATGGCGGCTTCATGACGTTGATGGCGATCGGCCGTCGACCAGATGTCTTCGCCGCTGCCGTATCCGAATACGGCATCATCAACTGGTATGAGATGTACCGCACCGAAAGCCCGGTGCTGCAAGCTTATCAGCGCTCGCTGATCGGCGACCCCGTCGCTGACAAAGCGGTCTATGACGCCGCCTCGCCGATGACCTACATCCGCAACGCCAAGGCGCCCTTGCTGGTGCTCCAGGGCGAGAATGATGTGCGGGTGCCAAAAGGCCAGGCGGCCGAAGTCGTGGCGACGCTCAAGGCCATCGGCCGAGAGGTCGAGGTCACATATTACCCGGCCGAAGGCCACGGCTTCGTCAAACGCGAGAACCAGATCGACGCACTTGAACGCACGGTCGACTGGTTCGAGCGGCGCATCGGCGCGGCGCGTAAGCCTTGACGCGTGATCCAGGCGCGGGGTCTCGTTGACCCCCCGCGTTCTGCACGCGTAGATCGCCGCAGCAATAAAAACGAGGAGAGCGAAGCATGAAGCGTATCGGTTCAAGGATCGTGTTGGCCGGCGTGATCCTGGCGGCGGGGGCGGGTGCAGCGCATGCGCAGATCGCCTGCGCATCGCTTAAAGGCCTCCAGCTTCCCGATGTGACGATCGCAAGCGCGGTCGCATCGACCTCCGCTGCGACCCGCGGCGGTCCCGCGATCGCGATGTGCACGGTCAATGGCGTGATCGGCCGCGAGATCAAGTTCAGCGTCCAGATGCCGGATGGCTGGAATGGCAAGTTCGCCATGGGCGGTCAGGGCAACATTGCCGGCACGGTCTCCAACATGGCGGCGCAGCAGTACAATGCGCTTGGCCTCGGCTATGCCAGCGCCGGCACTGATACCGGCCACGACCAGGGCGCCCCCGGCACGCCTCCGACGTGGGCGATGGACCCGTTCCTCGGACCGGAGCGCCAGGTGAACTTCATGCACGCTGCGATCCACCGGGTGACCGTGACGTCGAAGGCGATCATCGTTGCCCGCTTTGGTCGGGCGCCGGAGAAATCCTACTTCGCCGGCTGCTCCAATGGCGGCCGCGAAGGTTTGATGGAGGTCCAGCGCTATCCCGACGACTTTGACGCGGCGCTGGTTTCGGCGCCGGCTTACAACATCTCTCAGTTGCTGTTGCCACGCGTCGTCACCGGTCGGATGATCTTTCCAGACCCGAAGAACTTCAACAAACGCAACCTCGACAACCAGAACCGCATGGCGCTGAGCAAGGCCGTGCTCGATGCGTGCGATGCGCAGGATGGCTTGAAGGACGGCATCCTCTCCGATCCCGAAAGCTGCAGATTCGATCCTGGCGTGCTTGCCTGCAAGGGCGGCAAGAAGGACGGCTGTCTCTCCAAGGCCGGAGTGGATGCGGTTCGCTCCTGGTGGGGCGGGGTCAAGGACGCCAAGGGCGTCAGCCTCACTCCTGGCTTCCCGCGTGGTGGGGAGGGCGATGCGCTCTGGCAGCAGAACCTGACCGGCGCCGACGAAAACCCCGGCAAGGGCAGCTATGCGCCCAATAGCGGCCTGCTGCGCGCCATCGACTATCTTGCCTATTATCTAAGCCAGCCCGACTGGGACTATTCCAAGGCAACGATCCCGCAATTGCTGGCCGATCTGAAGCGGCTGCAGAGCACCAATTCCGATAGTCCGGATCTCTCCGCTTTCCGTAAGCATGGCGGCAAGCTTTTGATGAGCCATGGCTGGACCGATGCGACGATCAGCGCGAGGGGCACGATCGCCTACACCGAGAGCGTCTACAGCCACGATGCGACCGCGAAGAATGACGTGCGGCTGTTTCTCGTGCCGGGCATGGGTCATTGTGGCGGCGGTCCGGGGCCGCAGCGCGTCGACTGGCTGACCGCGCTCGACAAATGGGTCGCCACCGGCAAGGCGCCGGAGGAGCTGGAAACCGGTTTTCCCGAGCAGGCCAATGGTCAAGGCGGCGGCGCACGCAAGCTCTGCGCCTACCCGAAGAAGGCGGTCTACGCCGGCGCCGGCGAGGGCAGATCGCCGGAGCAGTTCGTGTGCAAATAGGCTGAGCGGCGTCGCGCGTCCGCAGGGGGGCGGTGGTCTGACCGCCGAAACGCGCCGGGCGCGCCTTCGCTTTCCGACCAGCGCTTTCCGGTCTAGGCAGGGCGTGGGTCGGGGCAGAGCGCGGGTCGGGACCGTGCGGGTCGGAGGGGGCGATGCGATTGTTGCTGACGGCGCTGGTCGCCATCATGGCCGCGTGCGCGCCGGACGCTCTTGCTCAGACCAAGGCGCCGATCAGCCTGCCACGCACCCAAGAGGGTCATCCGGATTTCGGCGGCGTCTGGTCGAGCTGGTTTCTGACGCCCCTGGAGCGGCCAAAGGATGTCACATCGCTTATCGTCAGCGAAAGCGAGGCGAAGCAGATCGCAGCCAAGCGCCTGTCGCGGGCGGCCAGCGCCGACGGCGGGGTTGGCGTCGATCCCGACAGCCGCTGGTCGGGGGTCGACAACCTGTTGCAGATCAATGGCGAATATCGCTCTTCGCTGATCACCGAGCCAGTCGATGGCAAGCTTCCTTATACCGAAACGGGCAAGCGCATGCTCGAGGTCACCGACGCCCGCTTCAGTGCGCCAGTCGACGATCCCGAGATCCGCGCCCAGTCCGAACGCTGCTTGGGCATTGCCGGCATCCCGCCAATGAACCTGTTTCCGAATTTCAACATGCGCCTGATCATCCTGTCGCACGATGCGATGATGCTCCACTCCGAAGAGGGCATGGATACGCGCATCATCCCGATCAACGCGCTGCACCGTCCGGCCGGCGTCGCCAACTATCTCGGCGACAGCGTCGCCTGGTGGGAGGGCGATACGCTGGCGGTGGAGACGCTGGGCGTCGATGTCGAACCGGAAGACGAGATCGTCCTGCCGACCTCGCGTGTGCTCGAGCGCTTCAGTCTTTTGGGTCCGGACGAGCTGCTCTATCGCTTCACGGTCGAAGATCCGGTCATCTACGACAAGCCGTGGAGCGCCGAATTCACGATGCGGCGTTCGACGTTGAGGGTATTTGAATACGCCTGTCACGAGGCCGACGAGAGCTTGCGCGCCATGCTGATGGGCGCGCGCGTCGCCGAGCGCCATCCGAAGAAGGAAGAAAAGAACCCAGCCGCAACGCGCATCGCAATCGAGGTGATCTGCGGACCGGTCGGCCGCTGCCCGTCCTACAGCCTTGAACTCCTGCCGGAAGGCCAGTTCCGTTATGAGGGCAAGCGCGACGCCGCCCCGATGGGCGTGCGCGACAGCAATCTCGGCGCCGCAGCCTTCGCCAGGGCCGAAGCAGCCTTCAGTGCTGCGAAGTGGTCGGACATGCCGGACACGGTGAAGCCGGACAAGGAAGGGCCCTGCCTGCTCGATGCGCCCTTCGTGCGGATCACCCGCAACGCGCCGGGCGAGGCTGACAAGACGATGAACTACAATCTTGGCTGTGATTCAAAGGCGGCCCACGACCTCTATGTCGGGTTGCTCGCGATTCTGCCGAGGCCGGCCACGGGCAGTCGCTGAGATCTGATCTGGACTTCAGCGGCCCTTGCGCTCGCCGGACATGCGCTCGCCGGACATGCGCTCGCCAGACATGCGCTCGCCGGACATGCGCACGATCACCTCGACCGAGCGGACCTTCGAGCCGGCGGGGATCGGCGGCAGGCCTTCGACCCGCACCGAATCACCCGGGATGTCGCGGAGCTGACCATTCTCTTCGAAGAAGAGGTGGTGGTGATCCGAGACGTTGGTGTCGAAATAGGTGCGGTCGGTATCGAGCGTGATGCGCTTCATTAGGCCGGCGGCAACGAACTGGTTGAGTGTGTTGTAGACCGTCGCCAGCGACACCCGCACCCCAGCCTTGCGGGCGAGGGCGGCGACATCATCGGCGGTGACATGGCGGTCGACGCCGTCGAACAACAGGCCGCCGATCGCGATCCGCTTGGGTGTCGCGCGCAGGCCGGCCGATTGGAGTCGGGTGCAGATGGTCATCGATGCCAGTATTTTAGAATGGTTTTAGTCTGGGTCAAGGCCCGGGAATCACCATCGTTTCGGGCTGGCGAGGGGCTGCGGCTGCGGCAAGGTGAACCATGTGCCGGGCTCGCTCCGCTGGAAGCGGGGGCTGGTAGACCGCTCGTTAACCTCTTATGGCATCATTGTCGCCTGATCGTCCTGCGACAGGACCAGCAAGAGAGATACCGTTGACGGCCTCCTCGCTCCCGATCTCGACCCCCGAACCCACGCCAGCGGCTGCGCCCGATCCTCGCGCCTGGCGTAACATCCTCGCTGCCTACCAGCGGCCGGATCTCGGCAAGGCGGTCCGCGAACTCCTGTTCACGTTTGCGCCCCTGGCGGCGATCTGGGCGGCGGCGTGGGCGGCGGCGGTTTACGGGCAGTGGTGGCTTGCGCTGCTGCTCGCCATTCCGGCCGCCTTCTTTCTCGTGCGGTTGTTCATGGTCCAGCACGATTGCGGCCACCATGCCTTCTTCAAGAATGCCGTCGTCAACGACTGGGTCGGCCGCGTCGTCGGCGTCCTGACGCTGACGCCTTATGACTGCTGGCGCCGCGAGCATGCGGTGCACCATGCGACCTCCGGCGATCTTGATCGCCGCGGCACCGGGGCGGTCGGGACGATGACGGTCGCCGAATATCGCAACGCCTCGTCGCTGAAGCGCTTCGGCTATCGGCTCTATCGCAACCCGCTGATCCTGTTTGCGATCGGCCCCGCCTTCGTCTTCTTCCTGCAGCAGCGACTGCCGGTCGGTCTGATGAAGCAGGGCTGGCGTCCGTGGATCAGCGCAATGGGCACCAACCTCGCCGTCGCGCTCGCGCTCGCACTCGTCGTGTGGCTCGGCGGCTGGAAGCCGGTCTTGCTGGTTCACTTGCCGTCCCTGGCGCTCGCCGCTTCGATCGGCGTCTGGCTGTTCTACGTCCAGCATCAGTTCGAACAAACCTACTGGGCCCGCCGCGGTAAGTGGGAGCTGACCGAAGCGGCGCTGCATGGCAGCTCGCACTATGACCTGCCAGCGCCGCTACGCTGGCTCACCGGAAACATCGGCGTCCACCACGTCCATCACGTCTCCAGCCGCATCCCATTCTACCGGCTGCAGTCGGTGCTGAAGGATCATCCGGAACTCAGGGAAGTCGGTCGTCTCAGCCTGCTCGACAGTTTCCGTTGTGTCGGCCTGTCGCTGTGGGACGAAGCGGGCGAGCGGTTGATCTCCATCAGCCAGTTCCACAAGACCGAACGCCGCCTCGCCGCCGCTTAGGCGAAAGCCGCTCTCCATGCTTCTCGGTTCTTGAAAAAACGTCGGTCGCAACACCGGCAAGGCGAACCTGCGCGTGCGGAGGAAAGATCCGGGGGGGGGCGCGCCACACACCTCGGCGATCAACCCGTGGGCGTGGTGTGCGCCTTGTTTGAAAGGCTGAAAGCGGGCGCAGCCCCGACCAGGTCGAGCCTAGGGTCAGGGC
>JANMWT010000430.1:0-9518 GCA_031394145.1 Alphaproteobacteria bacterium | reverse complement strand
TTCGCCTTGCCATCGGCGGTGAACCATTCGTCGTTGACCGGGCCCAGATACATTTCCGGCTGCTGCAGCGTCGGCATGTCGAGGAAGGTCAGCGACTGCCGCAAGTGATGGTTGGCGCCGAAGCCGCCGATCGGCCCGAGCGAGGTCGAGACGATGGCTGCCGGTTTGCCCGACCAGACACTCTTGCCATAGGGGCGCGAGCCAACATCGATGGCGTTCTTCAACACGCCGGGAACCGAGCGGTTGTACTCCGGTGTCACGAACAGAACGGCGTCGGCGGCGCTCACCTTGTTGCGGAAGGCCACCCAAGCGGCCGGAGCGTCATTGGGGTCGAGGTCCTGATTGTAGAACGGCAGATCCCCGATCCCGACATGCTCGAATTCGAGCGATTTGGGCGCCTCGGCCTCAATCGCCTTGGCGAGGCGACTGGAATTGGAATTCCGGCGCAGCGAACCAACAATCGCGGCGACCTTGCGGGTCATGATACGGTCCTTTTTACTCGGCCCCGGTGATGATTTCCGCGCCGGGCGACTTGACGAAGCGCCCCTTCGCGCTTTTGTTGCAAATGCAACATAAGAGGTTTGGTTGCAGATGCAACAATACAAACTAAAGACCGCCGCGAGAAATTCTTCAGCCCGCCCGCCCTCCGACCCGATCCAGCGGGCCTGGATCACCCTTGGCCGCGTCGCCCCGGTCATCCGCGACCGCGTCGAGGCAAGGCTGAAGGAGGCCGACCTGCCGGACTTGTCCTGGTACACCGTCCTCTGGGAGTTGGAGCGCGCTGGCGCGCCGCAGCGCCCGCGCGACCTTGCCATCCCGCTGTTCGTCGAGCGCTACCAGCTCTCCCGCCTGGTCGACCGGATGGAGGCCGAGGGGCTGGTGACGCGCCGCCAGTGTCCCGAAGACCAGCGCGGCCATCTGCTCGACCTGACGCCCAAGGGGCGCGCGCTGAGGTTGAAGATGTGGGCGGTCTATGCCCCGGCGATGGACGCAGCGATGGAGCGGCTATCCGACGCCGAGGCGTTGAAGCTGACGGAACTGCTTTACAAGCTTGCCGGCATGTCGCCGCCCTTTTGAACCACCCCCAAACCGGTCTGGCGCGTGACATCGGGCCCTGTCCAGCCTATGTCCCCGGCCATGGCCGATGGAGCTCCATCCTCCCCCTCCCGCACCACGCCGGGCGTCGACATCCTCACGCTGGGATGCCGGCTGAATTCCTATGAATCCGAGGTGATGCGTGGGCACGCCGAGGCGGCCGGGCTGCAGAACGCCGTGATCGTCAACACCTGCGCGGTCACCGCCGAGGCCGTGCGTCAGGCGCGCCAGACCATCCGCCGCGCCCGCCGCGAACGGCCGGATGCTGCGATCATCGTGACCGGCTGCGCGGCGCAGATCGATCCGACGTCGTTTGCTGCGATGCCGGAAGTGACCCGTGTCGTCGGCAACGCCGAGAAGCTGAAAGTCGAGACGTTCCAATCCCTGTCGCTGTTCGCAGAGGCTGCGCCGCGCATTCTCGTCAATGACATAATGTCGGTACGCGAGACCGCGGCGCATCTCGTCGACGGTCTCGACGGTCGCGCCCGCGCCTTCGTCCAGGTGCAGACCGGATGCGACCATCGTTGCACCTTCTGCATCATCCCCTATGGCCGCGGCAATTCGCGCTCGGTTCCTGCCGGCGAAGTGATCGACCAGGTCAAGCGCCTGGTCGCGACCGGGCATTACGAAGTCGTGCTTACCGGGGTCGATCTCACCTCATGGGGCGGCGATCTGCCGAATGCGCCGAGGCTGGGCAATCTGGTCGCGCGCATCCTGAAGCTGGTTCCCGACCTCAGGCAGCTGCGCCTTTCGTCGATCGATGCGATCGAAATCGATGAACCTCTGTTTGACGCGCTGGCGCATGAAGACCGCATCGCTCCGCACCTGCACCTTTCCTTCCAGTCCGGCGACGACATGATCCTCAAGCGGATGAAGCGCCGCCACTCGCGTCAGGATGCGATCGACCTTTGCCGCCGCCTGCGCGCGGCAAGGCCGGAGATGGCGTTCGGCGCCGACCTGATCGCCGGCTTCCCGACCGAGACGGATGCGATGTTCGCCAATACCCTGGCCTCGGTTGAAGAGTGCGGCATCGATTATCTGCATGTCTTTCCCTATTCGCCGCGCCCCGGCACACCGGCAGCGAAAATGCCTCCGGTGGCGCGCGATGTAGTGAAGGCCCGCGCCGCCCGCCTGCGCGAGGCGGGCGCTCGACGCCTGGCGCTGCGGCTCGAGCGCCATGTTGGCGCAACCTTGCTGGCGCTGGTTGAATCGGGAGGGCGCGCCCGCTTGCCGGATTTCTCGCCGGTGAGGATCGACGGCCTCTCGCCTGAGCCCGGCCGTCCGGCGCTGCTGCAGCTTTCCTCACGCACCGCCAGCGAACTCATCGGTCGCCCGGCATGATCCTGTGGTGGGGCAAGAAAGGCGCGCCAAATCCAAAAACCGGCGAGACGCCGGTTGAGCCCCTGAAACCGGGTGAGACGCTGGCGCGCCCGGCCGCGAGCCTCGACGCCCAGGTCTTCGGCGCCCCCGAGAGCCGGCCCGCGCCGCCGCCGCTGACCGGAGACGATGACGATCCCATCGGCCTGATCCGCGCTGCCGCCCGTATCGCCGCAGAACGCGTGGCCGAGGCCGCCGCCCGTGAAGCCACCGTCCTCTACAAGCTCAACGAGGGGCTCAAACGCTCCTCCTCGCGCCTCGCAGAGGGCCTGTCGGCGCTAACTCACAAGACACTGGACCGCGAGGCCCTCGCAGACCTCGAAGAACTGCTGATCACCTCAGATATGGGCGCCAAGGTCGCAGCGCGGATCACCAAGGCGATCGCGAAGGATCGCTTCGATCGCGAGATCACCGGCGCCGAGATCAAGCAGGCGCTGGCGAGCGAACTCGCGGCGATTCTGAAACCGCGCGAAAAGCTGGTCGACTTTTCCGATGGGCCGCGCCCGCGCATCGCCCTGTTCGTCGGCGTGAACGGCTCGGGCAAGACCACCACAATCGGCAAGATCGCCGCAAAACTCAGCGCCCAGGGCGCCGATGTGACGCTGGCCGCAGGCGACACTTTCCGCGCGGCGGCGGTCGAACAGCTCAAGGTCTGGGCCGAACGCGCCAATGCCCGCTTCGTCTCGAAGCCGCAGGGGGCCGATTCAGCCTCGTTGGCTTTCGAAGCGGTCGAGATCGCTCAGAAGGAAAACCGCGACATCGTCCTGATCGACACCGCTGGCCGTCTCCAGAACAAGACCCAGCTGATGGAGGAGCTCGCCAAGGTGGTGCGCGCCATCCGCAAGCTCGATCCCACGGCGCCGCACGATGTGATCCTGGTGCTTGACGCTACCGTGGGCCAGAACGCCCTCGGCCAGGTCGAAGCCTTCCGTTCGACCGCCGGCGTCACCGGCCTGGTCATGACCAAGCTCGACGGCACGGCCAAGGGTGGCGTTCTGGTCGCCATCGCCGAGGCGTATGACCTGCCGATCCACTTTGTCGGCGTCGGCGAGAAGGCCGAGGATCTGCAACCCTTCAGCGCCGAAACCTTTGCGCGGGCGCTGGTCGGGCTCGACGGTTAAGGTGAGCCTGGCTCTTCTGCCCTTCGCGCTCGGCCTCACCTCGGCAGTGACGCTGGCGGGGGCCAACACCCTGGTCAAGGCTTCAACCGACATCCTCGCCGGTCGCTCGGTGATGGCGCTGTCTTCGGCCGTCATCATGGCGCCCTTCGCCTTCCTCGTGCCGCTGCCCAATGCGGCCACATGGAGCATCCTTGCTTTCTCCATCCCTGCGCACTGGATCTACCAGACTGCGCTGGTGGGCGCCCTGTCGCGCGGCGATCTCTCGTTGGTCTTCCCGGTGATGCGCGGTTCGGCGCCGCTGCTGACGGCGCTGGCCGCGGCGCTCTTTCTGCACGAGCGCCTGACCGGGCTCGCGATCGCCGGCCTCGTCATCGCCAGCCTGGCCACCATCGTGTTCGCCATGCCCGAGCGCGGCTCTGGCGGTTCGCGCACCGTGCGCCGCTCGGCGCTGATCTGGGCGCTCGCCACCGGCGTGACGGTGGCGATCTACAACGTCATCGACGCCCGCGGTACGCGGGTCGCGCCCAACCCGTTTTCGTTCACCGTGTGGCTCTTCCTGCTCGACTGGATCGGCGTCAACACGATTACCTTTCTCACCCGGCGCAAGACCTATGGCGCCATGCTGGCCTCAGCGTCGCGCTATGGGATCGGCGCCGGCGCATTGTCGGTGCTGTCCTTCAGCGCTGCGCTCTACGGCTTCTCCATCGCACCCGTCGCCTACATCTCCGCCATGCGCGAGACCGCGGTCATTTTTGCTGCATTGCTTGGCTGGTTCTTCCTCAAGGAGGGCTTTGGCGCGCGACGAACGGCGGCGGCGTTGGTGCTCGCTGGCGGTCTCAGTCTGCTGCAGTTCAGCTAGGCGCGGGTCGCGATCGCCCCCGGGCCCGAACCCCGTCGAACGACGACACGGCCGCGGGCGGCCGGACGACATCCGTTTCGCCTTGCCGGCATGGCTGTAGCTGGGGCTGTAGCTGGGGCCCCGCCAAGGTGACCCATGACTGGGCCATACGCCTGCACTGACGGCCTGCGCTTTACGGCCCGCGCCGTGATGGCGCTCGGCCGTCTCGCCCTGCCCGCCGTGGGGGATTTGCCGAGCTGGCGATAAAGGCCGCCGCGGGACGGCGCTTATCGGGCAGGCGCACGCGCGCTCGATACGGCCGGGGTTCGCCGCGCGCTGCCGGAGCGGTTGGGGCAGCGCCCGCGCCAGGGCTGATCCTTGGGCTGATCCCGGGGCTGATCCCGGGGCTGATCCCGGGGCTGATCCTGAGGCCCGACCCCAGCTGAAACGCGGGCTTGAACCTGGCGCCCCTCCCCCGCTATGTCATCGCTCCCCATTTATTTCCATTGGGCCGGAGCCCGGATGACCGACGCCTCGCCCACCCCTGCGCCTCACTCGCCCTCACCCACGCCAACGCCGACTGCGGGGCCGACTGCGGGGCCGACTGCGGGGCCGGGGCCGAACGGCAAGATCAAGTCAGCAGCGCAGGGGGCCGGCAATCTCTGGACCGACATCGGCCCGGTTCTCTCCTTCGTCATTGTCTACAACCTTGTGCGGCGCTTCCCCGATACGCAGGAGCTTCTCTCGAAGGGCAATGCGATCTACTGGGCGACCGGCGTGTTCATGGTTGCCGTCATCGCCGCAATCGGCTGGACCCTGGCGAAGGGACGCAGGCTGCCGCCGATGCTGATGATCACCGGTGTCGTCGTGCTGGTGTTCGGCACCATGACGATCGTTCTGCATGATCCCAAGTTCGCCTACTACAAGCCGACGATCATCAACCTCTTGTTCGCCAGCGTCATCCTCGGCAGCCTCGCCATCGGACGGAATATCTGGAAGACGGCGTTCGAACATGCCTTTCAGCTGCCTGACCACGCGTGGAAGATTTTTGCGCTGCGGTGGGCGGGGCTCTATGTCTTTCTCGCCATCGTCAATGAGCTGATCTGGCGATATTTTTCCGAGGATATCTGGTCGAACTCGAAACTCTTTTTGACGATCCCCATCGTCTTCGTCTTCATGCTGCTCAACCTGCCCTTCCTGATGAAGCACCAGATCGAGCCGGCGGAAGAAGACCCAGCCAAGGCAAGTGAAAAGGCCGGCGACAAGGCCTAGCGCGTCATCGCCTCGCTTCCGGGCGGATTGGCGAAGGGCGCAAAGCCGGTCTGGCCAATGGTTGCGCGGAACGCCTCCAGCGCCCACTTCACCGACGGGAAGGCGAGCTCTTTCCACGGGATCTCATCCCAGCGGAGCAGTGCGACCTCCAGCGATTCGGGTCCCGGTTTCGGCGTGTTCAGCAAGCGCGCGCGGTACATCACCTGGACCTGGGAGATGCGCGGGATCGAATAGACTGCGAGCAGCGCCTCGATCTCCAGTTCAGCCTCCGCCTCCTCGCGCGCTTCACGACGCGCGCCGTCCTCCAGGCTTTCACCTTGCTCCATGAAGCCGGCCGGCAGCGTCCAGTAGCCCTTGCGTGGTTCGATCGCGCGTCGGCACAGCAGGATGCGGTCGCCGACGTGAGCCACGGTTCCGACCACAATGCGCGGATTGACGTAATCGATGAAGCCGCAGGTGGAGCAGACCCGACGCTCACGTTCATCGCCCTCGGGGACGCTTAGGGAGAATGAAATCGAGACAGCGCTTTCGCTCATAGCGGGAGTTTGCCTTGGGATTGGGCGTAAACAAGCAACCGGACAAAAAAACTTCACTGGCGGGTGATTGAGTTGCGGACTAGTCCGTAGACTGACGGGGGGAAGGCTGGAGACGGGGCTGCAGGATATGACTGGGCTTGGCGATGCTGACCGGCATCCGGATGATGAGGGATCGCACCCTGGCGACTTCCGGCTGAGCCGTTCCCCATCGCATCTGCTCCGCCGGGCCCAGCAATTTGCTTCCGAGATCTTCCTGCAGGCCGGCCTTTCGGATGGCGTCACCCTGCGCCAGAGCGTGGTGCTTGCCGCCATCGCCGAAGGTGCGGTGGGGAGCCAGTCCGATCTGGTCCGGGCGACTGGCGTCGATCGTTCGACCCTGGCTGACATGATCGCCCGAATGGAAAAGAAAGGCCTGATCGCCCGCTCGACCGCGGCCGAGGATGGTCGCGCCAAGTCGGTCCAGCTCACGCCCGCCGGCCGGGCGCGCCTCGAGGAGGCGTTGCCGGCGATGCGTCAGGTCGATGACGCCTTGCTCGAAGCATTGCCGCGCAACCGTCGCAACGCATTCCGCGATGCGCTTGGCGTCCTCGCCAGCGCCGCCGATGCGCTCGAGATCACCGAAGCCGAGCAGGCGCGTCGCGCCAAAAAGGCCTCCAAGGCGGCGAAGGCCGCCGCGAAAGCCAAAGCAAAGAAGAAGCGCAAGAAAAAGAAGAACAAATAGGCCGCCGGCCTGTTGGCACGCGGACCCAGATTATGGCGGACCCGCGTTATGGCGGCTCACGAAGCCGGCTTACGGCGCCGCCTTCGCAGCTTCTGCTCTGTAGGCTGCGAGCATGTCGTCGGCGTCACGACCGACCAGCGGGCCGCGCAGCGTCTTCACGATCATGCCCTTTGCATCGACGAGAAAGCTTTCTGGCACGCCGGCGATGCCGAAGGACAAGCTGATGTCGCCCAGGGGATCGACCGCCAAGGCCTGGAAGGGGTCGCCCTCGCGCGTCAGCATGGCGCGCGCCTTGTCGGCCGCGACCTGAGGATTGGCGCGCTCGCTTTCGTCGAAGTGCTGGACGCCCACGATCGGCACGCCCACCGCTTTCATCTGCATCAGGATCGGGTGTTCAGCCTTGCAGGGCGTGCACCAGATCGCCCAGAAATTGACAATCACCGGCCCCTTCAGCGCAGCAAAGTCGAGCGACTGCCCGTCCAGCGTCGGCGCCGATATCTTCGGAACAGGCCGGGTCGGCGAAGAAAAACTGGCCGGAGCGGGCTTCGAACTGGTCAAACGGGAGAAGGAGACGCCTGCCACCACCAGAAACAGCGCCAGCGGCGTCAGCACGAGCCAGCGCAGGCCGCTGCGCGTCTTCGCTGGAGCGCCGGTTTCCGGCTCGCTCGCGTCCTGCTTGGCGCCCTGCTTGGCGTCCTGGTTGGCGTCCTGGTTGGCGTCTGGCGCATCGCTCACGACTTCACGTCTCCGGCCGGCGCCTTGCTCTCGGCTGCATCGAGTTGCCGCCTGGCCGCAACGGCGCGCAAGATCGACCAGGCGATCAGGCCGACGATGATCGCCAACGCCACACCGTAGCCTGCGTAGACGTATGGGCCGTATTTGTCGAATTGGGGCATGCGATCAACCTGTCCTTCTCAACCCGCCGCCGCCAGCTTGCGCTGGTTCAGCATATCGGCGCGCGTCTTCATGATCTCGGCCCGCATGTTGATCAGCGTCAGTCCGCCAAACAGCGACAGATAACCAAGCGCCACGATATACATCGGGATCTTGTATTCCAGCGGCGCCGTATTCTTCGTGGTCAAGAAGGTCGAGGTCTGGTGCAGCGTGTTCCACCATTCGACCGAGAAGTGGATGACCGGCAGGTTGATGACGCCGACCAGGCAGAGAATGGCGGCGGCGCGCGCGGCCTTCTGCGGGGTTTCCATCGCCTGCCAGATGGCGATGTAGCCCAGGTAGATGAAGAACAGGATCAGCACCGACGTGGTGCGACCATCCCAGACCCACCATGTGCCCCAGATCGGCCCACCCCAGATGCCGCCGGTGATCAGGCCGAGCGCCGTGAACCCCGCGCCGATCGGCGCGGCGGATTTGGCGGCGACGTCGGCGAGCGCATGGCGCCAGACGAGCGAGACGAGACTGGCCCCGGCCATGAAGGCATAGGCGAACAGCGAGAGCCACATCGAGGGCACATGCATGTACATGATCCGCGCCGCGTCGCCCTGTCGGAAGTCGGTCGGCGCGGTGTAGAGGCCCATATAGACCCCGCCCCAGGCGATCAGCGCGATGCCGAGCAGCGTGAACCCCCAGGCGAACGGTTTCGAGATCGCCATGAAGCGATGCGGGTTGGCGAAGACAGACAGCACGGCCATGAGGCAACTCCTTCAGTCGATCGCCGCCCGGAGCGCAAAAGCTGACGCGATCGGCGAGATTGCCGCCGCGAACAGCGCTGCTGCGCCCGTGAGCATCAGCGCTGCGCTCCAGTCCCCTCCCGCCTCGGCCGAGCGGTACATCGCCGCCGCGCCGAAGATCATCGTTGGAGAGTATAGTGGGAGCGCCACCAAGGCTATCAAGAGGCCGCCGCGCCGCACGCCGGCCGCCAGCGCGGCGCCGATCGCGCCAAAAAAGAAGAAGGCGAGCGAGCCCACCGCCGCCGTGGCTGCGACCACGGGGGCGGCCGAAACCGGTCCTTGCAGCATGATCCAGAGCACCGGCGCGAGCGCCGCCAGCGGTAGGCCGGTCGCCACCCAGTGCGCCAGCGTCTTGGCCGCCGCGATCCCCTCGAAGGCGACGCCGGAGCCGGCATAGGCGTCGAGCGTGCCGTCCTCGAGATCCGCCTGGAACAGGCGCTCCATCGGCAACAGGCTCGAAAGGGCAAGCGCAATCCAGATGACGCCCGGTCCAGCCTGACGCAGCAGGTCTGGATCGGGGCCCAGCGCCAGGGGCGACAGGCTGCCGGCGGCGGCGAAAAAGCCCAGCGGCAGCGCGGCGCCGCCGCCCCCGGACCAGGCGAGCTTGAGCTCGCGCGAGAAGACGGCGGAGATGCCCTTCATACCGGGGCCGCCGCATAATTTGGGGCAAAGGTCGACACATCCAGCTTCCGCGCGCCGGTAAATCCTTCGCCATGCATCGCCACCACGGTGATGCCGCCGTCGGCCGCATGCTTCGCCACCAGCGCTTCGACCCGCGCCCGCCCTTCGCTGTCGAGAGCAGCGACCGGCTCATCGAGCAGCCAGATCGGGCGCGGATCGATCAGCAGGCGGGCCAGCGCCAGACGACGG
>JANMWT010000399.1:0-8662 GCA_031394145.1 Alphaproteobacteria bacterium | reverse complement strand
GATTCCGCGGGCGGCGCGGTTCGACACGCTGATCGTCGCCGGCGGCGTCGGCACGCGCAGCGCCATGCAGGACAAGCGCACCCTCGACTTCGTGCGCGCGCAGGCGGAGAGCGCGCGACGGATCTGTTCGGTGTGCTCGGGCGCCTACATCCTGGCGGCCGCGGGCGTGCTCGACGGCAAGCGGGCGACGACGCACTGGCGGCGCACGCCGGACTTCCGCATGCGCTTTCCCGATGTGAAGCTGGAGCCCGATCGCATCTACACGCGCGACGGAAAGGTGTGGACCTCGGCCGGGATCACGGCGGGGATTGATCTCTCGCTGGCGCTGATCGCCGATGACCTGGGCGAGGACGTGGCGCGCAAGTCCGCCCAGGAGCTGGTGGTCTATCACCGGCGGCCGGGCGGCCAGTCACAATTCTCCGCCCTGCTCGACATCGAGCGCGCCGAGGGGCGGTTCACCGAACTTCTCGCCTGGGCGCGCGAGCGGCTAGACGATCCACTCTCCGTCGACGACCTTGCGCGTCAGGCCAACATGAGCCCGCGCAATTTCGCCCGCGCTTTCGCCGCCGAGACCGGCGTCACGCCCGCCCGCGCCGTCGAACGCTTGCGTTTGGAGGCGGCGCGCGAACGGGTGGAGCATTCCAGCGACACGATCGACGTCATCGCCGCAGAAGCCGGCTTCGGTGATCCGGAGCGGATGCGCCGCGCCTTCCTCCGCGCCTTCGGCCAGCCGCCGCAAGCATTGCGGCGGCTGGCGCGCGCATAAGCCGCCTATTCCTGCGGATCGCCGCCGCGCTGGGCGAGATAGAGGATGCCGTAAGCTCCGCCGACGCCTACAACCACCGCCCCGACAGCCCATGCGCCGAACACCATCGACAACCCGGCGACAATCAAGCCGAGCGAGCCCCAGATGGCGGCTGCATAAAGTCGATGCATTTTGGGAAAGGCGCCTCCTTGGGGACCCCAGCGTCACCAGCTTACACTGATTTCGGCGCGAAGACTTGTCATTTGACGGAAAAATCAACTCGCAGGTGAATGTGCAGCAGCGCAGGCATTTCCTCCCGCGCCGCAGCTAGACTAGGGTGCGCCGGTGGACCTGACATTTGCCACTCTGATTGCTGACCGCGACCGGCTGAATCACATGCTCTCCAAACTCGCCGATGGAGCAAGCGGGATCATCCTGCCGACCGCCGAGCTCATGGCCATGCGCTGGCGGCTGGCGACGCTGAACCGTCTCATCGCTCGACGCGAAGCTGACGAGCTTGGGCGCAAACCGGAAGCCTAGGGCGCGGTCGTCAAGAGCTCGGCCATTTTCTGGTGCAGGGTGTTGATCGCCTTGAGCGGGCGCACCATCACCTTGAAGCGAGTGATCAGCCCGACAGCGTCCCACTCGATGATGTCGACGCCGTTGATCCTGATGCCGTCGATCTCGGTTACGAACTCCAGCACTGCCGAGCGCTCCGCGAACCATTCCCCGGCGTATTTGAAATGCGCGGCGTTGAGCGTTTTGAGCGCGGCGCGGAGGTATTTGTCAGTTATCGCCTTGCCGACCTGAGGCGTGTGAACGACCGGGCTCTCAAACACGACCTCCTCGGCCAAAAGCGGCGCGATCTCATCCGGAAGGTTTTGCAGAGCCACGCGATGCCAGTTCTGGATGGTGACCGGGACGAGAACCTGCATCGAAACGCGCCTTTGCGGGTCCAGATTGGATTGTCAGCGAACAGGTCGCTGATCCTATTCGTATGGCCGACCCGATCGATCTACAATCCGAGTTCAGTGTCGCGCAGCTTTCGCACCTCATCGCGTAGCCTTGCGGCTTCCTCGAATTCGAGGTTCTCCGCCGCTTCGCGCATATCCTTCTCGAGCACCTCGATGACGCGCGAGAGGTTGTGGCCCTGGCCGATGTATTCGAGCCCTTCCCCCTCCAGGCCCGGCAAGGCGCCTGAACGACCGCGCTTGTTGGGGTCCCTTCCGCGCGGCAGCAGACCCTGCGTCGCCTTTGAGGTGACGCCTTCAAGCACATCCTTGACGCCCGAGATGACCGTGATCGGTTTGAGGCCGTGCTCGGTGTTGAAGATCTCCTGGCGCTCGCGCCGCCTAGCCGTTTCGGCGATGGCGCGCTCCATCGAGCCGGTTATCCGATCGGCGTAGAGCACGACACGCGCCTCGCTGTTGCGCGCCGCCCGCCCGATGGTCTGGATCAGGCTGGTCTCGGAGCGGAGGAAGCCCTCCTTATCGGCGTCGAGAATGCCGACGAAGGCGCATTCCGGGATATCGAGCCCCTCGCGGAGCAGATTGATGCCGACCAGCACGTCGAACACGCCGAGGCGCAGGTCGCGGAGGATCTCGATGCGCTCGATCGTATCAATGTCGGAATGCATGTAGCGCACGCGGACGCCCTGCTCCGTCATATGCTCGGTGAGCTGCTCGGCCATCTTCTTGGTCAGCGTCGTGATCAGCGAACGGAAGCCGCGCTTGGCCACCTCCTTCACCTCGTGGATGACGTCGTCGACCTGGTTGCCACCATCCTTGAAGACGGGTCTGATCTCGACCGGCGGGTCGATCAGGTGGGTCGGGCGGATGATCTGCTCGGTGAAAACGCCGCCGGTCTGGTTGAGCTCCCACGGACCCGGGGTGGCCGAGACGTGGATGGTTTGCGGGCGCATCTTCTCCCACTCGTCGAATTTCAGCGGCCGGTTGTCGAGGCAGCTTGGCAGACGGAAACCGTATTCCGAGAGCGTATATTTGCGGTTGTAGTCGCCTTTGAACATTGCGCCGAGCTGCGGGATGGTTTGATGGCTCTCGTCGACGAAGATGATGGCGTTTTCCGGCAGGTATTCAAACAGTGTCGGCGGCGGCTCTCCCGGCTTACGCCCAGTCAGATACCGGCTGTAGTTCTCGATCCCTGCGCACGACCCGGTCGCAGCCATCATCTCCATGTCAAACTGGCAGCGCTGCTCGAGTCTCTGGGCTTCAAGCAGCTTGCCCTGCTGGATCAGCTGGTTGAGACGGGCGCGCAACTCTTCCTTGATCGAGGCGACGGCCTGGTAAAGCGTCGGACGCGGGGTGACGTAATGGCTGTTGGCGTAGACTTTTATCCGACCGAGTGGCTGCGAGATCTTGCCGGTCAAGGGATCGAATTCGCGGATGCTTTCCACATCGTCGCCAAAGAAGCTGATCTTCCAGGCGCGGTCTTCCTGGTGAGTCGGCCAGACGTCGAGCGTGTCGCCCTTCATGCGGAAGGTGCCCCGGCCAAATGCCTGATCGTTACGCTTGTATTGCAGCGCGACGAGATCGGCCGCCACATCCCGGGGATTTCGGGTCTGACCCTCCTCAAGTTCAAAGGTCATCGCCGAATAGGTTTCGACCGAACCAATCCCGTAGATGCAGCTCACTGAAGCGACAATGATGACATCGTCGCGCTCGAGGATCGCCCGCGTCGCCGAGTGGCGCATGCGGTCGATCGCCTCGTTAATCGAGGACTCTTTTTCTATGTAGGTGTCGGTCCGCGGCACATAGGCCTCAGGCATGTAGTAGTCGTAGTACGACACGAAATACTCGACCGCATTTTCCGGAAAGAAGCTCTTGAACTCGCCATAGAGCTGGGCTGCCAGCGTCTTGTTGTGCGCCAGAATCAATGCAGGCCGCTGCACCGCCTCGATCACCTTGGCCATCGTGAACGTCTTGCCCGAACCGGTGACGCCAAGCAGCACCTGGTCCATCTCGGCGTCTCTCACCCCGGCGACGAGATCAGCGATTGCTCCCGGCTGGTCGCCGGCAGGCTCGTAGTCGGACGCGACCTTGAACTTGCGGCCGCCGTCGAATTTGCTCCAGGTGCGTTCCGGCCGGTGCGGCGTCCACTGGTCGGGCACGACCTCGGCGATCGCGACCGCGTCGCGCTTCTCTGCGGCGAAGGCGGCGCCAGGCGCCTCGCCGAGGCCCTTGCGGGCGGCCGGGTCAGGATGGGCGGTCTTCGCGGCCGGTTTCGCGGCCGCGACCCTGGATCTGGCGGAAGGGGGAGGTTTTGCCATGGCGCGAATATAAGCGTTCGCGATGCGTTCGCCAGTGCCGCCGGGTTGCTTCCAGGACGCCTGCTGACACCAGCTTGTCAACAAGTCCGGCGGTTATGGATCCTTACCCTGCTCGGCCCTCTCGACCGCCGCTCCGACGCGGGGGGGCCGGCGCTGGGACCGGCGCTGGGACCGGCGCTGGGACCGAATCCTGGGACCGAAGCCTGGGCCAACCGGGACCCCAGCGACCCGTCCAGCCGCGGCAGGTGGCGGCGCGCGGCACCATCGCATGGCCGCCGCCCGTGAGCACGGCGTTTGTGATGGCTCCGAGCGAAAAAGCCGATCCCGCCTTACCGCGCTTCCAGCTCGCGCGTCGCAGCGGCAGACCCGTCCGGCCCGCGCCATATCTTGGCCACGCTTGCAAGGCTGTGTGATTGCTTCAATTTTGTCGCTGCCCCATCCTCCCGATCCCCCAGATGGGACCGATGGCCCCGGAGAGACTTTACATGCGTCGCGTCGCGTTTGCGTCCCTGTTCTGCGTCCTGTTCTCGGCGCCAATCGCCCTACCCGTCGTGGCGCAGCAGATGCAGGACTGGGCCTCGGCGGTAAACTGGGGCGACGGCAAGGAGATGCAGTGGAAGGCGACTGCCTCGCCTGGCTGCGATGGCTCCAACGTCCAGATGCGTTTGGTCAATGGCTCGCGCCTGTCGGGCGTCGCCAAAATGAAATCGGTGACCTTTTCATGCAAGCGCGGCGGCCAGTATGTCGGACCCGGGCGCGACCTCGGCATCGTCGCCGCAGGATCGACGACGATCGCTCCGCCCCTGCAGTGCGCCTGCGCCGAGAAGGGCGGCGTCAAGGATCTCGCTGACGTCGATCTCGACTTCAAACTCGAAGGCCAGGGCGAAGACATCAGCGCCAATGGCTGCAGCTACAAGGGCTCGTTCGCCAATGGCAAGCGCAGCGGCCAGGGCCTCTATGTCTGCGCAACCGGCTATCGGATGGAAGGCTTCTATCTCGACGACAAGCCGAACGGCCCCGGCAAGGAGAGCCTGCCCAACGGCCAGACCTACGAAGGCGAATTCCTCGCCGGCGTACGCCAGGGTCATGGCAAGATGACCTTCCCCGACAAGTCGACCTATGACGGCAATTATCGCGGCGGCCTGCGCGAGGGCGTCGGAACGATGAAGTACAAGGATGGGTCGATTTACATCGGCGACTGGAAATCTGACAAACGCGTCGGCCGCGGCGCTTATACTGGGCCGAATGGCGCCTGGAGCTATGACGGCGACTGGACCAACGATTTCCGGAATGGCCAGGGCAAGCTCACCTATTCCGATGGCTCCTATCTTTATGAAGGCGGCTTCGTGAATGACCAGCGCTCCGGCCAGGGCGCAGCGACCTTCAAGGACAGCCGCACGTTTCGTGGGACCTTTCTAAATGGCGAACAGGTCGGACAAGGTGTGATGACGTTTCCGAACGGTCGGACGATCACGGGCGACTTCAAGGGCGAAAACGCCAACGGCCATGCGATCGACAAGGCGCCCGAGGGGACCTACGACGGCAACTGGGTCGATGGCGCGCTGCAGGGCCATGTCGTGGTCGACTATGCCAATGGCTTGCATTTTGAAGGCGAGTATGCCGGCGGCAATCGCAATGGCGTCGGCGTTGAAACGCAGGCCGATGGGACCAAGCTTCAATGCACCTGGGTCAACGGCGTCGACCAGAAGCCTTGCACCAAGATTTCCAACAAGGGAAAACGGATCGAGTACCGCCACTAGCGATCCGCAGACTGTCATCGACCGATCAGGCCGCCGACAAGGTCACGCGCCTCGTCCGGCTCAGTCGCGGCCGACACGGTTGATCGCGGCTTCATCGAGCGCCGCTTGTTCGAGGGCGGAGAGAGCCAGAGCAGCGCGGACGCCTTCGCGCTTCAGCAGCTCCTCGAACTTCGATTTCTCCTGATAGGCTGCGGTCAAGCGAATGCGCGTGTCGGCCAAAAGCGCTTCCGCTTGGCCAACGCGGGCCTGCAACAGCGCCACCTGTTGGGCCACGCGCCGGCGATAGGCCGGCATCATCGCCATCAGTGTGATGTCGTGGAGCGCTGCTGCGATCTCGGCTTGCTCGCGACCGATCAGTCTCGCCTCTTCCATCCGCAGCCCGTCGAGGTGCTGGCCCAGCCTCGCGATCTCCCGGCCGACGTCATCCAGCCGCCTTTGCGCAACCTTGAGCAACGTCTCGAGCGATTTCATCGGCTGGCGACCTTAATCGGCGTGAGTGGCGCTTTCATCGGCGGCGGCGGCTGCATCAGCGCGTCAAGCTCAGCGAAGGCTTGCTCTGGCGCGACCGGCGCATTGGTTTCCTGCGCCAGGAAGCCGTCGATCTTCGGCCACAAGCGCACCGCTTCGTCGACCTCAGGATCAGCGCCGCGTGCATACGCGCCGATGCGAACCAGCTCCTCCATGTTCGCATAAAGCGCCAAAAGTTTGCGCGCCTTGGCCGCGATCGCTTTCTCCTGCGGGGTATACAGAATTTGGGTGAGGCGCGAGATCGACTTGAGCACGTCGATGGATGGGAAGCGTCCGCGTTCGGCGATGGCGCGCGACAAGGTGATGTGGCCGTCGAGAATGGCGCGCACCGCATCAGCAACCGGTTCATTGTGATCGTCGCCGTCCACCAGCACCGTGAAGAGACCCGTGATATGCCCCTGGCTCTGGCCCGGCGCCACGCTCAGGCCGGGGCCTGCCCGCTCAAGCAGTTTGGGCAACTCGGCGAAGACCGATGGCGTATAGCCCCGCGTCGTCGGCGGCTCTCCGGCGGCAAGACCGATCTCGCGTTGGGCCATCGCAAAGCGGGTGATGCTATCGAGGAAGCAAATGACCTTCTTGCCTTCATCGCGGAAGTGCTCAGCCACCGCCAGCGTCAGCCATGCTGCACGACGACGACGCGGCGCAGCTTCGTCTGAGGTTGCGGTGATGATGACGGAGCGATTGAGACCCTCCGACCCGAGCGTGTCCTCAACGAATTCACGCACCTCCCGACCCCGTTCGCCGATCAGGCCGATGACGATGACATCGGCCTCGGCGTGGCGCGCCAACATCGACATCAAGGTGGACTTGCCGACGCCCGATCCAGCAAACAGCCCGAGCCTCTGCCCTGCGGCGCACGGCGCAAAGACATCAATGGCTTTGACGCCGAGCGTGAGCTTGTCTTGGACCCGCGCGCGCGCTTGCGCGTTGGGCGCCGTGGCGCGCACGGCGCGCGGACGCCAGCCCGAACGCAGCGGGCCGAGGCCGTCGAGAGGCTCGGCAAATGCGTCGATCACGCGCCCCAGCCAGGTGTTGGCCGGGCGCACCATGTCGAGACCTGAGGTAAACAGCACTGCAGCACCGAGGCCGAGGCCTTCGAGCGGATCGCAGGCAAGAATGATGGCGCGATCGCCTTCAAAGCCGACCAGCTCGCCGCGCGGACCGTCAAGATCGCCAAACCGGACCGAGGCTCCCAGCCGCAACGCCTCGGCTGGACCTGCCGCTTCGATGCGCAGGCCCTCGACTGCGGTCACCCGTCCTGTGAACTGACGCGGCTCGAGCGCCTTAACGTCCCGGATGGCCGAGGCCAGCATCCTTGCAGCTCCGTAAGGTACCGGCGGTTAAGAGCCGGGCTTAACCGAGCAGGCCATTTTCTGGGTTTACGAGTGATTAATGCCAAGCGCCTGTGGCAAATCGCTTTTTTCTACGTTGGGTGAGTCAAGAATCGCGGTAACAATTTTGAATCGGTCGAGCGGGCCGACAGACTTCATTAACCTTTAGACGGCCAAATGGGACGGTTAACGCAGCCATCTCACGGCTCGGACGATTCGGGAGAGACTTATGCGGGTCTTGTTGATCGAGGATGATGAAGCGGTCGCGCGCAGCATCGAACTGATGCTGAAAGCCGCTGGCTTCAACATCTACACGACCGACATGGGGGAAGACGGCGTCGACCTCGGGAAGGTCTACGAGTACGACCTCATCATCCTGGATCTCGGCTTGCCCGACATCTCAGGCTACGAAGTCCTGAAACAGCTCCGCCTCGGTCGGGTAAATACCCCGGTGCTGATCCTGTCGGGCAACCCGGACATCGACGCGAAGGTGAAGACGCTCGGCTATGGCGCCGACGATTACCTCACCAAGCCGTTCAACAAAGATGAGTTGATCGCCCGCATCACCGCCATCGTACGCCGCTCGAAAGGCCATGCCGAGAGCGTGATCCGGACTGGCGACATCATCGTCAACCTCGATGCAAAAACCGTCGAAGTGAATAACCAGCGCGTTCACCTCACCGGCAAAGAATACCAGATGTTCGAGCTGCTCTCGCTGCGCAAAGGGACGACGCTCACCAAAGAAATGTTCCTCAACCATCTCTATGGCGGGATGGACGAGCCGGAACTCAAGATCATCGACGTTTTCATCTGCAAACTTCGCAAGAAGCTGGCGCAGGCGACGGGCGGCGAACATTTCATCGAAACCGTATGGGGTCGCGGCTATGTGCTGCGCGATCCCGATCCCCGCATCGCAGAGCATGCCGCATAACCCCGGCCAGCCTATATTGACCCAACAAAGAAAGGGCGGAACGAAAGTTCCGCCTTTTCGCTTTATGGGCAGCGCTTTGTG
>JANMWT010000390.1:0-3858 GCA_031394145.1 Alphaproteobacteria bacterium | reverse complement strand
CCTGCCGATATTCACCTGGGCGAGATGGTAGGTCACCAGCAACTCCTCAGGCGGCGAGATGTCCGTCACCCAGACGTCAACGCCACGAACACATCCTCAAGATCCGGCTCCTCGGTCGCAAGGTCGTTGATGGCGACGCCGGCGGTGCGGACGCGGGTAAGCAGTTGTTCGATGCTTGTCTCGCCGGTGCGGTAGGTGATCGCCAGCGCCCCGTCCTTGCGCACGGCGGGTTCGAGATCGGCCAGCGCCGCTGGAATCGCCGCGACCGTGTCGGTCGGCCAGACCACCAGCGTGCGGTAGTTGAGGCGCTTCAGCAGGTTGGCGGTCGGCTCGCACGCGACGACGCTACCCTGGTTGATGATCGCAATGGTGTCGCACATCTCCTGGGCTTCCTCGAGATAGTGCGTGGTCAGGACGATGGTGGTGCCCGCCGCATTCAGCTTGCGGACATACTCCCACAGGGAGCGGCGCAGCTCGACGTCGACGCCTGCCGTGGGCTCATCGAGGATCAGGATCGGCGGGGTATGGACCAGCGCCTTGGCCACCATCAGGCGTCGTTTCATGCCGCCAGAGAGCTGGCGGACATAGGCGTCCTTCTTGTCGCCGAGGCCCAGGGCTTCGAGAATTTCGTCCGAGCGCCGCTCATTCTTGGGCACGCCATAGAAGCCGGCCATCAGGTCGAGCGATTCCCGCGGCGTGAAGAACGGGTCCATGTTGATTTCCTGCGGCACGACACCGAGCGCAGCGCGCGCCTCGCGCGGGTGTTTGTCGATGTCGATGTCCCAGATCTTCGCGGAGCCGCCTGACTTGTTGACCAGCCCGGCGAGGATGTTGATGAAGGTCGACTTGCCGGCGCCATTGGGTCCCAGGAGGCCGAATATCGAACCGCGCGGGATGGCGAGATCGACGCCCTTGAGCACCGTCTTGGCCGGCTGCTTCTTGGAGGCTGCGTAGGTCTTGGTCAGGCCCACCGCTTCGATGGCGAGGTCGGGCAGCGCTGCTGTGTCGCGCAAGATGTCGTTCCTTCAGGTCGATGAACGCGCGCTGATTGACGTCCGGCGCGGCGCACTCATAGGTAAGGCGCTTCCCGGAACCCGCAAAGAGGGCCCGGCAAAGACGCCGAACGAGGACTGCAATGACCAAGGCCGCCAACGATCCGAGCTGGTATGTCGACCACCCCGAGGTGATCGTGGTGACGACGCCAAAGGTGGCTTGTGATGGCGGCGGCGCGCTGGGCCATCCCAAGGTCTGGTACGACATGTCCCAGAGCGACTGGGTCGAGTGCAAATACTGCGACCGTGTCTACGTCCTCAAAGGCGGCAGCCGCGACCCAAGCTGAGCTTGCTCGCGGCGCTCCACTGCCCCAACCGGTTTGGCCCGACCCGTTTGGCCCAACCTGTTTGGCCCGACCTGTTTGGCCCAACCCGTTTGGCTCCGTTAGGCAATAACACCTGATTGGCGTTCAGGTGGCAAAAAGTCACGATTCCGCGACGGAATGTCAGTTGGCGTCGCGAAGGCGATTGTATACAAACCCTGCCGACGCAGGGAGCCTGAAGCTCTTGCGCGTTGGTGTCGAGGTTTTGGGGTTCTTCCGATGATGCGTACGACCTGCACGCTCGCCGCGTTGCTGTCCTGTCTTGCCTTCAATCCGACCGCCTTCGCACAGCTTGCCACCGCAACGCCGGCAGGCCGGGCCGCAGAGGCTGCCGATGCCGCCAAAGCGCCGGAGACAGACGCCGACGCGTCCAAACCCAAGACCGACACGATCCACATTTTCGGACGCGCCACCGAACTGGTCGGGTCCGCCAAAAGCGCCTCCGAGGGCGTCGTCGGCGAGGCGGACTTCGAGACGCGCCCTCTCCTTCGTCCCGGCGAGCTCGCCGAAGTGATCCCCGGGATGATCGCCGCCCAGCATTCCGGCGGCGGCAAGGCCAACCAGTACTTCTTGCGTGGGTTCAACCTCGATCACGGCACTGACTTTGCCGGATCCTTCGACGGCGTGCCGCTGAACTTCCGCGCCCACCCGCATATGAACGGCTACCTCGACCTCAACTTCATGATCCCCGAAATCGTCGACAAGGTGCAGTTCTACAAGGGTACCGGCTACGCCCAGAACGGCGACTTCTCTGCTGCCGCCGCCGCCGACTTCTCAACCTATGACCGGCTGGAGAACAGCTTCATCGAGATCAACGCATCGGACGACGCCGAGTATCGCATCGTCGGCGCCGCCTCGATCGACATCGGCCAGTCAGGCTCGCTGCTCGCCGCCGGCGAGTACGAGTTCGGCGACGGCTCGTTCGACAACCCCGCCGACTTGCACAAGTATTCGGCCTATCTGAAATACAGCCGCGACGACGTGCTTGGCGCGAAGTTTCATACCGCGTTGATGTTCTATTCCAACGACTGGCACGCGACCGACCAGCTGCCCGAGCGCGCCGTCACCTCAGGCCAGATCGGGCGGTTCGGCTTCCTTGACCCTGACCTTGGCGGCCACACCCAGCGCTACATCCTCTCGGCAGGTCTCGACTGGGAGAACGCCAGCGTGCTGGTCTATGGCCAGAAATACACCTTCGGCCTGTTCAACAACCCGACCTCCTTCCTCGATCCCGTGCATGGCGACGAATTCCAGCAGGTGACCGACCGCAGCCAGCTCGGCGCCCGCGGCAAGTGGAAACACACCTATCAGGTCGCCGGCTTTGCGGTGGATACGCAGGTCGGCGCCGACATCTCGGCTGACTTCATCAACCGCGATGGGCTGCGCCTGACCGAAAGCCGCAACCCCTACCAGGTGATCCGCGACGATTCGGGCGACGTCACTCTGCTCGACGCCTGGGCGGACGCCACCATCCACTGGACCGACAAGTTCCGCACCACCTTCGGCGGCCGCGAGGATGCAATCTGGTACCAGTTCCGTGCCATTCAGCCGGAGAACTCTGGCAGCAAATCGGATGCGCTGTTCAGCCCGAAATTCAACGCCGCCTACACGCTGACCGACAAGCTGGAGCTCTATGGCTCTTATGGCTACGCCTTCCACACCAACGATCCACGCGGCGGTCTGCTGCACACCGATCCCAACACCGGCGATCCGGTGACGCCGGCGCCGGTGTTCGTGAAGAGCCATGGCGGTGAGGTTGGCGCGCGCTTCGAGCCCTCCAAAGAATTCAACGTGACGGCCGCACTTTTTGAACTCGACTTTGACTCAGAGCTGATCTTTGTCGGCGATGCTGGAACGTCCGAGCCTTCAGGCGCGACGCGCCGCTACGGCATCGAGGTATCGAGGCATCGAGGTATCGAGGTATCGAGCTTCTACCGGCCCTTCGACTGGCTCACCTTCGATGTCTCCTGCGCCTGGAGCCATGCCCGCTTTCTCGATGTGCCGGCCAATGAAGCTTACATTCCGAACGCGCTGGAATTCGTCGGCTCGGCCGGCGTCACCTTCACGCCCGGCGCCGGCTGGGAGGGCAGCCTGCGCGCCCGCTATCTCGGCAAGTCGGCGCTGATCGAGGACAATTCGGTGCGTGGCGATCCCAGTTTCATCATGAACGCCGGCGTCTCGAAACAGCTCGGGACGTGGAAAGTCGGTCTCGACATCCTCAATCTCACGAACTCAAAGGACAACGAGATCGAGTATTTCTACACCAGCCAGTTGCAGGGCGAACCTGCGCCGGTCGATGACCGCTTCGTCCATCCACTGGAGCCGCGCTCCTACCGGCTGGTGCTGCGCAAGTCGTTCTAGGGTCTCCATGGCCGCGCCATTGGCGCATGGCGCGACGCGGGCTAGACCTTCGGTCGAAGATAGGCGCCCGGGGAGAAAGTCGATGTTCCAGAAAGCCCAATGGCTCGCGGCGGGCCTTGCCG
>JANMWT010000388.1:0-1604 GCA_031394145.1 Alphaproteobacteria bacterium | reverse complement strand
GCTCGTTGGGAACTGCGCTCTTGATTGAATTCCGCCAGCCTTCGGCAACGCGGACGGCATAGCGCTCAAATGTTTCCTTCTCGTCCACAGGCGGAAGCACCTTAGACGCGAGAAATTTCGTACCCGGGCGTTGCTTCCAGCTGCCAACGCCGCGGGTCCACTCCAGCCTTTCACCGAGCGCTTTCTCAAACGACTCAGCCATGGCCTCGGCCTTCCCGAACTCGTCGAACATTTTCTTGAAGCTGTCTTCATGGATAACGTCGTCCGGTCGCTGCGCGGGCCACCATGCGTCGCGGCATTCATAGAAGTCGGCCTGCCAGGGAAGCGCCATGTATTTTGTGACGTCGCCCGGTGCCAGTACTTCGGAGTCGAATCGGAACGCCTCCTTGTAGAGCTTGGGGTCTCGCACGATGGAGGTGACCTCTATTCCTGGGTAGAACGCGCCGCCGCAACAAGCTTCAAGAATGGTTCTGGTGATGATTGACGGGTGCGTAGAGTTGTCAGTCAATTTCGGGGGAATCTGCAGATTGGGCGTGACGCCCTTGCCGGTCGGGTTTTTCGACCAGGCCTCCATGCGCTCGTATTGGAGGTGGGTCAATGAAAGCCAAGTGGTGGCGTCGCCGGTTTCCCGGTCGCCCTCATCGCCGGAGAGTGGTGGCATGTGGAACGTGGTGGCTGCGGCATTGGCTATGACCATGTCTTCATCTGAAGCCTTGTGTCCATTTGGCCGCTTATAGATGGGCGGTCTGAGCACCGAGAAGAGCTTCTCCGGAGGGATCCCAGTAGGGATCCCGGTGCTGTTTTCAACCGAGTCGTGAAATTTCTCGTAGGCAACGGTGTCACCGGCCAACGCGTCGCCTGGACGGCCCTTGCCGTGCCCTCGAAGCCCCAGCTTGCTGACCCAGCGGTAGCCGGAACTACGTTCGATGATGGGCCAGATATCGGCCTTCAGGTCTGGCGCTGAGGGGCTGGCAACGCCAGGTGTCGTCGCGTTGACCAAGCCAGGCATATCGTGCGCGACTTCCTCCATGACGTCATAGAGCGTGACCAGGTTGGTAGTGTCGGGCGCAAAGTCTGGCGGCGCTACAACGACCCAGCTACTGCCGCGAACTTCGAGTTTCCGGTCGGGCGCGCCATCTGCCGCCTTGAGCGTAACTTCTGCGGCGACCGGACCATCGGACGTATCGTCGAACCAGTTGTTGTTGTTTGCGTAGTGCGTGATCCACGCTTCAGTCGGGTCTTTGAACAGCGTGCCATCAGTATTTACCGGCGCTGACATGCCCCGGCCCCCCAGAACGATAAGGCGTCCGGCCGGGTCGGTTGCAAGTTCGCCGAGGTAGACCTCGTGCTTGTGCCGGAACGTGCCTACAAAATTCAAGTCTAACTTTCCGTCCGCATGCCGCTGTGACACACCGCTGACCTGCCGTTTTGCACCGACGATTTCCAGCGTCGCCTTTCGAACGGTATCTGAGACGAATCTGTGTCCGTGTGGTCCGCCAGTTTCTCGGATGACCTTGCCTACGTCTTTGTTGCGCAGGCCCACAGCTTTTTCGCCAATGTCCAGCGGTCGCTCCTTGGCTTCAAACACGTTGCGCGCACCGTGG
>JANMWT010000021.1:0-5070 GCA_031394145.1 Alphaproteobacteria bacterium | reverse complement strand
CTGCAGCGCCCGGATCATCGCATCCGGGTTCTTGGTCAGTTCGACCGAGCCTGCGTCCGCCAGATACTCGCGCGAGCGCGACAGCGCGAACCTGATAATGGTCGACACGCCCCAGGTCAGCAGGATGATCGCAAGCGCGATCAGTGCGCCGGCCGGGCCGCCGTCGCGATCACGCTTGCTGTCACCACCCGACGAAGTGCCGGTCGTCCAGCCCTCGCCGGAGCGCGTCGTGCGACGGCCTCTCGGGTAGATGCCATAGGGAAAATCCCAAGCGCGGAATAGCATGTCGCCGAAGAAGGCGAACACGCCCGCGAAAATCACCGCAATCACCATCATCTGCGTGTCGCGATTGCGGATATGGGTGAGTTCGTGTGCGAGCACGGCTTCAAGTTCAGCCGGACTCAGGGCCCCGATCAATCCGCGCGTGACGGCGATGACATAGTCGCCCTCGCGCAAACCAGCGGCGTAAGCGTTGAGTCCGGCGCTGTCGATGATCTCCAGCCTTGGCATCGGAATGCCACGCGAGACGCAAAGGTTCTCGAGCGCGTTGTAGAGATCAAGCGCGTCCTTGCGTTCGACCGGCTTAGCCCCGGTCGCGAGGCGGATGAGCGCGTGGTGACCCACATAGGCGATAACGAACCAGGAGACGGCGAGCAGCGTTGCGACGGGCCACGTGCGCTTGAATTGCGCGAACGCCTCCCTCGCTATTTCCCCAAACGAGAGGCCAAATCCGACAAACGCAGTACCCAGCAGATAAATGGAGAACTGCAGCATTTGCAGCAGCACGATGAACCCGAGCAGAAGGATCAAAGAGCGTATACGGTTCGCCCGGATATGACCGTAGAGCCCATAGGCTTGAAACATGGGATGGCAAATCCTTCTTGGGGCTTTCTGGGGGGGCGTCGCGACTTGGAGAGCCGGGGCCGCGAGCCTTGTCGTCGGACGCCAGCCAGGCCTCAGAACTGAACCTTCGGGGTGGTCTTGACGTCGGCCTTCTCGGCCTCATCGAGATTGAAGAAGTCTTGCGGCGCGAAGCCCAGGGGGCTTGCAAACAATGCAGTCGGAAAGCTCTCCCGCGCGGCGTTATATTCCGAGGCCGCATTGTTGAAGAAGCGGCGCGAGGCCGCGAGTTTGTTCTCAAGGTCAGCAAGCTCGGATTGTAGCTGCCGGAAGTTGGTGTTGGCCTTGAGGTCCGGATAGGCTTCGGCGAGGGCAATGATCTGCCGGATGCCGGCGGTCAGCTGGCCTTCGGCGGCGGCCTGCGCGGCGGGGCCGGAAGTCGATGCAGCGGCATTGCGCCACTTGATCACGTTCTCCAGCGTATCGCGCTCGTGTTTGGCATAGCCTTTCACCGTCTCAACCAGATTAGGCACGAGGTCGTGGCGCTGCTTCAATTGCACGTCGATGTCGGAGAACGCCTGTTTGCAGCGTTGGCGCAGGGTGACGAGCCCGTTGTAGCCAGCGATCAGCCATAGCGCTACAAGCCCGACAATCCCGAGAACGACCCAGAGTGCTGGTGTCATTGCTGATCTCCTGCTGTGGTTAACGAATTGATATCCAGCCATCAACTGCTAATGTTCCGGCGCATTTATAAGATTCCCAGCTGCCCGCAAATCAGATTCACTGCGGGGGATGAGGAACATCAAGGCATGCCTATACGTCAGCCCCGGTGATCGTTCGACACTGGAGCGGCTCATCGCCGATGGCAAGACGGCGCAGAAGATTGTGGCTCGCACACGCGTCGTGCTGTCGTCGGGTCGCGGGCTCGGCACCACGGCGATCATGCGCGAAGCGCGGGTATCGAAGCCGGCGGTTTGGCGCTGGCAGGACGCCTTTATGGAGGGCGGCGTCGCGCGTCTGCTCAAGGACAAGGGCAAGGGCAAGGGCAAGGGCAAGGGCAAGGGCAAGGGCAAGGGCAAGGGCAAGGGCAAGGGTTCCAAGGCCGGCAAGAAGCCGATCAGCGACGCGGTGCGGCTCGCGATCGTGACCAAGACAGCCAAGGAGAAGCCGGCCAACGCGACGCACTGGAGCGCGCGCATGCTGGCCAAGGAGATGGGCGTCGGCCACAGGAGCGTGCAGCGCATCTGGAAGGAGCACGGGCTCAAGCCGCACCTGACGCGGACATTCAAACTGTCGAATGATCCGAAGTTCGCCGAGAAAGTCGTCGACATCGTCGGCCTCTACCTCAATCCGCCCGATAAGGCGGTCGTGCTCTGCGTCGACGAGAAGAGCCAGATTCAGGCTTTGGATCGCACGCAGCCGGGCCTGCCGATGAAGAAGGGACGTGCGTCAACGATGACCCACGATTACAAACGCAACGGCACGATGACCCTGTTCGCGGCACCCGACGTGAAGACCGGCGAAGTGATCGGCGAATGCCTGCCCAAGCATCGCGCCAAGGAGTTCATCCGCTTCCTGAAGAAGATCGACAGGACCGTTGCCAAACACCTCGCGATCCATGCGATCTGCGACAACTACTCCACCCACAAGACGCCGGCGGTTAAGGCCTGGCTCGCCAATCATCCCCGCTTCAAGCTGCACTTCATTCCGACGTCGTCGTCCTGGCTCAATCTCGTCGAGCGGTTGTTCGCCGAGATCACGCGCCAGAAAATCCGTCGCGGCGTATTCAAGAGCGTCGATGATTTGAAGTCCGCCATCCAAGCCTGGATCGACGACCGCAACGCCAAACCAAAGCCCTTCAAGTGGACCGCCAAAGCCGCTACGATCCTGGAGAAGAACGCCCGCGCCCGCCGTGCACTGACGGAAGTAGTCTCGGCGGGTACCAAATGAATGAGTCAGAACACTCTGATGTCCAAAGTCAAGCACTCCGCTCGCGGGTTGTCGATGCCACATTTTGCGTTGCAGCGGGCAGCAGTGCGATGGATCGTGCAGAGGCGGGGACGAGGCCCGAAGACGTCGGTGATCAAGCTCTGATGCGCGGGTTGGATACCGCATGTCCGTTTGTTCGTCCGGGGCTGCCTCGGTCTAGAAGCGGGCGTCGATCGCGAGGATCGGCCACGTAGTGTTTGCGAGGGCTCCCCTGCCATGGCCTCGCCCCCACCGCTGCACGAATGCTCGGCTGCCCGGTATCATCGCCGGGCTCGATCCCTCCTCGGTTGATCAGCTCAGAGACTCGATCTGCTCAGGCCGCGCGGGCCGGAGCCGAGCCGGCCACGTCGCGAGCGATGGCCCAGATGAAGGCCGCCAGCTCGCGGGCGATCGCAGTCGCGACCACCGTCGATTTCTTACCCTTGCGTGACAACGTTCGGAATCGCTTGCAAAGCCGAACCTGTGCCTTCCACGCGATCTCGCGTGCGGCGCGTGGGGCGGCTGCAACCGAAGCCTGCTTCTCATATCCGACGCGAGGCGGATGGCGATAGGACCATGCTGCCTCAACGAGCACACGCCGGGCGCGCCCGTTTCCGGCCTTGGTGATGCCGCCGCGCTTGACGCTCTCGCCCGTTGATCGCTCGGATGGCACGAGGCCCAGATACGCCATCAACTGGCGCGGGCTCTCGAAGCGCGAAAGATCGCCGATCTCTGCCAGGATCGTCACTGCTGCGACGAGGTCGATGCCGCGCATGGCCATCAACGCGGGCACGATCGGCGCTAACGACCAATCGTCGACCGCCTCGCGGATCGCCTGCTCTAGACGCCCGATGCGCTCACCGGCCTGTCGTTCCGCCTGCAATATTTCCTCGAGCGCGAAGCGTTGCTCATGGTGATCGAGCTTCAGATTGGCGAGCCACGACCGGTGACGTGCATTCCACGTTTTGATGCCAGGATAGTGCCGCCCCAGGCGCAGTAGCATCGAGGAGACCTGCTGCCGTTTGCGCGTCAGATCCTGTCGAACAGCGTCGCGCGCCCGGGTCAGCTCGCGCATCGCTTCGTGGCGGGCATCTGGAACCCACACGCTCGTAAGCTCGCCAGCCCGCAGAAGTCTGGCCAAGCCCTCCGCGTCGCGCCGGTTGGTCTTCACCCTGTCGCCCGGTTTCTTCGGGATCAGCGACGGCGCCACGACGATGCAGGTGTGACCGAGGCTCTCGATCAGACGCTGAAGACCATAGCCGGTCGGCCCTGCCTCGTAGCAGAACGTCAGCTTGCGGTGCCTGGCTGCAAGCCCCGCGACCAGTTTCCTCGTCGCGGCTTCGCTCGTGTCGATCTCGCCGAGATAGCGCACCTCGCCACGGCGGCCGGTCTCCGCTACGGCCACGGCATTGCGTAATTTCGCAGTATCGATGCCAACGAAAGCTTCGCTATGATGCCCCACGACTCGCCCTCCTTGTGTGAGGCTCTACCCGGCCAATCCGGGCAACCCTCGAATGCCCATCGAGGGTGAGTCGCCTCAATCGAGGAAGGACATACGGTCTAGCAACATAAGGTTGGCGAAATGCAACGCTGTTGCTGTCGCATCTAACGATCAGCATACAGTCAATTAAAAACTTGGAGTGTGGTCATTGATGTGGCGTAATCAGCCGTCGTACAGCGCGAACCGAATGCTCGACGAGCCGCCATTGATCGCCGGAAGGGCACTCTCGCCGCGATGGGTTCGGCGTGTGCAGGCAACGCCACGGACATGTTGAGCCTCTATTCAGTCGGATCTCGTCCGGCTCATCTCCCTCCCGAAGGATTGATCGTAGCCGCCGGCCATGCGGGCGCGGGAGACTCGGAATCTACTCGGACGCCAAATCGCAAGACATCGGTCATTGTCAAAGCTATTGGCGCGGCTGCGGCGGCCCAAGCATCGGACGCGACACGTGGCGTCTGAGTAGATTCCGAGTCTCCTTCGCTCGGCTTTGAAGAGCTAAAGTGTCAGATGAGCATTCTTTATCCCTCCTCGGGCTGCTGCTGTCGCCGCTGATCGCGGCGGCTGCCTTGGCCTTCAGCTCTCTCACCATCGTCACCAAAGCCGACCGTCTCAGGTTTCTCCAGCCATGAAGGAAAACGTCATGACCGCTGATCGCTGGTTCGTGCTCGTCGCAGGGCTTGCCCTCATCGCCGACATTGTGTGGTTCTTCTGGTTGAAACGCTCGACCGGCGCGCGGGCAGCTCAAGTCTCGGGCGGCTACC
>JANMWT010000365.1:0-7112 GCA_031394145.1 Alphaproteobacteria bacterium | reverse complement strand
CGTTCTCGACGGTGAGCACGCCGAACGCGACCGGCACACCCTGGAGCGACAGGTCCATCAGCGCACGCGCAACCTCGCTGCAGATCAGGTCATAGTGACTGGTTTCGCCGCGGATGACGCAGCCCAGCGCAACAAAGCCGTCAAACTCCTGGGCGGTGGCGGCCATGGCGATGGCGCCGGGCAACTCGAATGCCCCGGGCACGACGAGGAATTCGTACTCGGCCCCAGCCGCGCTCAGCGCTTCGGTGACGCCTGCTTCAAGCTCGGCGGTGATGTGCTCGTAATAGCGCGAGGTGACGATGAGGATGCTGGGGCCGCTCATGTGGGTCTCGCCGGAACACCCTTGCGGGGGGGATTGAGGGACTTACTCCCCGTCGATGCGCCGCCACCCCTCGACCGTCAGCCCGTATCCGTCAAGTCCCGGCAGCTGGTTGGGCTTGGTGTTGCTCATCAGGATCATGCGGCGGACACCGAGGTCCTTGAGGATCTGGGCGCCGACACCGTACTCGCGCAACGGGTGAGGCGGATCGCTGGTTTTCGGGCTGGCCTCAAGCGCGCCCAGGGTGCGGGCGATCTCTTCGCCCATGCCCATGCGTACGAAGACCGCGACGCCGGGCTCGACCGCCTTGGCCAGCCGCTCCATCGAGCGTCGGACCAGCCCCTCGCGGCCGCCCGCCTCGCCAAGCACGTCGGACAGAAAATCAACCCGGTGGACCCGCACCAGCGTCGGGGTTTCAGCTGAAATGCGGCCCTTGACCACGGCGACGTGCTCGTGACCGTCCAGCGTGTTGCGGAACACCACGACGCGGAACTTGCCGCCATAGCTGCTCTCGAAATCAGCCTCGATCCGGCGCTCGAGGAACCGGTCATGCCGACGGCGCCAGGCGATCAGATCGGCAATCGTGCCGATCTTCATGCCGTGGAGCTGGGCGAACGACACCAATTCGGGAAGACGCGCCATGGTGCCGTCGTCATTCATGATCTCGCAGATCACGGCGGCGGGGTAGAGACCCGCAAGCCGCGAGATGTCGACGCTCGCCTCGGTATGGCCGGCGCGGACCAGTACGCCGCCTTCGCGCGAGACCAGCGGGAAGACGTGACCCGGCGAGACAATGTCGGGCGCGCCTTTTGTCGGATCGATCGCCACGGCGATGGTGTGCGCCCGGTCGTGCGCCGAGATGCCGGTGGTGACGCCTTCTTTCGCTTCGATCGAAACCGTGAAGGCGGTTTTCATGTTCTCGCGGTTCTCGCGCGCCATCATGTCGAGTTCGAGGCCCTGAGCCCGGTCGCGCGTCAACGACAGGCAGATCAGACCGCGGCCGTGCTTGGCCATGAAGTTGACCTGCGCCGGCGTTGCGAACTGCGCCGGAATGATGAGGTCGCCCTCATTCTCGCGATCTTCTGCGTCGACCAGAATGTACATCCGGCCATTGCGAGCCTCCTCGACGATCTCTTCGATCGGAGAAATAGCGGCGCTGAAACTGTCGGTCACCTGATGGTCCTTCATCGGTCGCGCACCTCAAGCATGCGGGCGACATAGCGCGCCAGCAGATCAACTTCCAGATTGACCCTATCGCCAGGCGACAAGGCGCCAAGCGTGGTCACCTCAAGCGTGTGGGGGATGATCGCAACCTCAAACCAGGGCGCAGCGGCGCCTCCGCCCACCCTCGCCACAGTCAGCGAAACGCCATCAACGGCGATCGAGCCTTTCTCTGCGACGAATTTTTCAAGGCTGGCGGGCGCACTGATCCGGATGCGCCGACTCTCGCCTTCCGGCGCCACGCTGATCACCTCGCCCAGCCCATCAACATGCCCGGACACGATATGCCCGCCCATCTCGTCGCCGGCCTTGAGCGACAGCTCGGTGTTGACGCGGGCGCCGATGGTCCACTGGCCGAGCACGGTGCGCGAGAGCGTTTCGGGAATGGCTTCGACGACCCACCAGGAGCCGGTCTGTTTTCCAGGAACCGGCCGCTCGCCGAACTCGACCACGGTGAGGCAGACCCCGGCATGGGTGACCGAGGCGCCGATCTGAAGCGCGCTCACAGGATAGGCCGACGTCAAGGTGATGCGGCGCAGGCCATTACGGTCTTCCACCGCCTTGACGAGGCCGACATCAGAAACCAGACCCGTGAACATGCCCTAGCTCTTCTCAGCCCGCTCATAGCTTTCCCAAAGATCGGGACCGAGCTCGCGCACCGCCATCCGCTCATAAGTGGGCGCATCCGCCAGTTTCGCCAAGCCCAGCTCGGCAAGGCATGGACGGCCATCGCCCCCGAGCAGGACCGGCGCCCTGAACCATTCGATGCGATCGACCAGGCCATCGCGCACGAACGAGGCGGCCAGCCGGCCGCCGCCCTCGATCATCATCGAGCGGACGCCGGCGCGAGTCGCCGCGTTCATCAGCTCCCGCAGGGACAGACTGCCGCTCGCCGGGTCGGCCGGCAGCATCCAGAATTGCAGCGCGCGGTGCGATGGCCAGCCGTGGGCGTCGAGATCCGTCGGCTCCAGCGTGGCGATGGCGACGGGTCCCATTTCCAGGGTCGAGAACAGCTTCGCTGTGGCCGGAATGCGGCCGCGGCTGTCGGCGACGATGCGCAAGGGCTGATGCTCGGACGGCGGTTTGGTTCGCGCGGTGAGTTCAGGGTCGTCGATGAGCACGGTTTCAGATCCCACAATCACCGCGTCGTGGACGGCGCGCAGGCGGTGGACCTGAGCCCGGGCGGCCTCGCCGGTGATCCACCGGCTTTCACCGCTCGCGGTCGCGATCCGGCCATCGAGCGAGGTCGCAAGCTTGAGCGTGACGGTTGGCCGCGCGTGCTCGGCTGCCGGGGCCGCGCTCATTCTTCGTCCTTCGGCCCAGTCTCGGCATCGAAATTCTGCGCCTCGATGAAGCGTGCAAAGTCGGCCGGCGTCTTGAAGTCCTTGTAGACCGAGGCGTAGCGCACATAGGCGACGGGATCGAGGCCGCCGAGGGCGTCCATGATCATCTCGCCGATGGCGGACGTCTGGATCTCCGCCTCGCCCATATTCTCGAGACGACGGATGATGCCGGAGATCATCTGGTCGAGCTGCTCGTCCGGCACCGGGCGCTTCTGCAAAGCCACCATCAACGATCGCCTGAGCTTGTCGCGTTCGAAGGATGCGCGGCGGCCATCGCGCTTGACCACGGTGAGCTCGCGCAACTGGACGCGCTCGAATGTCGTGAAACGGCCGCCGCATTGGGGGCAGCTCCTGCGACGGCGGACGGCGGCGTCTTCCTCTGCCGGGCGGCTATCCTTGACCACCGAATCTGCAAAACCGCAGTAGGGACAGCGCAATGTGTGTCAGCTCCCCGTTTACCTGTGAGCGGCGCCGTAGATGGGGAAGCGGGCGGTCAGCGCCAAGACTTCGGCGCGAACCTTGGCCTCGACGGCCGAGGTATCGCCCCCCTTGGCCAACGCATCGATGATCTCGACCATCCAGAGACCGACCTGACGGAACTCAACGCCGCCAAAGCCACGCGTGGTTGCAGCCGGTGAGCCGACGCGGACGCCCGAGGTGATGGTCGGCTTTTCGACGTCGTGCGGCACGCCGTTCTTGTTGCAGGTGATGAAGGCGCGCTCGAGCGCCTTTTCGGTCGCATTGCCCTTAACCCCCTTGGGCCTGAGGTCGACCAGCGCCAGGTGGGTATCGGTGCCGCCCGAGACGATATCGACGCCCCCCTGCTTCAAGGTCTCGGCCAGGACCCGCGCATTCTCGATGACGCGCTGGGCGTAGATCTTGAACTCAGGCCGCAGCGCCTCGCCGAACGCCACCGCCTTGCCGGCGATGACATGCATCAATGGTCCGCCCTGGATGCCGGGAAAGACCGCCGAATTGATCTTCTTGGCGATCTCGCCGTCATTGGTCAGCACCATGCCGCCGCGCGGGCCGCGCAGCGTCTTGTGCGTGGTCGTGGTGGCGACGTGGGCGTGGTCGAGCGGATTGGGGTGCAATCCCGCCGCGACGAGGCCGGCGAAGTGCGCCATGTCGACCATGAAGATCGCCCCGACAGAATCGGCGATCCTGCGGAAGGTCGCAAAGTCGATGATCCGCGAATAGGCCGAACCGCCCGCGATGATCAGCTTGGGTTTCACCTCGCTCGCCATCTTAGCGACTTCATCGAAGTCGATCCGGCCATCCTGACGGCGCACGCCATACTGGTGGGCGGCGAACCATTTGCCGGACTGGTTGGGCGCCGCTCCATGGGTGAGATGGCCGCCGGCATCGAGGCTCATGCCCATGATGCTATCGCCCGGCTTCAGCAGGGCCTGGAACACCGCCTGATTGGCCTGGCTGCCGGAGGACGGCTGGACGTTGGCGAAACCGGCGTTGAACAGCGCCTTGGCCCGGTCGATCGCCAGTTGCTCGATCTCGTCGACGAATTCACAGCCGCCATAATAGCGCCTGCCCGGATAGCCTTCGGCGTACTTGTTGGTGAGGATCGAGCCCTGCGCGTCGAGCACGGCGCGCGATACGATGTTTTCCGAGGCGATCAGCTCGATCTGCTGCGACTGGCGAGCCAGTTCCTGACCGATCAGCTTGGCGATCGCAGGATCGCCAGCCAGGAGATCGGTCCCGAAAAAAGCCCCTTCGCGCGATCCGGCTTGCGCAACCGTCTGGCTCATCGGCGACCTCCATGTGGCTAGCGCCACCGGCGTTAAGGCCTTGGCCGGACCTTGGCAAGTCTTCGCCGAATTCGGCTCAACTACTCGGCTGATTGGTCCAGAATCAGTATATCCAATTAATCAAGTGGAAGCGATTGGTAGACAGGTTGCTTTTCTCTTGGAGTTGCGGCCTTATCACTGCGCCTTGGGACGGTTTGGGTAGAATTCATGCCAGAAACACCGGATAAATCGGCGCTCTCAAGCGATGAACTGATGCGCTTGACTTCCGACATCGTCGCTTCTTTCGTCTCCAACAATCCGGTCACTACAGATGGCCTGCCCGACGTCATTCGCGCCGTGTACAAGACGGTATCTGGACTGGCCGGCAGCCTTGAAACCAAGGTCGAAGAGAAGCCAAAGCCTGCGGTTCCGATCAGCAAGTCAGTCACCGAAGACTTCATCGTCTGCCTCGAAGATGGCAAGAAGCTGAAGATGCTGAAGCGCTACCTACGGTCGCGGTACGACATGTCGCCGGATGAGTATCGCCGCCGCTGGGGTCTTGGCGCCGACTATCCGATGGTCGCCCCGAGCTACACCGAGCGGCGCTCGGAATTCGCCAAGAAGATCGGCCTCGGCAAGGGCGTCCGCAAAGCGCGCTAGAGGTTCGCGGCGGTTGACGCTAGGCGAGGATGCCACCGCGTCCATCGTTGGGCGCATCGCCTGGATCACCCACCTGCCCGCCGCCGCCGCGCTTCGCGCGGACATAAGCCAGCTTGGTCCGCGCCAGCCTTTCAAGATCCAGCTTGGGCGCGGTGACCGGGGCGGCGAAGCTGATCTCCAGCCCGTCGCCGACCGAGATCGCCCGCACTTCAAGCGCTGAGCCTATCTCTCTGATCTCCAGAAGGATTTCCTCGTCGGGATCGTTTGCCATCCCGCTTCCTCCTCGATTTGCCTTCGCCGATCGCGGCAAGCTTGCCTAAGACCTGGCTTGCCTAAGACCTGGCTTGCCTAAGGCCTGGCGTCCAGCCGCTGGCGCGCCCTCTCCCACATTGCCACAAAGCGGGGATCGCCGCGAACCGGATCAAGATCGCTGTCGTTCTCGATCCAGCGCAGATAGCCGGCGTTGGCCGATTCAAAGGCCGGCCCCAACAGCTCGATCGCGGCATCCGCTTCGCCTTCCAGGGCGCAGAAGCAGCAAGCCAGATTGTAGCGCATCCGCACATTGTCCGGATCATACAGCAAGGCGCGTTGGGCCCAGACCCGCGCGCGGCTGACTTCGCCCACTCTCGCGAGCGCATTCACGTAGAACGACAGCGCTCCGCCATGCGTGGGCTCGACGGCGAGGATGCGGTCGAGGTTGGTCAGCGAGCGTTGCGCGGCATTCTTCGCGCCCGCGATGTCGCCGAGCGCCTCATAAGCCTGGACGACCATGCCCAGCGGTCGGTAGCTCTCGGGATCGAGTTCAGCGGCCCGCTCGAAATGCCGGATCGCGTCGGCATACTGCCGCGCCGACAAACTGCCATAGCCGGCAACCATGTTGGCCTCGAAGCATTCCGGGTCGAGCGCCAGCGCGACGTTCGCCTCCTTCATGCCAGCCGCGAGGTCATCGCCCCGGATCAGCGTTTCGGCGAGAGCGGCGCGCGCTTCGGCAAGATTCGGGTCGATCTCGACCGCGTTCTGCGCGGCGCTCCGCCCGTCATCGTCGGACAGGTTGTTCTGCGCCATCTCGCTCTGCGCCGCCGACATCAGTGCCCAGGCGCGGGCGAATTTGGGATCGAGCTCCACCGCCTTGCGGCATACGCGCACGATGATCGGCTTCATCCGCTCGCTGCCAGTGCGGCTGAACTGGCGCGCCAGCAGGAAGAATTCATAGGCCTCCGGGCTCGAGGTCATCCGCTGTTCCAGCGCTTTCTTCTCGGCTGGCGCGAGTTTGAGTTTCAACGCGGCAACGATCGCCTGGCTGATCTCGTCTTGAATGGCGAAGATGTCGTCGAGCGTCCGGTCGAACCGATCGGCCCAGACCTGCGCATCGCTCGCTGCTTCGACCAGCTGTGCGGTCAGCCTCACCCGATTGCCAGAACGGCGCACGCTGCCTTCGAGGATGTGCGAGACATTGAGGTCGCGCGCCAGCGCCGCTGCCGCAATGGTGCGGCCCTTGTAGGCGAAGGCGGCGTTGCGCGAGACGACCGAGAGCGCCGAGACCCGGCCCAGATCGGTGATGATGTCCTCGGTGACGCCGTCGGAGAAATACTCCTGTTCCTGGTCGCCGCTCATGTTGACGAATGGCAGGATCAAGATTGCGGGCTTGGCCGGCCCGCCGCTCGCCGCCGCTCGCTGAAGCGGAGCAGACAGGCTTGTCTGCGACGCCTTGCGGCTCTCGACCAGTCGGCGCAGGTCGGCAAGGACAGCGAGCCAGGCCCGGTCATTGGATGCGCCCTGCCAGTGCGTCAGGTCGGCCGTCTGGGTCAGTTCGAACATGATCGG
>JANMWT010000358.1:0-1666 GCA_031394145.1 Alphaproteobacteria bacterium | reverse complement strand
GACCTCGTCCGCATACCGATTTTTAACCACATCCTGCTCGAAAGCGCTGAGAAGGTCCCGCAGCAGGTTCACGGGCAACTGGTAGCGCACCACCGAGTCAGCCAGAGCGTTAAAAATGCCCGTCCAGCGCGCCGATGGCAGCTGCCCCGTCACAGTGGCTTCAAGGTCAGCGCGAAACGCCGCCAGATCGGCCAGTCGCTGCGCGGGTGCGGTATCGCCCTCGTCGGCCAGGTCATCTGCGGTTCGCGCGAAGGCGTAGATGGCGGCAATTGGCTGCCTGAGTTGAGGCGGGCACAGCACGGATGCAACAGGAAAGTTTTCGTAGTGTTCAACGCCTTGGCCCGGCGCGTAGGCAGGGCGCGCGAGTGTGGACGCCAAAGCGGAATCCGGGGCCGATTCAGCGGCAGGAGGTGGGGCTGGGACCATTGTGAGGATTGTCGCTTGACACACTCTAGGCTTTCTCATAAATTACTAACCAACCAGTCATTAGTGCACAGTGATGGCTTTTTTGCGCTCCAAGTTTCTGTCGTTTGTTTTCTTGTTCTTCTCATCATGAAAAACCCCGTTTTTGTCCTTGCGGTCACCTGCGTGTTGCTGTTGTCTGCTTGTAGGCCAGCTCCTCCGCCCGTTGCGCCTGTACGGGCTGTGAAGGTGATGACGATTGGCGCCAGCGGCCTGGAGACGAATGTCGAATACTCGGGCGAGGTTCGGCCCCGCGTCGAGTCTCGCCTGGGCTTTCGGGTCGGCGGGAAAATTACGCGTCGGCAAGCTGAACTCGGGCAGCGCATCACGGCGGGCCAGGTGCTGGCACAGATGGATCCGCAGGACTTTCAACTTGGTGCGGACGCAGCGCGTGCCCAGGTTGCCGCCGCCCGAACCAACCGCGACCTGGCGGCAGCCGACTACAGACGATATGAGTCGTTGAAAGCGCAAAACTTCATCAGTGGCGCCGAGCTGGAGCGGCGCGAGGCGACGTTGAAGGCGACGGACGCGCAACTCAATCAAGCCACCGCCCAGTTGGCGGTGCAGGGCAATCAGGCTAAATACGCAGCGCTGGTGGCTGATGCATCGGGTGTGATCACGGCCGTGGAAGCCGAGCCCGGACAGGTCGTGGCTGCCGGAACAACCGTGGTACGCGTGGCGGTAGACGGCGTGCGCGACGTTGTGTTCGCGGTGCCAGAAGATCGCTTGTCGACCGTGCCGACCGGTGCTTCAGTGTTGCTCAGGGTGTGGAGTCAGTCACCCGCAACCCCAGGCGGCAAAGCGCTTCAACCCCAGTTGTATGGACGCGTCCGGGAAGTGGCCGCCAGCAGCGACCCCATCACACGGACGTATACCGTCAAGGTCGCCATCGAGGGTGGCGTGGCGTTGCCCCTGGGCTCCACGGTGTATGCACAGCCGGACACCACCGGGCTTAAAGCACCAGCCGTGATCAAGTTGCCGACCACCGCCTTGTGGCGAGACGGCCCCGCGACAGCGGTGTGGGTGGTGGAAAGCAGCAGCATGACGGTGAAAGCGCAGCGTATCGAGATTGCCGGCGTCCGCGCTAAATTCGCCGCGGCCGTGCATGTAGAAAAACTTCGAGCCGCGCACCGTCAACTTGTCGCCGAGACGGATTTCCCCGGCCTTCAATTTGACATCGAGCCCGGTGATCTTGTGTACGTGC
>JANMWT010000296.1:0-1725 GCA_031394145.1 Alphaproteobacteria bacterium | reverse complement strand
CGAGGACGGGCGGCACGAGAAACAGCAACGGGAATCGGGACTGGGCGAACACCCCCGCCAGGACGACGGTAAGGAGAAGCAGCAGGCCGAAGGTGCGAAAGCGCAGGTCGCGAGCAAGTAATCGCGCGCCGGAGCCGTCGGACGGAATGAGTAGCGCTGGCGTGAAGATAAGAAGGCCCAGCGCGTCTGCTGGCCACCAGATGCTGAGGGTCGCCCAGAACGAGGCGCCGCTATGAACCAGGAGGAACGCGGCAGCCGTCGCACCACAAAGCACGGGCGCCAGCAGCGTGGCGACGGCGCCGAACGCGACCAGGTCCCGTGACCGCGTCAGATCGACGTCCCGCCCGACGATCCGAAACATAAAAAAGGCGCAAATCGAGGCTTCGGTGACGTTGATGGCTGACAGGGAGAGGGCCACCAAGGCGGTGTCGCCGGTAAGGAAGTTGGCGGTAACATTTCCAAGGAACGCGCCTGCGATCCGCATGGCCGCGTCACGGTCGGTGCGGGTGCGCAAGAGAACGGCCAGTAGCACCGCGTTTGCCGGCCAGACCGCCGCAACTCTGCCGACCTCCCTGGTGAAGACAAGGCTCAGCCAAGCGATCGCGGCGAACGCCAGGCCCAAGGCAACTGCCTGCAGGAAGGCACGTCGAAATGAAGATGTGGCCATGGCCGCCTCCAGGACAGGAGCAGATGATCGCCTCCCAAGGTTAAGATTCCCAAGTTAGCGCTGCGTCGCAGCGGTTCGACCCATCCCGGCAAGGGCGACGGTTATCGCGCGGTCGAAGGTCGCCGCCGCGATGGGTTGCGGCGCATCCTCTATCCGTGTGACCAAGAGGGATGGATTGAGGGCAGTCTTGGAAACCATGACCAGGTTGCGGGTGCTCTACATCGATGATGAAGCCGACATCCGCGAGCTTGCGCAGTTCTCGCTTGAACTTGATGCGGGGTTGGAAGTGCGGACAGCGGCGTCGGGCGCCGAGGCTTTGGCTTCCCTCGATGAGTTCCGGCCGGGCGTGATCCTGCTGGACGTCATGATGCCGAAGATGGACGGGCCTGAAGTCCTTGAGGTTCTGCGCGCCACCCCTGAGCACGCCGCCACACCTGTGATCTTTGTAACGGCGAGGGCCTTTTCCGAAGAACGCGACCGGCTCATGGCGCTTGGGGCGGCTGGGGTGATCACCAAGCCGTTCGATCCAATCTCCTTTGCGCAGGACGTCCGCGACATCCTCCTGGCCGAGAATGCCTGACGCCCTCGATGGAATCCGAGAGCGTTTCAAGGTCCGCTGCGTGACGGATATCGAGGTGTTGCGCGCCGCCCTCGACAATCCCTCCGAACTTGCCGGCAGCGCCTTCCGAGCCATGATCCACCGGCTCTCGGGCCTGGCGGGCAGCATCGGATATCGCGACCTGAGCACCCTTGCGGCCGAGATCGACGAGACGATTGTTCGCGGCGAGCGCCCGGATGTGGCCCGGCTGCATTGCCTTGAAGTCGCGCTCGGCGCGGTTATTGGGCCGCCAGGCGCTGCCCCCGAGTCAGTCGCCTTGCCCGCTGGCTAAATTGCTCTGATGGGTTGGACGGCCCCTGTGTCCGGCGTCTGAGCGCCATAGGATGGTCGTTGTCGAAGCTACCCACTGTCGCTGCGCAACGTCGAGGACCTGCTGTTTGAACGCGGCATCGACATTTGCCACGAGACCGTGCGCCTTTGGTGGAACCGATTTGGCCCC
>JANMWT010000224.1:0-4618 GCA_031394145.1 Alphaproteobacteria bacterium | reverse complement strand
GTCGATCCCCCCCGGGTCCGGACGGTTTCGGGCCGGCGGCCGCTCTTCTATTTCGGCGGTCTTTCGGACGATGCCCGCGATGCCGCGGCCGCGGCCGCCGACATCTTCCTCATGTGGCCTGACCGGATGGAAGCTGTTCGTGATATTGTATCCGATCTCTCAGCGCGCGCGGCGAAACGCGGCCGCAAGCTCAGATTTGGCTATCGCGTCCATGTCGTCGTCCGCGACACCGAAGCCGAAGCCAGGCTCGCCGCCGACCGCCTGCTCAGCAAGCTCGATGACGCCGAGGGGGAAAAGATAAGGAACCGCTCGCTCGATAGCGCCTCCTACGGCGTCCGCCGGCAGGCGGAGCTGCGCGAGGCGGCCGGGTCGGAGGGTTTTGTGGAGGACAATCTGTGGACGGGGATCGGGCGCGCGCGATCAGGCTGCGGCGCCGCGATCGTCGGGGATCCTGACCAGGTGCTCGCCAAGCTTAACGCCTATCGTAATATCGGGATCGAGGCCTTTATTCTCTCCGGATATCCGCATGCACGCGAGGCCGACTTGTTCGCGCGGCACGTGCTTCCCCTAATGAACCACGGCCCGCTGACCAACGACATCTAGACGAGAAGATCACCATCGACGAAGCGCACAACCCAGACCTTTCCCGCCGCAGCGTCCTTGTGGCGGGCGCCGCTCTTCCGCTTGCCGCCGCCTGTTCGGCGCTGCCTGCGACAGGCTGGGCGCCGCCCGAGCGGCGGGATTTCCACGTCGTCGAGCATACATGGATAACAATGGACGACGGGGTGCGCCTTTCCGCGCGTCTTTGGCTCCCCGAGGGCGGGAGCCGCTCGCCGGCCGTCCTCGAATCGATTCCTTATCGCAAGCGCGATCTCTACCGCGCTTATGACGACATCTGGGGCGCGACCCTCGCGACCGCCGGCATCGCCTTCGTCCGCCTAGATGTGCGCGGCTCGGGCGATTCCGAAGGCGTGATCACCGATGAATATTCGGAACACGAGCTCCAAGATTGCGTCGCGGCGATTGCCTGGATCGCGCGCCAGCCATGGTGTTCAGGCGCTGTCGGCATGCGTGGGCTTTCTTGGGGCGGTATTAATACGCTGCAGGTCGCCGCGCGCCGACCGCCTTCGCTCAGGGCGATAATGGCAATGGGCTGCTGCGATGCACGCTATACGGATGACGCGCACTATATCGGCGGGAGCCTTGCCCGCGCCAATTTCCAATGGGGCGTCCTCTTCAAGGCAGTGATGGCTGGGCCGCCCGACCCGGCCATTGTCGGCGACGCATGGCGGGGGATGTGGCGACAGCGGCTAGAGGCGACCCCCGCCATTCTGGCCACATGGACGCAGCATCAACGCGAGGATCCCTATTGGCGCCGCGGTTCGGTTTCCAAAGACTACGCTGCGATCAACGTTCCCACGTTTCTTGTAAGCGGCTGGGGCGACACTTATTGCGTCCCGGTCCTCCGCCTGCTCGCGAAACTCAAGTGTCCCGCCAAGGCGCTCGTTGGGCCATGGGGGCACACCTATCCTTATACGGCGCGCCCAATTGGCCTCCACTGGGCAGAAGAAGAGGTGCGATGGTGGCGCCAGTGGCTGGCGGGCGAAGCGACCGGCATTATGGACGAGCCGGATCTGCGCGCCTTCATGCCCTACGCCACCGCAACCGAGGCGGGCGAAAAACCGCTCCCCGGCCGATGGATCGCGGAACGAACCTGGCCGGCAAAGCTTTCCAACCGCCGGTTTTTTCTGAACCGGACCGGGCTTGGCGAACAGGCCCTGCCAGATGGCATTATCGCTCACAAGGACAAGGGCGTTGTCGGCACGACGAAACCCGAATGGCTTGACCGGCTGCCAATCGAACAATCCCATGACGACGCGCTCTCGACGATTTTCGAGAGCTCGCCGCTCCAAGCAGCGGTAGAAATTCTGGGCGCGCCGGTGGTTCGCCTCCGGATCGCCTCTGATGCGCAGGTCGCGCGCGTAGCTTTAAGGCTGTGCGAGGTCCGGCCCGATGGGGCGAGCTGGCTGGTGACTTGGGCTGCGCTCAACCTGACGCGGCGCGATTCGATGGAGGCGCCCGAACCCTTGGCGCCGGGCAGGGCCTATGATGTCGCCGTCACCCTACGAACCATCGCCCATCGCTTCAGCCCCGGATCGCGCATCCGCCTTTCCCTCTCGGAAGGACTTTGGCCGGTGCTTTGGCCATCGCCAACGCAGCCAACGCTGAGCCTGTCCACTGGCATTTCGTATCTTGACCTACCCGTCCGCACCATCGAAGCGCGGCCGGCGACTTTCCCGATCGATGAGGTTCGCTCCCCAGGTGCAGCGCCGCCTGCCTATGCCCCGCTCGCGCCGGATGCTGCAGGTCGGATCGTCCTGATCAATGCGACCCCGCCTGCACCCTTCCAGGTCGCGGGCGCCGCTGTCGAGCTATCCTCGGAGCGTGAGGAAACCTGCGAGCTGTCGGTCGACGACCCACTCTCTTGCGTCTGGCAGGAGCGTGTCCGTTCGACATGGCGGCGCGAGGGATGGAGCTGCGAGGTCGAGGCGGCTTACAAACTCACGGCCGACGCGGACAGTTTTTCTCTGCAGGAAACCTTGCGCGCGATCGAGGAGGGGAGAGAGGTTTTTGCGCGAGCCACCGAAACCCGGATCCCAAGGGATTTGCAGTAGCCCGACGTAATGAGCTTTCAGGTATCAAACCCACCCCGCGCATCGGAAGAAGCGCCAACCTCTGCGTGTTCACGTAGATGATCCTTCCGGCGCGTCCCCGAGGACTTTTCAGGAGCGTCGTCGCCCGGTGCGATGCCGGTCAGTCGGCGATCACCTATTTGACCTTCTGCGTAAAGCGAGGTTCGACAGCGCGGACCGCATCGGCGGGCATGTGAGCTTTCTTCCGCGCGCCCGGGCCCGGCACGACCCGGACCTGCCGGGGATCAAGCGCCACTGCACATTCCGAGCAGACCTGGACCGGGTCGAACTGCTGACCGCAACCTAGATGTTGGTGAAGCAGGGGGCGCCCTTTCTTGCCAGACATATGCACGTCGCCCCAGTGCACGATCGCCATGATGACAGGATAAAGGTCCAATCCTTTCTGGGTCAGGCGGTATTCATGGCGAACCGGGTTCTCCCGATAGGCCACCTTCGTCAGAACGAAGCTGTCGACCAGTTTTTGCAGACGATCCGCCAGAATCGGACGGCCGATACCGAGCCGCGCTTGGAATTCATCGAAGCGCCGGACTTTCAAGAAGCAATCGCGCAGGATCATCAACGTCCATCGGTCGCCGACCACCGAAAGTGTGCGGGACATCGAGCATGACTGCTGGTCCAACTCGTTCCACTGCATCGGGAGTATCTCCGCGGCCCAACACACCCTGTGTCGGTTTCAAACTGAAACCCGAGAACCTCCCAGCAAGTCAAGTCCCCGTCGGGGTTGGAGGTGGCTGATTGTCGCCACAACACGAGGCTGGGACCTCCGCCAGCCTGGCTGGATTTGATCAATGTGGGTTTCCTTTTAGAACGGATCATGGATAATTAAACACCCATGATGATGGATGGGGTGCAGATTTGAGCTAGCGAGTTGCCAGTCGATCTCTGGCCATACGCCTTGCCAGAGCCGAGAGCGGCTGGTCCTACACGGGAGTGAAGACATGACACTGCAGTTGCTTATTCTTTGCGGGGCATTTCTGGCGGCCTCTCCATTGATGGCGGTCGCTGACGCTCAGAATGCGAAGTCGCCCGTCACAAGCAGTTACGATCCGCCGCGAACTCCCGATGGGCGGCCGGTTCTCGAAGGCCACTGGACCAACACAAGTCTTACGGTGCTTGAGCGGCCGAGGGACCTAACGAGCCTCGTTGTATCGGAGGACCAAGCGAAGCAGGCAGCCCAGGAGCGAAACCAGGCAAGCGATCGCGATTCTGCGCCCACCGATCCATCGAGCCCAGCGCCCCAGGCCGGCCGTGACGTCGGCGGCTACAACGCCTTTTGGACCGACACCGGCACATCGTTTGCCAAGATCAACGGCGAATATCGCTCGTCCTGGCTGATCGATCCGGCGGACGGAAAACTCCCCTACACCGATGCCGGGAGAAAGATCTTTGCAGCAAGCTTCAATCAGCAACGAACGGCGACGTCTGATCCTGAGCTGCGCTCACTGGGCGAGCGCTGTCTCCTCGGCTTCGGCTCCTCCGCCGGGCCGCCCATGCTGAATGTGTCGTACAACAACAATTATCAGATCGTGCAGACCCCGAACAATGTGGTGCTGTTTTCCGAGATGATCCACGATGCACGCATTGTTCGAATGAATTCGACACACCTGCCATCGTCGATCAGGCGCTGGATGGGCGATCCGGTCGGTCACTGGGAGGGAGACACGCTCGTTGTCGAAACCACGAACGCGCATCCGCAGGAATCGATGCGCGTCTATTATGGCCAGTCGCTCTATATCTCGAAGGACGCAAGGATCACCGAGCGTCTGACGCGGATTTCGGACACGCAGTTGCTCTATCGCTTTGAGGTGGATGATCCGGCGATCTATTCGCAGGCCTGGCGGGCGGAGATGGTCTTCAACGCGACCGATGCGCCGTCCTACGAATACGCCTGCCATGAAGGCAAT
>JANMWT010000192.1:0-2214 GCA_031394145.1 Alphaproteobacteria bacterium | reverse complement strand
ATCGGCCCGGTGAGAATATGTCCGCCTGGCCCGCGCTCGGCCTGAGGCACATTTGCGTAGACATCGCGCAATGACGCCTCGACATCTTCGGGTTTCACGCCATTGCGCTCCAGCCCGGTGGGATTGTTGTTCAGCAGCGTGTGGACGACCACCGTGTCGCCTGACTTGATGCGCAGCACGGGCGCTTTCGACGCGTCGTAATTGCCCCAGGCCACGGTCGAAGGCTTCACCTCTAGCGTATAGGTTTCGGCCATGGCCGGCGCGGCGCCCAGCAGCGCCAATGCGGTCGCGGCAGCAAATCGAAGCATTGCCTGATCTCCCCGTGGATTGAACGCTGATCCTCTCGCAATGCCCGATGGCCCGCAATCGCATGCGTTGCTGCGGCGGCGACTACTTCGGATGCCGCTCAAGCAGCAGGCGGACGATCTCGTCGGCGACGCGAGGCGCTTCGCGAATGGGAGGATACTCCCACTCGTCGATCAGGCCCTCGAACCAGCGCGCCGCGCCGCGATCGATGAAACCCTGGTGCAGCCGGCTGAAACGCGGCGAGCCGCCGTCCAGCCGCAGAATGTGGATCGGTTTGCCGAACCAGGCAGGGTCGGCCAGCAGGTTGGCGCTATCCTCGGTCACCAGCGCGGCGTCGCAATGCGCGAGAAAGCCGAGATAGGGATTGGGACCATCTTTTTCCGGGCTCTCCCAGAAGCGCGCGCCGACGTCGCTTGCGAACACCCTGAACCATGCGCGCGCAACTTCCGGCGTCCGCCGCGAGACGGTGATCCACAGCCGGTAGCCATTCTTGGCGAGCCGCTTTAGCACGTCCTCGATCTCGGCGACCTTGGCGCCATTCATCTTGTGCGTCTTCGAATTGCCGCCGATCGACACCAGCAGCTTGAAGTCGGAATGGGCGGTGAGATCGCCAAAACGGTTCTCGGCTTCGGCGATCTCGGCTGCGCCGAAATAGGTCGGCGGCCCAAGGATCGGGAAGACGTTTGAGCCTTTGAGCTGGTCATGCAGCGGAGGGACGACCAGATCGAACGGCGCCAGATCGACCTTGGGGTCCTGGGTCTGCACCACAAACGTCTTGCCGTCCGACCATTTCCTGACCAGTCGCGAATACGGGATCGAGCGGCGGCCGGACCCGATCCAGAGATCCGGCCATGGCGGATGGAGCAGGGCGCGCTGTTCACTCGCCAGAGCGTTGAGCGGCGAAGGCCATTTGTCGCTCGGCAGCAGGAGTTGGGGACCGGATGGTTGCAGACGCAGCGGTTCGGCGCGATGCGCGTCAGACTGGATGTGCGCAAGCTTCGCCCAGCGTTCCGGCTCACGCAGGGCGCGCTCCAGCGACAGGGCCTGGCGTTCAATGCCGGCGCGACCGTCGGAGACAACCCAGATGGAAGGACCGCCTGCGGCCGCGTGCATCACTGGCCTGCCTCCGCGGTCGTCGTCAGCGGGCTAGCGCCACTCGATCGAGACGATCTCGAACGATTTGGCCCCGCCGGGCGCCGACACTTCGGCGGTTTCGCCTTCTTCCTTGCCGATCATGGCGCGGGCGATCGGCGAGGTGATCGACACCTTGCCTTTGGCGACGTTGGCTTCGTCCTCGCCGACGATCTTGTAGACGAAGGTCTCGTGGGTGTCCTCATCAGTCACGGTAACCGTGGCGCCGAACTTCACCGTGTCGCCTTTGAGACGCGAGGTGTCGATGACGTCGGCGCGCGCCAGCTTGTCCTCGAGCTCGAGGACGCGCCCCTCGATGAAGCTCTGCTTGTCCTTGGCGGCATGATACTCGGCGTTCTCGGACAGATCGCCATGCGCGCGTGCTTCCGAGATCGCCGCGATGATCGCCGGGCGTTCCTCGGATTTCAGTGTCTTGAGTTCGACTTCAAGCGCCCGGAAGCCTTCGGCCGTCATTGGAATACGCTGCATAAAGTCCCTGTTCCGTGCCCGATTTGAAACGGAGTCGCTCGTGGAGCCGATCACGCAACGGTGATCCGGAACACCCGAACAATCAAGAGTAGGTCTGAAGCGCTCCAGCTTCAAGCGGCCGTAGCTTCAATGCACGAATGGCCTGAACTGCGGCCCGCATGCCCGATATTGTCGTGTAATAGGGCACTCCCAGCGACAGGGCCTGGCGTTCAATGCCGGCGCGACCGTCGGAGACAACCCAGATGGAAGGACCGCCTGCGGCCGCGTGCATCACTGGCCTGCCTCCGC
>JANMWT010000176.1:0-12600 GCA_031394145.1 Alphaproteobacteria bacterium | reverse complement strand
CATCAACCAACATCCCGTCGTCCACACTTGGTCCTATCGCCTCGATAAAAGCGCCTGATATGGTTCAAATTTTGAAATCGATGAACTAGTCGCTGAGGGAGGCGGCGTGGAGATCATTGGGGGTGAGCCGCGTCGGCGGTGGTCGCTGGAGCAGAAGCTCGCGACGGTTGAAGCGACCTTCCAGCCAGGGGCGAGCGTCAACGGCGTGGCGCGACAGCTCGGCGTCAACTCGGGCATGTTGTTCTCCTGGCGCAACGAGTTCCGCGCACAGCTGGGTTTCCCCGAGACGCCGAAGGCGAAGGGCTTTTCTCCGGTGATGCTGGCGGCCCCTCAGGCGGGACCCCTAGATCCGACGCCAGGCGTCATCGAGGTCGAGTTACCCAGCGGCGTGCGGTTGAGGGTCGTCGGCGCGGTCCGGCCCGATCTGGCCGCCGCCGTCCTCAGCGCTCTGGCGAAGCGATGATCGCGATCCCCTCGAACGTGCGAGTGTGGCTCGCCGCCGGCCACACCGACATGCGCCGCGGCATGCACGGCCTGGTGCGGGTCCAGGAAGGTCTTCACCGCGATCCCCATGCTGGCGATCTGTTCGTGATTCGCGGGCGCCGCGGCGATCTGGTAAAAATCATCTGGCACGACGGCCTTGGCCTGTCGCTCTACGCCAAGCGGCTCGACCGCGGCCGGTTCGTCTGGCCGCTGGTCAAGGACGGGTCCGTTGTTCTGTCGCCGGCGCAGTTAGGCTACATGCTCGAAGGCATCGACTGGCGTAATCCACAACATACCTGGAGACCGGAGGCTGCGGGCTAAAACTGCGGCGTCATGACTCACAGTGATGTTGTCGAAGGGGGCGCCTCAGAGGCAGATTTTTATACTTCGATCTCACTCATGGGCACTGAGCTTCCCGAGGATATCGATGCACTGAAGGCCGCGGTTATCGCGGCCCAGACAAGGGCCGTCGCCCTTGAAGCCGAGCTCGCCGTCGCCACCGCCCGGAACAGTGAAGACGCGGCCACGATCATGCGTTTGAAGTTTCAGATCGCCCGGCTTAACCGCGAGAGCCGGGGCCAGTCCTCCGAACGCGCCAAGCGCCTCATTGATCAGCTTGAGCTCGAGCTTGAGGATGCCGAGGCGACCGCATCCGAAGATGATCTCCTCGCCGAGATCGCCGTCGCGAAGACCACCAACGTCGCGGGGTTCACCCGCAAAAAGCCTTCGCGCAAGCCGTTCCCCGAGCACCTGCCGCGCGAGCGCGGCGTTCATCCCACTCCCACAGCTTGCGCCTGCTGTGGCGGAACGCGGCTCTCCAAGCTGGGGGAGGACATCACCGAGACCCTCGAGGTGGTCCCCAGGTCTTGGAAGGTGATCCAACACGTCAGGGAGAAGGTCTCGTGTCGGGATTGCGAGACCATCAGCCAAGCGCCGGCGCCGTTCCATGTCGTGCCGCGCGCGTGGGCAGGCCCCAGTCTCCTGGCGATGATCTTGTTCGAGAAGTACGGTCAGCATCAGCCGCTCAACCGCCAGGCGACACGCTATGCCCTCGAAGGGGTCGATCTCAGCTTATCAACCTTGGCCGATCAGGTCGGGCAATGCGCGGTCGCCTTGGCGCCGTTGGTCCAGCGCCTGAAGGCGTATGTGATGAGCGCAGAGCGGCTCCATGGCGACGACACCACCGTGCCGGTCCTCGCCAAGGGTAAATCGGACGTCGGCCGAAGTTGGGTTTATGTCCGCGACGACCGGCCGTTCGGCGGAACGGCGGCGCCGGCAGCCTTGTTCTACTACTCGCGCGACCGCAGCGGATCGCATGCTCGCGAGCATCTTGAAGGCTGGTCCGGCATCTTTCAGGCGGACGCCTATAGCGGCTACAACAAGCTCTACGCTCGGACACGCCAGCCTGCGCCCATTCTGGAGGCCGCCTGCTGGGCTCATGGTCGGCGCAAGTTCTTTATCCTCGCCGACATTGAAGCCGCCGCCCGCAGCAAAGCGAAGGGCGAGAAGCTAGCTGGGGTCTCGCCCCTGGCGCTCGAAGCGGTCCGCCGCATCGACGCCCTGTTCGACATCGAGCGCGCCATCAATGGCAAGCCGCCAGAGGAGCGTCTTGCAGTTCGCCAAGAACAGAGCACGATCCTGGTCGCCGACCTTGAGGTCTGGATGCGTAGCAGCCGAGCCAAGCTCTCCGGCCGCAGCAAGGTTGCAGAGGCGATGGATTATATGCTGAAGCGCTGGGCGGCGTTCGCCAGGTTCCTCGAGGATGGGCGGATCTGTCTTACGAACAATGCTGCAGAACGCGCGCTTCGCGGCATCGCCCTGGGGCGTAAATCCTGGCTGTTCGCTGGATCCGACCGCGGCGGCCAGCGCGCCGCCGTCATGTACTCGCTCATCGTCACCGCCAAGATGAACGACATCGATCCTCAAGCCTGGCTCGCCGACGTCCTCGCCCGCATCGCCGATCATCCGGCCTCCAAGCTCGACGAGCTGTTGCCCTGGAACTGGAAGGCGTCGGCGCTGGCACACTCCGATGCCGCGTGAGGCGAGCCGCATCTCAGACCAGGAAAAGGCGGCGATCACCACCGCCTGCCAACGCTTGATCGATGAGTTCATGAAGCCCGGCTTCCTGCCCGCCATCCGGCCCACAAAGTTCAACTATCCGGTCGACATCCTCGGCAAATGGCACGGCTCCAAGTATCGGTTCATCCAGCGCTATCGGTCCGGTTACCCCGACAATCTTGGCGAAGAGTTCGACAGCCCCTTCGCCCGCCTGGATTGGATCAGCCACGACCGCCTCGACATCATGTGGCATCGCCACACCGGAGAATGGTTCCGCCTGCATCGCGGCTTGTCGCTTGAAATGGCGCTCGCAACGCTGAAAAGCGATGGCCATCTGCACCCCCTCTGATCAGACCCCGGCCGCGGCCCTCACCGCATGTGTACCGCGGTTTGGCCTTGCTTGATGAGATCTCGTCGACAGATGCGCTCGGTTTGGCGACGCGTTTGGGGATGGAACTGGTCGTGTGGTCGCTCTTTCAGCGGCCTGAGATTGGCAATCGGCTCATGGAAAAAATGCTAGCGAGTGCAGATGAACGTGTCCGTCCAGCAGCTCTCCGGGTACTTGGCCGTCATGGATGTCGAAACGACGCCTCAGCCGAGCGCTTCAAATCGTTCTGGAAATCCGAGCCACTGGCCCGGCGCATGGCTGCGCGTCTTGCGGTCGGTTGGTGCAAGGACAACGAACCGCTGGAACCTCGATCTATAGCCTGGTTGCAGGTGCTGTTCGATGATGGGGACGAGTCCGTTAGGCAGGAAGCGGCTGCCTACGGCCGTGAGGTACTCGGACCGGACCTCGCTGATCGAGCATCGCTCGCTATCAAGCTCGCTGGATCGCGCGCCTTTATCACTGACCCAGACGACCTTCTGGCCGGCCTGCGCGAAGCCGGAGCGGAGCTACCGGAGGTCGTGATCGCCGCTGCCAAGGCCTATTTCGCAGGTCAGGATGATCCAGCCTCCGACCTCAACAAGCGTGGAAGACCATCTGGGTATTCGCTGACAGAAACGGTTCTAGCCGCCTACCGTCATTTAGAGGACGACGCACGCTATCGCAAAGATGCGCTGGATATCATCGATGCCATGGTGCTGCGCGACAGCCACGGCGTACGCAACGAGATCGGCGCGCTGGAGCGTTGAGGAGAGATCCGTGGAGTGGTGCCGCCTAGGTGACTTGAAAACCTGACCCCCGCATTACGAACGCGATACTCCACCAGCTGAGCTCGCGCGGCGCTCATGCGTTGCAGCGTGTGGCGCGCTATTATCCGCTGTGGCGCGGAGATGCAGTTTTCCAAGCGCCACAAGGGCTTGTGGGATTGCTCACAGGCTGCGGATCGCTCGCTTGCCGGGGGCAAAAAGCCGATATGCATTTCCCTCTGTTTCTCAAAATTGCCCCTCATTCCCCGTCACGGTGTTTCCAATGTGTTTCCAAAACTGACCCGCGCAGTGTTGCGCGCACGTCGGGAGGGGATGCTCAGTGAAACTCATCAAGCGCAACATCGACCAGATCCCAAAGCCAGCGCGAGTGCTCATCATCCGCGACGACGACCTCAGCGGATTCGCCCTGCGTGTTCTCACGACCGGCCGGAAGGTGTTCGTCGCTCAGTACCGTGTCGGGGGAGGGCGAACCGGGCGCCAGAGGCGCGTGAAGATTGGGGCGTACGGAACAATCACCGCAAACCAGGCGCGGACCAAGGCGCGAGACATTCTTGCCCAGGCGCAACTTGGTCAGGATGCGGATTCCGCTCTGAAGGCGCCCACCATTCCGGGGAATTGGCGCCCGGGCATTCCGACTAATTGACGCCCACCCATTCCGATTAATTGGCGCCCACCCTGATTTGAGGGGTGAGGAGGCCAAAACGGATCGGATTTTGCGGCCGCGCCGGCGGAGCATCGCCCCTTCGATTTTGAGGGAGGGACGACATGCCAGCCGCGAGGACGCCGATGCGCCAGGTGCGCGAGATTTTGAGGATGAAGCACGAGGCGGGACTGCCGGTGCGGGAGATCGTGCGCCGCACGGGGATCCCGCGTCGGACGGTTCGCGAGCTGCTGGAGCGCTGCGCCGCGCGGGGACTGAGCTGGCCAATCGCCCCGGAGGTCAGCGAGGCGGTGCTTGAAGGTCTGATGTTCAAGGAGGCAGGCGCCAAGGCGGGCGGTCGGCGACGCCACGAGCCCGACTGGCGGCTGGTCCACAAGGAGCTCAAACGCAAGCACGTGACCCTGCAGATCCTGTGGGACGAGTATATCGAACAGCACCCCGACGGTTATCGCTACAGCCGCTTCTGCGAGATCTATCGGGACTGTGATTGGGGTGATGACGGTGAGATATGGAGAATGTTGGGCGGGAGAACGAAATCCAGGCACCGTATGTGCGGGAGGTCGCGGCTCAGTGTGACGAAGAAACGGGGCGACCGACGCGCCTGCGCCGAACGCGGTCGCCACGAGCCGCGCAATCTTCGCGGCGGTGAAGTCATCGGGGCTCTGCGCCACCGTTCCTGAACTCGGAAGCGGCACAATCGTCGGAACCGTGTAACCCAAATCCCGCAACTGCTTTGCGGCATAGGCAGCGTAAACTGCACGCAGGCGATCAACCGTTGATGGGACGCCCTGAAGCTTTTGGCCCTTGAACCATGTGTATTGGCCCTCGATCTTATCGAGGCTTCCTTTCACTGCATAGGCGAAGAAACGGGCCTGCCAGTCAGCGTCGCGCCGCTTTGCGTCTGAGCTATGCGCGAAACCCCGGAGCGCCTCAAGGTCTTCGAAGCGCATGGCCGCATCAGCCCACAATTCAATTCGGCGCGTCACCTCTGGAATTGTGATGACTGCGTCAAGCAACTCCGCAGGCGTCAGCGCCAATATCGTGTCGTGCAGCGCAGCTAGCGCGTTGGAGATCGGTACGGCGCGACGAAGAGCGGCTTCCTGATCCGCCGCGCTGATCGCTTGGAGCCAGGCATCCGAGGTCGGATCATCACTGAAGAAGCGCACTAGTTCGGCAAGAGCCAGGCGATCGCTCGGGTCTGCCGTCCAACGAACCGCGGCCATCACAAATTCTACGTGGAGTGTTCGCGCTAGGCCTTCGCGCTCAACCGCTGTCGGGATGCCGAGCACGTTGAGTGCTTCTGCGACTTTGTTGATATCGGCATGGCTACGGCAGAGGATGGCGATATCCCCGGCCTCAATCGGTCGCAGAGCTCCGCTTCTTTCGCTGACTGTCCAGCTATCATTTTCCGCTAAGGCGTCACGCACACCGTCTGCAAGCCCGGCGAACTGCTCTTCGCGGTTGCCGCTCAGCCACCAAACCGCAAGCGGCGAATGGAGGAAGCCTTCATTACTCCGCGCAGCTTTGCTGAATTTGTGCTCTTCGGCTGGTAGGCCCATGGCGGAGAAGGCTGGACTAAAGGCTTCATTCACAAAGTCGACGATGCCAGGACGGCTCCTCCAGGAGACCGATAGAACCTCCTGCTGTTCAGTGTTCGCTTCGGCCACGCCTGTAAATGCGGCTTGCGTAAGGGCGCTATCAGCATTTCGGAAGCCGTAGATCGCCTGCTTCGGATCGCCGACCCAAGTGCTGGAATCCACCAGATCGGCAAGCGCGGTGAATATGGCGATCTGTAGAGGACTCGAATCCTGGAACTCATCGACATAAACGCGACCAATCCGTTCGCTCAGCCGGCTGGACATGTTGGGATCTGTAAGGACGCGCAGCGCAAGCGCCTCCTGGTCAATGAAGTCGAGCACCCCGCGTTGGCCTTGTAGGTCTGATAAGCTTCGAGCGTTCAACTGGACCGTCTCCGCGTCGGATAAGGACAACAACTACCTCGAGGATTCGTATCTTTCTATCCGACGACGCGAGCCGAAGATGCAGGGGTTCAAGTCGCTATGCCCTGCGCAGCAGTTCCTCGAGAACCACGTGGCGGTCTACAATGCGATCAGCACCCAGAGAGGCATTTTCTGAGCCACCTCGCGCTACGCACGTTAAAGGCGCGACCGGAATCTGTTTGGAGCGCAGCGTCGCCTGAGCGAGCGACTTGCTCAAAAGACCTACCAAATCGCCCCAATTTACCTGACAATTCTAGCAAACCGTATCGGCGAAATGTGGCCTTTCTCCAAGGCGGCGTCGAACCAGGGTGGCCGAAATTGTCCTGAGTTTACTCAGGTGCACTGATTAGAGTGAGTAAAAACGCAGGAAAACGACGATCAGATAACTCGCCGCGGTTGATCACGTTACGAATGATGCTATTTGAAAAACCATACCGATGCGGCAAAAGTCTTGACTCAATACCGAAACGCGGTGTCATTTGCCCATACCGACGGGGCGAGCTGCCGCGGTCGAGGAAATTCAGGCCTGCGGAACAGCGGGCGAGGGGAGGATATCGATGACCACGAAAATGTTTCTGTATCTGTCGTGCGCAGTCGGCGCGGTGATCGCTGCGCAACCTGCGTTTTCCCAGCAGGCGGGAAAGCCAACTACGCCGATCGACCAGCCGCAGCCATCCAGCGGAAAAGTGAAGGTTGAAGAGAAGGCCGACGTTGTCGTCGTTAACGGGAAAGCCTTCGACAAAGTCCTCGAACAACCCCAGTCGGCATCCGTCATTGACGCTGAAGATCGAAACCTGGCCGGCCTCGGCGGTGTTCGGCAGCTAATTGACGTCACACCCGGCTTTGTGTTCAGCAACGAGTATGGCCTCAACGTTCGCGGTGTCGGGCGACAAACCGCCCAGACGTTGCTGGGGCAGGAGAACTCCGTCATCCAGTACGTGGACGGGTTCATCAATCTTGTGCCGTTCAACATCGCCGAGAGCACGCTGTTTGGCGGCAACGTCCAGTTCTTGCGCGGACCCGGCGGCACGCTCTATGGCCGCAACTCGCTAGCAGGATCTGTCAACCTACTGTCCAGGGCGCCTACTAAGCAGTTCACGGGCGAGGTCGAAGCCGGAGTTGGCCGCGAAGGCTGGTACGACATCGGTATTAACGTCGCCGGCCCGATCACTGACGAGCTCGGTTATCGTCTCGGCGCCCAGAAATTCTATGGTCCGACGCTGCAGGACAACATTGGATCCGCCAAGAATGCCGGGTTTGCCACCGACAATGCATACTACGAATTCCAGCTCGAATGGCGCCACGAACGCTTTCACATCCGAAACCGCGCGACTCATTTCGACTACGACAACCAACCTGGCTATCCGACGGTGGCGGCTTACAACACTGGACCGGTCTTCAACGCGTTGGAGCCCAATCCGCAGTACAAATACGGTGTGGCCGCCCCCTCGAAACCCTTCCAGATCAATGTGGACTATGCCGGCTATGACAAGCTGAAGAACAACTTCCAGGACGTCGTCAATGCCGACCTCGATCTCGATTTCGCGGATCTGGTCTATGTCGGTGGTTACCAGCAATATCTCGCCATCGGCTCGGCCGATCGCGATCTCACTTCAAGGAGCAGCTACACTGCGGCGCCGACTGATCCGTTCGCGCCGGGAACCGTCGTGCCGACCGACTACAGATCCAACTATCACAACGACAATAATTTCTGGTCCCAGGAACTGCGGCTCGAGGGCAAGTCTGGAGGACCCCTCAACTGGGTCGCAGGCGCGTATTATTACAACCAGCACTTCGATGAAAAATACTGGGAGAACATACCGGGCGCTGGCGCGGTGCTGACGACCCCCACTGTTGGGGGTGGCCCGGCGCTTGCCGCACCAAATCCGAACAAGTCCACCTTCGAACAGCGAAACGTCTACAACATCCGCTCGACCGCCGTGTTCGGCAACATCGTCTACGATATCACCTCGACGCTCCGCTTCGATGGCGGCCTGCGTTATACGTGGGACGACAAGGGCGCCAAAACCAATTTCCGCTATGTGTTTTACTACCCGCCGGTCTTTGCCGGCGATTTTTCGCCGGCGGTCCACGCCGCTCAACCGACGCAAAGCGACTCCGATCTTTCCGGGCGAGCTGCACTGTCCTGGCGGCCAATTGCAGGGTCAGAGTTATACGCCGCGTACTCGCGTGGCTATCAATCCTCGGCGTTTACCTTGGGCCAGGGCCTGCCTCCCAACAACATTGCTGAGCCTGAGCATCTCGACGTCTATGAGATCGGCGGCAGCTACACCGCTGGGCCAGTCCGGTTCGACGGATCGGTCTTCTACCAGAATTTCTTCAACATGCAGATCCCGATCAGCACGCGCTCGATTGTCACTGTGAATGGCCAAGCGCAGCCGGTAGGCCCAGTCTATGCCAACTTCGTCAATGCGCACAAAGCCGTCATCTCGGGCGCCGAACTGCAGGCGACTTGGCATCCAACTGACCGATCCAATGTCGTCTTCTCGTACACCTATCTCGACCCGACCTTCGACAGCTTCTGCCCGACTATTCGCGGGTCGAATCCGCCGGTCTGTGGGGCCGTCGACATCACCCAGCCGGCGGCAGGCCAGACGCCGCAGGATCTCTCCGGCAATCAAATACCCCGCACGCCGCGCACCAAGGCAAGCGTCTACGGATATTACGGCATCCCACTCGGCGATGGTAGCTACCTCTATCCTGGCGGTTCGATCGCCTATCAGGGCGATTACTATGCCTCCCCCTTCAATACGGATCGCTTTCGCGTCAACGGCCGGACAATCGTCGGTCTGACATTGACCTATCGCTCGCCGGACGACCGGATCGACGTCACCGGAACGGTGTCTAACCTGTTCCGGGAAATCTACTCGGACAACGTGAACGTGGCGGTTATTGGAGGGTCCGCTGCACGAACGCTCTCCTACGGCGCAGACAGATTTTACAGCGTGGTGCTACGCTACCGGTTCTAGACTGACCTGGCTCCCGGCGCGTCACTCCCGGTGGACGCGCCGGGAGGCAGGCTCAAATGATGTGAGAGTGAGAATGAGTGTGTGGACGACGCTGCGGTTTGGGATGATTGTCGCCTGTCTGACTGGTTTGGCGGCCTGTACGTCGTCAACCAGAACGCCGATTCCATCTACTGCGGCGATGCCGTCTTCGATGACGCGTGACGCCGACAACGCTGGGCGCGGTCAGCGCTTGTACGCGCTACGCTGCGCTGCCTGCCATGACAATGCATCCGACCGCACGCCGCCTCGGGACGTCATCGCCAAGAACACGCCTGCCTTCATCTTTGCTGCGCTGAGCAGCGGCGTGATGCAGCCGATGGCGGCGGGGCTCAGCGAAGACGAGATGAAAGCGATCGCACTTTATTTGAGCCCTGTTTCGGGGTCGCGGGGCTCGGCAGGCGATCCCAACGTCAACGCGATCTGGGGCGCGTCTTCAGCTGGCATGCCGCTCGATGGACCCAAATGCACCAAGCCAGCGCCGCCTGTCGAATTGGCGGCGGCTGATCAATGGAATGGCTGGAGCCCCGATAAGGACAACGCGCGCTTCCAGAAGCAGCCGGGGCTGAGCGCAAGTGAAGTGCCGCGCCTGAAGCTCAAATGGGTCTTTCGCTATCCTGGGTCTAAGAACGGGCAGGCGACCGTAATTGGCGGTCGACTGTTCGTGACATCCATGTCGGGAGCGATTTACGCGCTCGACGCCGCGACGGGCTGTGTCTACTGGCGGCACGACTCGAAGTCGGCGACCCGATCCAGCGTCTCGATCGGCGCCTTGCCAAAGGGCGCGCGAGCAAGGACAGCTCTTTACTTCTCCGACTGGTCCAAGAGCGCTGTCGCGCTTGACGCCGACAGTGGCAAAGAGCTTTGGCGCACCCAGATCGAGACCGAGACCGGCGTCCAGATGACGGGCGCTCCAACCCTTGCTGGCGATGTGCTGCTGGTGCCGATTTCCAGCGGCAATGAGGCATTCGCCACGAACGATAACTACGATTGTTGCAAGTTCATCGGTTCGCTGGTCGCGTTGAACGCCTACACCGGTGCGATCCTCTGGAAAACCTACACCACGCCCCAGAAGAACCTGCCTTACCGCCTCAACGCTAAGGGCCAGCAGATGTGGGGACCCGCCGGAGGGGCGATCTGGTCCGCGCCCACCGTCGATCTCGCGCATGACCGGATCTATATTGGCACCTCGAATTCCTACACCGACGCGCCGCTTGAAGGGGCCGATTCCGTTATTGCTCTCGATCTCAAGACGGGCGCGAGAATCTGGCGAAACCAGGTCCGCAGGGACGACAACTACATCATCGGCTGCCCCAAGGCCGCCAATTGTCCGGCCGACGTGGGACCCGATCTCGAATTCGGCTCCTCGCCAATCCTGCACACGGGCAAGGATGGCCGGCAGCTGCTTCTTGCGGGTCAGAAGTCCGGCATTCTCTGGGCGCTCGATCCCGCCGACGGCGGAAAGGTCGTGTGGAGCAAGCAACTTAGCCCCGGCAGCGCGCTCGGAGGCATCGAGTTCGGCCCCGCGGCGGACGAGGACAAGATCTATGTCGCGATTTCCGATGTTGTTACGCGTCAAGGCGCCGAGCCAGGTCTCTATGCGTTGCGCATAAGCGATGGCGAGACGGTCTGGCGCGCTCCCTCTCCGCGCCATGACTGCCGATGGAAGAACATCTATTGCAGCCCGGCGATGTCGCAGGCGGTTACGGTCATCCCGGGCGTCGTCTTCGGCGGCGCCATGGACGGGCATTTCCGCGCCTACGCTACCGCTGACGGGAAAGTGCTGTGGGATTTCGATACGGCCGGGCAACCGCTCAGGACAGTGCTCGGTGATACGGCCTTTGGCGGCGTCATGGACGGGGCCGGGCCGACTGTTGCTGGCGGCATGGTCTATGTGCACTCGGGCTATGCAGGAAGACAGACAGCGAACCCACAAGACCTGACGGGCAAGGACGGCAATGTCCTGATGGCCTTTTCGGTGGATGGAAACTAGCGCCAGCATCGCCTGATGGACTTTAAGAAAGGGAAATAGCAATGCGTCGAACCTACACTCTGGCCTTTGCGATATCGTTGCTCGCCGCTTTTGGCTGCGCCGCGCCCGAGAAGCCGCAGGCCGCGCTGAAGCCAATATGGGAATGCCCGGACGGCTATCAGGTGAAAGAAGGCCTCAACGTCGATTTCCCGAGCGACGGGATGAAACGCGCCTTCATCGTCTATCCGGCCAAGGGTGTTTCCGGTCCGCAACCAGTCTGGGTTCCAATGTCAGGCACGGTTGAATCGGCGAACGCCAATCTCACGGCTGCGCGCTCGGGCGCCAATGCGCTGCTGGCCGACAAAGGCTTCATGGTGATCGGTCCGGTGCGCCAGTGCGCCGAGCAGGACCCGAACCTCGCAGCCGGCACGTGCAACGGCGTAGGCGCCGGCGGCTGGAACTGGATGCCATGGAACGAGGGCCGCGCGTCCGGACCCATCGGCGACAAGTGGAAGAACGACGAAGGGCCGGATGCACGGTTCTTCAAGGCGATGGTCAAGTGCGTCGGAACGAAATGGCCGCTTGATGCACGCCGGCTCTATCTTGGCGGCATCTCATCCGGCGGCACGATGACCAACCGCGCGCTGCTGTTCGATTCAGCTTTCTGGGCCGGCGGCATGCCGATCTCCGGCGAATGGTACGTCACCAGGGATGACGGGACGCCGCTGACTTTCCAGGAAGGGCGCGAGGCTTTGAAAGCTGCGCCAACCAAAATCCACCAGGGCCGCGTTGGTCCATTGCCGCTGCCGAAGCATCTTGATCCATTGATCGTCATCACGGTCTGGGGCGGAGAAAAGGACATGTGGGATTGCGGCCCGCCGCTGGGCCTCTGTTCTGACTACCGACCGACGACTCAAGCGGCGTCGAACTATTACAGTGCCATACCGGACGTAGTGGAGGTGTCGTGCAGCGCCCACCACGGCCATAGCTGGCCGCAGGTCAACACCCAGGCGTTCAATCTCTGGGCGCTGACGACGCTGGCCTCTCATCCCAAAGGATCGAGCGTGAAGTCGTTCAGGCTGACGCCGCCGCCCGAGGGTTACAGCTGCAAGCTGGGTCCGTTCTCCGACCACTATTGAGTGGCGGATTGGCGCAATAGTTCGCGCTCGCCCTGGTTGGGCGAATGCTGATTTTCCGAAGGGATCTAGCAGACTTGAGAGGACGGTTAAACGGCAAGGTGGCCCTGAT
>JANMWT010000164.1:0-3054 GCA_031394145.1 Alphaproteobacteria bacterium | reverse complement strand
GGTCAAGGTCGATGCCTCAACGCTGACCGATCCTGCCGCTTTCGAAAAGTATCAGGCGGCGCAGAACCAGCTCTCCGGGGTGCTTGGCCGATTGATGGCGATCAGCGAAAACTATCCCGACCTCAAATCGAACCAGAACTTCCTCGCCCTGCAGAGCCAGCTTGAAGGCACGGAAAATCGCATCACCGTGGCGCGGCGCGACTACAATGAGGCGGTGCGGGATTTCAACACCACGCTGAGGACCATGCCCAACTCCTTGTGGGCGGCCACCTTCTACCGCTCATCGAAACCGATGCAGTTGTTCGAGGCGGCGCCGACCGCCCAGACGGCGCCTAAGGTCGACTTCTCGACGCCGCCACCGGTGACGCCGCCGCCAGTGACGCCCGCCCCGCCGAAATGAGGTCGCTTGCGCCACCGCGCTGGCTTGCAGCGCTGGCGCTCTTTGCGGGATTACTGCTTGGCCTCCCGGCGAGCGCTGCGCCGGCTTTTCCTGCGCTCACCGACCGCGTCGTCGACCAGGCCAATATCCTGACGCCAGCGGTCCGCGCCGATCTGGTCACCAAACTGCAAGTGCTGGAAAGCCAGACGTCCCGCCAGCTGGTGGTTGTCACGGTTTCATCGTTGCAAGGCCTCGAAATCGAGGACTATGGCTATCAGCTTGGCCGGGCGTGGGGCATCGGCGAGAAAAAGCGCGACACCGGCGTCCTGTTGATCGTCGCCCCGAATGAACGACGCGTCCGCATCGAGGTCGGTTACGGCCTCGAGGGCGTCCTCACCGACGCCCTGTCCAACGTCATCCTGCAGGAACAAGTGCTTCCCAAATTCCGGGCGGGCGACATGGCTGGCGGCGTCGTCGCCGGCGCCAATGCGCTCATCGGGCAATTATCCCTGCCCACCGAGGAGGCGGCCGCTCGCGTCGCATCGGCTGCCGAAGCGCCGCCAGCGCCCTCGAGAGACTTCCCGATCGTGCTGGTGGTTCTGGTGGTCATCTGGGTCGCCTTCGGCCTGATTGGATCGATCGGCGGACGGCCGGGCCATCGCGCCGATGCCTGGTTATGGCCGCTGATTTTCCTGGCCAGCAGTCGTCGCGGCGGCTCATTCGGCGGCGGCGGCGGCTTCAGCGGCGGCGGCGGCTCGTTCGGCGGCGGCGGCGCGTCAGGAAGATGGTGACCCGATGCTGCTGAGCCCGGAGGACCACGAACGTATCCAGCAGGCGACGCAAGCTGCCGAAGCCGGCACGCGTGGTGAAATCGTCTGCGTCGTCGCCAATGAGGCGTCGCACTATATGGAGGTGCCGCTCGCCTGGGCCGCGGTCGGCTCGCTTGTCCTGCCGCTACTTCCATTGACGCTCGGGGCGGCGGACAGCTGGTTTGATGATGGCCTTCGCGGCTGGAGCGTGGCGCATGTCGCCGCCAGCCATTCGACGGTTATGGCGGTGCTTGGCGGCTATGCCCTGGTGCAATGCCTGCTGTTCATCCTGATTGCCTTGTTGGTTTCGATCCCCGTGGTGCGTCGGGCAATGACGCCAGGATTGATCCGCCGCGGCCATGTCCACCAGCGCGCCATGGAGCAGTTCTATGCGCGCGATCTCCACCTGACGCGCGAGCGCACCGGGGTGCTGATCTATGCATCGCTCAAGGACAGGATGGTCGAGGTCATCGGCGATATCGGGATCAATGCCAAGGTTGGGCCCAAGGACTGGCGCGAGGTGATTGTCCGCCTGACCTCAGGCATCAAGGCAGGCCGCCCCGCCGATGGCTTTGTCGCGGCGATCGAAACCTGCGGTCGGCTGCTGGCGACGCACTTTCCCACCGACCTCGCCAATCCCAACGAGCTGCCGGACGCGATTGCGGATGACCCGCCCTCCTCCTGAACGGGTGGGGATCGGACTGCGCAAGATGCGCCGCGGGTGGCGATTGAGCCGCTCGCGATCGGCGCCATCGGTCGGCAAGTTGAAAGAGCCGGCGTGACCAGCACAGGCCTGGGCGCGGTGTTTAAGGATCGACGCGCCTCAGGAAGACTTCCGGCGCAGGTCCAGCCAGCTGCGGATCGTGCCGTTCACCAGGTCGGGCGCATCCTGCTGCACAAAGTGGCCCGCATCCGGCGCCATCACCAGGGTCGTATCCTTCGCCGCCTTGTTCCAGGTGCCGGCATGCCCTTCGGCCAGGAGCGCCGTGTCCTTCATCCCGTGGATCACCAGCAGCGGGACGTTGATCAGCGGCGGATTATCCGGGACGAAGGGCCGCTTCGCGCCGGGACCGATCGTCCGGGGATAGTTGGCGCGATAATAATTCATCATCGCGGAAAAGCTCGAGCGCCTGAACGCCTCGACATATTTTGCGTGCATCTCGGGATCGGTCACCCGGCGCGCGAGGCCTTCGGCCGTCATGCCCGCTTCTGACCCTTCTTTTTGGAAGTTGCGCGCATATTGAGAGCTCGCCTGCTGCGCCGGGTTGGTCTGCATCTGCTGCATGAACAGAATCGGGTGCGGGGTCGAGAGGATGATGAGATTGTCGAGGCGCTCGGGGTGGGTGAAGGCAAACACCCAGGCGATCGACCCGCCCCAGTCATGTCCGAGCACGGTTGCGGTCTGGTAGCCTTCCGCCTTGATCACTGCGTCCACATCGGCAACCAGCTTGGGCATCTCGTAATTCTCGACGCCGTCGGGATGATCGGAAAGATTATAGCCGCGCGTATCCATCGCGACGACGCGATACGCGTCGTTCAGAACCGGCGTCAGCTTGGTCCACGACCCTGAATAGTCCGGGTAACCGTGGATCAGCACCACCAGCGGCCCCTTGCCTGAGGCGACGTAGTGGATCTTCACCTCGCCGACGCTGGTCACGTACTTGTCCTGGAGCGCCACTGGCTTGTGCGCAGCGGCAGGTGTCGCCATCGGGCCGGCCGCCGGCGTCGAGCAGGCGGAAAACAAAATGGCGAGCCCGGCTATTCCTGAAATCATCGCACGCTGCATGAAAATTTCCTCCGTTGGTTGGCCTCCGTTGGTTGGCCTCCGTTGGTTGGCCTCCGTTGGTTGGCCTCCGTTGGTTGGCC
>JANMWT010000142.1:0-1589 GCA_031394145.1 Alphaproteobacteria bacterium | reverse complement strand
GCACAAGCATGAAGTCCTCCCTGCGTTTCCCGTCCATAACAAAAAGACTGACCGGCTGAAACCGAAGGACGTGGCCAATGGGTTGGAGCCGGTCTCGGCAGTCCTCGGCTTTCGGTGTAGGATTTCCCCCAATTCATTCCGTCCCGAGGGTTCCGCATGACCAGTCCGACACCGCAACAGCTCGCGCAATCCGGCACGCTTGAAGACCTTTACAAGCAGCTCGAGCCGATCCGCTTGGGCGCCGGCTGGGCCAAGCCGACGCCATCGCTGTGGGCGGAGCCGAAGAAGTCGTTCCAGCCGTTCGTCTGGAGCTACGCCCAGGCCAAGGGCGCCCTCGACGCGGCCGGCCGGCTGATCAACACCGAGCTCGCCGAGCGGCGCAACTTGATCATGCAGAACCCGGCCGGCGGCAGCTACGCGACCTCGCGCACTATCGTCGCCGCCTATCAGATGATCATGCCGGGCGAGAAAGCGCGCTCGCACCGCCACACGCCGAACGCGCTGCGGCTGATCATCGACGCCGATCCCGGCGCTTACACCATCGTCAACGGCGAGCGGCTTTCGATGATGCCGGGCGACGTGGTGCTGACGCCGAACTGGTGCTGGCACGGCCACGGCAACGACAGCCGCGCCAACGCCTATTGGCTCGACGTGCTGGATGTGCCGCTGGTGCATCTGCTCGAGCCGATGTTCTTCGAGCCGCACCCCGACGAATTCGAGAAAGAGACGGTGGTGGCGAACGCCTCGCCGATGCATTTCTCCTGGGCCGACACCGAGCGCCGGCTGGCGGAGGCCGCCGCGCACTCGAACGGGCAGCCGGCCGAGATCGCGCTTGGCGACCCCGCGCTCGCCACCATGGCGCTGTCGATGATCGAACTGAAGGCCAAGCAGGCCACCGCGCCGCGGAAGATCATGGCCAACAGTGTGTTCGGTGTGGCCAAGGGTTCCGGCACGACCGACGCCGAGGGTACCAAGCTCACGTGGAAACGCGGCGACGTGATCGTGGTGCCGGCCTGGCAAAGTCACGTTCATCGCAGCGACAACGGCGCGGTGTTGTTCCGGGTCACCGACGAACCGGTGATGGAAAAGCTCGGCTTCCTGCGCGAAGGACAGCCTGCGCACTGAGATGTCGCATGTGGCGGGCGCTCGGATTGGCCTGCGGTCTGCTGCTGGCGCTGCCCGCAGGTGCGCAGGACGTGCCTCCGAGCGAACCGCCGGCATCGCCACCTGAGGTGGCTTCGTCCGAGGTAGCTCCGCCTGAGGCGGGTAAGGCTTCCGCGCCCGACGATGCGCAAAAGTCGATCTGCCTGCTGCTGGAGTCCGCGGCGCGCGCTCACGATCTGCCGATTGAATTCTTTGCCCGCGTGATCTGGCAGGAAAGCCGGTTCCGCGCCGATGCGGTCGGCCCGATGACCCGCGGCGGCAAGCGCGCCCTTGGCATCGCCCAATTCATGCCGGGAACGGCCGCCGAGCGGAATCTGCTGAACCCGCTCGACCCGATCCAGGCATTGCCGATATCCGCCGAGTTCCTCCACGAATTGCACCGCGACTTCGGCAAGCTCGGCCTTGCTGCAGCGGCCTACAACGCC
>JANMWT010000122.1:0-32903 GCA_031394145.1 Alphaproteobacteria bacterium | reverse complement strand
GGCCAACCGCATGGGCGATGATGGCGAGCAGGAGAGGCTTCACAAACCAGCTCGCCTCGGGCGGGATCAGGCTTTCATGCGTGGCGCCAGACGCGGTCGCCGCCACCGCGGCTTCGGCGACGGTCGCCCAGAACAGCACCTGAAGCCCGGTCTCGGCGCGGCGGGCGAGCTTGGTGAAGAAGATCGAAAACCCGACCATCACCGCCGCCGCCAGCGCCAGGAGATCGCCTTGCCAGGACCCGGCGCTCGCCGTCGTTACGCCGCGCGACAACAACAGGGCGCCGATCAGAGCGATCGGGGCGGCGATGAGCCAGATCCGGTGCGGCCGCTCCTTGAGTGCGATCCAGGCGATCAGGCCAACCGAAGCGCTGCCGAGGTTGACCAGGAAAGTCGCGTTGGCGACCGAGGTCAGTCCCAGGCTCGCATGCCAGAGCGCGACATCGACCCCGAAGAAAAGTCCGGAAACCAGGCTGAACCAGGAGGGCCGGCCGAGGCGTCCGCCCAGTCCATAGATCATCGCAGCCAGCATCGGCAGCGCGAAGGCGAAACGCCAGAAGGCCGTGGCCTGCGGACCAAAATGCGAAAGCCGCAGGCCGATCGGGGCAAAGCCGATCGCAACGGCGCCGCCCAGCATCATCATCGGGCCGATCCAGAGCCGGGTTTGGGCAGGCTGCGGTGCGGCGGTCACGAACGAGGGTCCCGAGGAGCGGTCAGTCCGATGCGCGCTCGGATGTCGGCGGGGCTGGCGCCGGTTGCGCGCAGGGCGGCCAGGGTCAGCGAGCGATCGCGCTTGGCGTAGCGCTTTCCGTCAGGCCCGACCAGCAGGAGATGGTGACGATAGATGGGTGACGGCAGGCCAAGCAGGCGTTGCAACAGGACATGGACGTGGGTCGCGTGGAACAGGTCGTTGCCGCGCACGACGTGGGTGACGCCCTGGAGCGCATCATCGTGCACCACGGCGAGATGATAGCTCACCGGCGCGTCCTTGCGCGCGAGGATCACATCGCCGGCGCGTTCGGGGTGGGCGGCGATGGTTCCGCGTTCTCCGTTCGGTCCGGATCCTTCTTCCTCGAAAGACAGCTGCGCGAATTCTTCGCCCAGCAGGTCCTGTGAATGGTTCATCGACAGCCGCCAGGCGTAGGCTTGCCCTTCAGCGAGGCGCGCTGCTTCCTCCTCGCCACGGATCGGACGGATGGGACCGCGATAGATCACGCCGTCCTGATCCGCGCCCGATCCATGCGGCGCCCGGGCGCTATCCTCGGCGATCTCGCGGCGGGTGCGGAAACAGCGATAGACGACGCCGAGCTCGCGCAGGCGCTCAAACGCGACCGCATAGTCCGCAAAGTGTTCCGCTTGCCGGCGGATCGGTTCTTCCCAGGTCAGTCCCAGCCAGGCGAGGTCTTCGCACAGCGCCGCGTCGAATTCCGGGCGGCATCGTCCCCGATCGATGTCCTCGATGCGCAGCACGAAACGCCCGTTCGCCGCCCGCGCCGCATCGAAGGCGCTCAACCCAGAATAGGCATGACCAAGATGGAGCAGGCCCGAGGGAGATGGCGCGAAGCGGGTGAGGAAGCTCATGCGGCGTGCTTGCGGTCCTATGCCCGGTGGAACGCCACGCTGCTCACGGTGCGCCGGCCATTGACCCGCGCCAGCTGGACGACGATGTCGATCACCGAACGGGCATAGGCCATTATATCGCTGCGCGTCAGGGTCAGGCCGGCCTGCAAGGTCATGAAGGCGATCTGCTCGAGTGCGCCATCGGTGCTGTCGGCGTGGACGGTGGTGAGGGATCCTGGGTGACCGGTGTTGACGGCGCGCAGGAAGGTGAACGCTTCGGGTCCGCGGATTTCACCGACCAGGAGGCGATCTGGGCGCATCCGCAGGCTGGCGCGCAGCAGTTCATCGACGCCGACCTGCGCTTCACCGAGCTCGCTCTTCACCGCGACCAGTCCAACGGCGTTGGGATGCCACAGTCGCACTTCCGGCGTGTCCTCGATCACCACCAGGCGGTCGGTCTCCGGGATTTCCTTGAGCAGAGCGTTGAGAAAGGTCGTCTTGCCGGTCGCCGTGCCGCCCGAGATGACGATGTTCTTGCCGGCCTTCACCGCCTTCGAGAAGAAGCTGCGCATGTCCTTGCGGTCGAGCAGGCTGGTGAGTTCATCGTCGATCCGATTGCGTTCCGAGGCGCCCGCCCGGCGCACATCAGCGAAGGCGCCTGAAGCTTCGTAGTCGGAAAGCTTGAGGTCGGGCACGACATGCTTGCGGATCGAAAAAGCGAGGTGCTCGCGCGTCGCCGGCGGGCCCACCACCTGAACGCGCGCGCCGTCGGGAAGGGTGGCGGCCAAAAGCGGGTGTTCGCGGCTGACGCCCTGGCTGGTGGTCGCCGCAATCTGCTGGGCGAGGCGCTGCAGCATCACGGCGGTGACCTCGGGCGCGGCATGGCGCTGCATGCCGGCGGCGCTGTCGGTCCACACTTCGCCGGGATGGTTGATCAGAATGTCTGTCACGTCGGCTGCGTCGAGCCAGGGTGCGAGCGGCGCCAGATAGGTGCGGAGATAGACGCCTTCGCCGGTCAATTGGGTTTGCTCGCGGGCGCAGGCGAGAGGGCGGCGGTTGGTGGTGGATTGGCGGTGACGCCAGAGGTCACGCCAGACTTCACATCAGGCGTCGCCGGCGTCCGCTTCGGGGCGTCCGCAGGGCCGACGGCCGAGAAGTCGAGGTCCTGGCTGACGAACACCCGCACTGGCGCCCCCGGCGGCACGGTCACGGTCGGTGCAATGTCCTGATCCTTGGTCAGCGCGACGCTGGCCGCATCGCCGCCGGCGCGGGTTGAGGCGATGACGATGGCGGTGTCGTTCGCCGCCGTCGCCGAATTGACGCCGAGGTTCAGAAGCGTCAGCAGCATTGCGCCGCCGAAGCGCTGCAGGAAGTGGCGGTCGACCGAGCCGTCGACGCCGCCGCGGCCAAGCGCGTCGGTGGCGGGCGAGGACAGCTCAATCGTCGCCCCATCGGGCCGGATGAGGCGCGTCCAGATGACGAAGGCGCGCGACTGGCCAAGCGCGATGCCGGACTTGTACTGGCCGATCAGCCGGCTGCCATGCGGGATCAGGACCTGCGTGCCGTCGAACGAGCGAACGTCGCGGCTGACGACGGCGCGGACATAGCCGGGCAGGTCGGAATTGAGGGCGGTCTCGAGGACGGCCGGAATGATCGCCCCTTCGACCACGGTGTTGGCGAGGTCGATGCGGGCCGTGGCGCGGGCCGGCTTGCTGGCGTCGCCGACGCCAAGGCGCTGGGCGAAACGCTCGTCGGCGTTGAGCGTGGTCGAGCCGACCGCACCGGAGACCGCCTTGGGATCGAGGGGCGAACCGGGCGAACCTGCGGCCGCGCCAGGGGATTTATAATCGCCGAGGTCGATGACCAGCGCCGGCGCGCGCAAATGGTCGATCTCGGCTTGGGTCGGACCTGGCGGCGGCGGCTGCACCGCTTCGACGAGCGGTTGCGGTTGCGGCAGCGGCAGCGGCAGCGGCGCGGCGATGGCCTGGACGGGCAGGGGCGCAGGTTGCGGGGCGGCGATCACCAGCGGCGGAGGCGCGGGCCGCGCGGCGGCGATCTTCGCTTGGTCGATTTGCGCGCGATTGTTGGCCAGCTGCAGGAACACCACGGTCCCCAGCCCCAGTGCGCCGAGGACGCCCAGCACCAGCGGCCACAGCGAGGGCGTGGTCCCAACCCGCGGCGGCGCATCAGGATCGTGCTGCGGATCAACGGCGGAGCGCGGAATGGTGTCGCTCATCATCACCCTCCCTTGCCGGGCGAGGGCGGCCGGTTCGGACCCGGCTTGGCCTCGCGCCAGCCTTCATTCTGCACTTGCAGCTTGGCCTTGCCATAGCGCAGCACGAAGATCCGGGCGGTGAAGTCGGCGATGGTGTATTTGCCCGAGACGCGGGTGTTGGCCATCTCCTCCTTGCCGTCGGCGCCGACCACGAAAACGGCGGGCGTGTCCTTGGTTGCGACGAACTGGAAATAGGTCGCCCGACCATCATCGAAGACGCGGGCTGGCTGGAGGGGTTTTGCGCCATTGAAGCTGTAATCGAAATTGAGAGCGGCCGGGTTCACATCCGGTTCGACGACCGCCGCGGGCCTCGCGCCCGTCTCGGCCTTCGGCGGCGGAGGATAAAGAAAGCGCAGGCGCAGCATCGCCGCGGCGTCATTGACGCTCTTTGAGTCCGAGACGATCAGCAAGAAGGTGTAGATGCGCTGGCTCGTCACCACCGTCATGCTGGTCGGCGTCGTCTTAGCCATCGGCTTGATGAACAGCATTGTCGCCTTGCGGTTCGGCGTCACCTGCCAAGACAGGGAATCGCCGATCGAGACGTTTTCGACGCGCTCGTCCGGATTGAACTCGACAGCCATCTCGAAACCAAGATGGCCGCGGATCTGCACCACCTGGTTGGCGTCATACATCACCTCCCGGATGCGCGGGTCGCCGGGCCCGGCCGCCGGCACGGCGGCGGATCTGAGCGCCGCCTCGCCAGACAGAAGCGGCTCCGGCGGCGGGATGGCCGCGGGCTTCTGGCCATAGGCCATGGCGCAGAATCCGAGCGCCAGGACAGCGAGGGTGACGCCAGCGAGGGTGATGCGAGCGAGGGTGACGCCAGCGAGGGTGATGCGAGCGAGGGTGATGCGAGCGAGGGTGATGCGAGTGAGGGTGATGCTGCGGATCATGCTCGGCTTGCGACCTCCCGCCGGACTCTCGTCACTCGGCGCCGTCCCAGCCAGCTAAATCCTCGATCCGTCATCCCGCGCGCGGACGCAAGGGGTTCTGGGCCGGCGGGGGAAGAAAGCGCGACTAAAGTTTTGGCCATCATCAGCCAGCCTCCCCCGGCCGCGTCACCGGCTTTGGCGTGCGGCTATAGGTCTGACCGAGCCGATCGCCGGTCAAGAGCGGTTGGCTCGAGACGGCGTCGACGATCTCACCGGTGCGGCGCGACCAGTCCTGGCGCGAGGAGACCGCCGTACCGAAATCAGCGCCGCGGTCGGTCATCGCAATGCGCGCCACCATCTGTTCGGCGCGTTCGGAGGGCGAGGGACCGATCGGCGCCTCAGGCGCGGGCAGGCGACGCATGTCCGGCGGGTCGTCGCGCCGGCGCTGGGTCGCGACCCCGCGGGTGATGCCGCCAACCGCGCCAAGGCCCAGCAGCATCACGATGGCGAACACCGCGACGATCAGCGCGATGGTGATGACCGGGCCCATGTCGAACAGGCGCTTCTCGGCGTTGCCGGTGAGGATCTCGAGGAAAGGCTGAAGGATCATCAGGCTGACGGCGCCGAAGACGTTCACCGCCAGCGGGGCCATGGCGAAGGAGAGGGTGACGCGGAACCAGCCTTCGGCGAGACCGCGGGTCGCATCGAACAGGAAGAGGCCGATGAACAGCGGCCCGATCGCCAGCAGGAAGGCGAGAACGATCTTGGCCGCCACGATCAGGCCGAGGATCGACATCAAGAGGACGATGGCCGACAGCCACAATAGGCCCGAGCCCAGCATCGGGCCGCCCTGCAGGATGTTGGCCGCCGCACTCGCCATGCCGCCATAGACGCCGGCGGCGTCACTCATTCGTTTGAATGCGTCCTCAAGACCTCCCATGACATCGCCGTTGAAGGTCGAGCCATCCTTGGTCAAAGGACCGATCAGCACCTTCATCACTTCCGCAGGTCCATCGAACAGCAAGTTAAAGATCAGCGTCTGATACGCCGCCCACGAGGTGAGGAAAGCGAGGATCAAGCCGATCTTCAGCATCGAGAAGGGCAGTTCGGTGACGCGCAGACCGCCGCGTCCGAACAAGAGCTGGTAGCCGATGAGGGCGATATAGATGGTCAGCATGCCGGTGAAGGCGGCGGCAAACCAGGTGTTGGGGCCGACAAGATCGCGATAGCTGTCCTGCACCAGGATGCGGATGTGGCAATCGACGGTCTCGACAATGCCGCTGACCATGCCGGCGTCGATCCGGGCGGGGCAAAGGGCCATCAGCGCGCCCCCGCGACAAGGCGAGGCATCCACGCCGCCGGATCATCGCCGACCTCCGCGCGGATGTCGTCGAGCAGCCGCACGGTGCGCTCGCGGCCCGAGAGCACGGTCAGCAAGTCGCGGTGGCCGCTGAGATTGAGCCGCGCCACGACGCTGTCGCCGCCATGCTTCACCAGGAAGCAGCGCGAGGTGTCGGGCAGGGTACGGATCAGGTCGAACTCGTGCCCGGACAAGCCAAAGCCCTTCCGGTACTCGTTCTCCTGCGCCTTGGCGTTGGGCAAGAAGATCTGCGTCGCCGATTGCTCGATGACGGCCGAAGCGATGCGGCTCTCGAGCGCGTCGCCGGTCGACTGGGTGGCGAAGCCGACAATGCCGTTGCGCTTTCGGATGGTCTTTTCCCAATCGCGGATGCGGGCGACGAAGACCTCGTCGTCGAGCGCCTTCCAGCCCTCATCGACGACGATGATCGCCGGCTGGCCGTTGAGGCGCTCTTCGACGCGATGAAAGAGATACATCATCGTCGGCGTGCGCAGGACAGGATCATCCAACAGGTGCGTCATGTCGAAACCGACGATCCGGCTGTCCATGTCGATGCGGTCATGCTCGTTGTCGAACAGCCAGGCGCGGTCGCCTTCGCCGATCCAGGGATTGAGGCGCGAAGCAAGGTCGCCCGGGGTCGGCCGGCGTCCGCCGAGAAACAATTCGCGGAAATAGCGCAGGCGACGGAAATTGCGATCCTGGTCAAAATTGGCGCTGACGGCCGCAGCAATGGTGGCCGAGTCCTCGGCGGTCAGGAGCTCGCCATTCGAGGTGACAAGCTTTGCTGTCCACGCCTGCAGGAAGCGACGGTTGGTCGGGTTATCGGCCAGCTGCAGCGGATTGAAATTTGTGCGCTCTCCTGGACGGATCAAGTCGTAGCGACCGCCCATGGCGCGCAAGAAGATTTCAGCGCCGCGATCCTTGTCGAAGAACACCACCTTGGGCTCGAAGCGCTCGCACTGCGCGATCAGGAAGTTCATCACCACGGTCTTGCCGGCGCCCGAAGGTCCGATGACGAGGAAGTTGCCAAGATCGCCCTTGTGGAAATTGAAATAGTAAGGCGAGGCGGCGGTGGTCTCGAGCACGGTGACGGCGGGTCCCCAATGATTGTCGCGAGGCCGGCCGACGGGATGATTGTGGAAGGAAGCGAGGCTCGCGAAGTTGGCCGACGAGACCAGCGCCTTGCGCGGGATATAATGTCCATTGCCGGGGAATTGTCCCCAGAAGCTCGGCTCCAGCGCGACGTCCTCGCGCACGCCGATGACGCCGATCTCGGTTAAGGCCGCCTGCACATCGGCGACGGCGCCATCGAGGCTGGTGAAGCTTTCAGAGCGGACCATGATGGTGAGGTGGTGCTCGCCAAAAGCGGCGCGACCGGCGGCGACATCATCCTTGGCCTGCACCAGGTCGCGGCGCAGCGACAGGGCTTCATCGTCGGCGGCGCGCATGCGCCGGAGGGCAAGGTTCATCCGGCCGAGCGCCGTCTGGCGGTCGACGAACGCGAAGGATTGCGAGACGACCATTTCGTGCGGTGTGCGCAGCAGCACGTCGAGTTGTCCGGGAGAAGAGTGCGGCGGATACTCCTTGATCGACAGCATGGCGCCGAGGGTGCGGGGGCTGCGGGTGTTGCCGGAGTATTCGAGAGCGTCGCGGCCAAAGCTCACCCGGCGGTCGACCACGACGCGGCGGATGTCACCCTTGATGTAGGGTACGGGGCGAAGTTCGCCGTCGAAGAGGAAGGCCAGGAATTCCAGCGGCTCGGAGTAGGTCTCTTCGCTCTGCTCATAGAGGCCAAGCACGCGTGCGCCATAAGGGGCGAGGGCGGCGAGCAGGTTGTCGCGCGCCGCATCAAGGTCGCGCCGGTCGCGCACCCGGCTCACGGCGTCCCAGGTCTTGCTCTTGCCGATGCCGAGAAGGCCGGTACGGCCGATCGCCGGTTTGCGCGTGAGGGTAATGAACAGGTCGTTGACGAACAATTTGCGGTTCGAAAGCTTCTCGCGCCAGAGATCGTCGACAACTTCGGCGAAGCGATTGGAGAAGGCGCCTGGCATGTCCGGCCGCACCAGATGGCGGACGACATAGGCGCCGACCGACAGGCGCGAACTCGAGATGCCGCGCAACAGCGTGTCGCGAACATTCTTGCGGTAGTTCAGCTCCTGCGTATCGGCCGTCTCGAAGGCAAAGCCCTGGAGATGGAGAACCTGGATCTGCTGGCCGTCGCGGGTCGCCAGCGTCACATCGTCGATGTGACGCGCATAAGGCAGCATGTCGCCGGCCGGCCGTTCGCGCCGGGCCTGCCGCTTGCTCAGCTTGCGCGTCTTTTCCTGCTTCATGGCGAATAGGAATTGCAGCGCCAGAAATCATGATTGGGCACGCGCGGGCAGCGGCTGACCTTCTGGATCCAGAGATCGAGAAAGCGCGGCTCGCGCAGGCACATCAAATAGCCCAGGATATGCAGCACCAGCGCGGTGACGATCGCCCAGAATGACTTGGTGACGAGGAAGACCTCGGTGGTCACCACCAGGTTGAGCACAAAGAAAGAGTAACTCACGCCGGCGAACATCTGGGGTCGCGTGAGGGCCGAAAAGACGATGTCGCGTTCGAGACCTGCCATGGCATCACCCCGCCAGTCTTGCAGCGCCCTGAATGCCGGCGACGATCACCGACGCTCCGAACAGGATGAAGCAGCCCAGGATGACGGTGATGCCATGCTTCCAGTTCATCCGCCCCGTCAGCATCATGAAACCGACAACGGCGATGGCGATCACGGCGACAGCGGTCGCGACATTGCCGAGGAGCGTGCCTTGAACCCAGTTGACGGCCGCGACGATGGGACCTGAGCCTGCCGGGCTGCCGGCGGGACTATAGACCGCCTGCGCCAGCGCCTGCCCGGGCGTGAGGCCCAGTGCGAGGCCCAGTGCGAGCAGACCTGACAGTCCCGGTCCGGCCAGCGTCTTCGTTTGCATGCAATACCTCCGGAACGCCGATGTCGTCACCGGTCGTCCATGTCGCCGCCCCGGCTATGCCCCGACGCTACCTATACGCGCCGCTTAAGTCGAGTTTTCCCGTTCCGGCCAAAGCACAAAGTGCAGCGGAGTGCACGCGCCAAGCATGAACCTGGACCCTTTCGCGTCCCCCAGGACGGGAAACCCCCATAAAGACCCGGGACAGGCCCGGTCCCGGCCTGGGACTGGCCTGGGAGTGGCCCAGGATTGGCCCAGTCCCGGCCCAGGACTGGCCCAGGACAGGAGCGCCCCGATTGAGCCCAAGCTGCTCGCTTGACTGCGCCTCAGATCGCATGATGAGCATCATGGGATCGGTCAGGACAGACGACGCCACGGGAGAGCCAGCGATGAAGACCCGGATCACCGAACTTTTCGGCATTGAGCATCCCATCATCCAAGGGGGTATGCACTGGGTCGGCTTCGCCGAGATGGCGGCGGCGGTCTCCAATGCCGGCGGCTTGGGCCTGATCACCGGCCTTACCCAGCGGACGCCAGACCTGCTGGCCAAGGAAATCGCCCGCTGCCGCGAGATGACCAAGAAGCCATTCGGGGTAAACCTCACCTTTTTGCCTTCGGTAACGCCGCCGGACTACCCCGGTTACATCAAGGCGATCGTCGAGGGCGGCGTGAAGATTGTCGAGACCGCCGGGAACAATCCGGCGAAGTGGATGCCGGTGCTCAAGGAGAACGGCATCAAGGTGATCCACAAATGCACGTCGGTGCGCCACTCGCTCAAGGCAGAGTCGATTGGCTGCGATGCGGTCAGCGTTGACGGCTTCGAGTGCGGCGGCCATCCGGGCGAGGATGATGTGCCGAACTTCATCCTTTTGCCGCGCGCCGCGGAGGAATTGAAGATCCCGTTCGTGGCGTCAGGCGGCATGGCCGACGGGCGCTCGCTGGTGGCGGCGCTGGCGCTGGGCGCAGAAGGCATGAACATGGGAACCCGGTTCATGGCGACGAAAGATGCGCCGATCCACCAGCATGTGAAGGACGCACTGGTTGCGGCTTCCGAACTCGACACCCGCCTGATCATGCGCCCGCTGCGCAACACCGAGCGCGTGCTGCACAACGCCGCTGTCGACCGCATTCTGGAGAAAGAGAAGACCCTCGGGGCCGGCCTTAAGTTCGAGGACATCATCAAGGAAGTGGGCGGCGTCTATCCCAAGATCATGAAGGATGGCGACATGGAGGTAGGCGCCTTCAGCTGCGGCATGGTCGCGGGCCTGATCCACGACATCCCGACGGTGAAGGAATTGGTCACCCGCATCATGGGCGAGGCCGAGGCCATCATCGAAAGCCGATTGATGAAGATGCAGAAGGCGCACTGAGCCGTTTGCTCTGACCACGCTGCCCGGTTTGGGTGGGCGCACCGTCTCCGCCCGTGACGTATTCCCAGCGGGACTATCTCATTATATTCCCCCCGGGAATATTTGAAGTTATTCCCACCAGGCATCTTGCGGAACATTCCCGGTAGGCATAAATTAGAATATTCCCAACAGGAATGTTCCGATGCAGACCAAAAGCGTAAGAGAATTGGGCGCGGCGCTACGCGAGGCGCGCGTCGCTCGCGGGCGAACCCAGCGCGAGCTGGCCGACAAGATCAACGTCACGCAATCGGTGATCTCGAAAGTGGAGAAGGGATATTCGGGGGCCAGCATCGGCCTGATCTTCCAGATGCTGCGCGCACTCGATTTGCCGCTGATGCTTGACAGCGAGGTAACGCCGCCTCCGACCACGCGCCTGCGCAAGGCAGATGACGACTTCGTCGACCTTGACGCCATCGCCAACACCGGCTTGAAGCGCAAATGAGCCTCAGCGAAAAGACGCTGCGCGTGCTGCTGGCGGACAAGGATGTCGGTCAGGTCACGCAACGCTCCAACGGAAGCTTCCGGTTTGAGTATCATTCCGACTGGCAGCGCAACGCGCACCACATTCCGCTGTCGCGCTCCATGCCGCTGCAGCAGCAGCGTCACGGTATGCGGCCGATCACGAACTTCATGTGGGGCCTGTTGCCCGACAACGAGCGCATTCTGGACGAATGGGCCAAACGCTTTCAGGTGTCCGCACGAAACCCTTTCGCCTTGTTGGCGGCGGTCGGCGAGGACTGTCCCGGCGCTGTGCAGCTGGCGCCGCCCGGGATCGAGCTCACTGGGCGCGAGCACGTAAAGCGGCTCACGCGCAAGGACCTGGAAGCGCGGATGCTGGCGCTGAAGAATGACCCCGGCGCCGGACGTTTGTCCGAGGATGCCGGTCAATTCAGCCTTGCCGGCGCGCAGGCCAAGACGGCGCTCTACAAGCTCAAGAACAGTTGGGCCGTGCCGCAGGGCAGGACCCCGACCACCCACATTTTCAAGCCGGAAACGGGCCGCATTCGTAACATCGCTGCCAACGAGCATTTCTGCCTGGCTCTGGCGCGCCGCCTCGATTTGCCGGCCGCGAACTCCACGGTGGAAGTGTTCGGCGATGTGCCGGTGATCATCGTCGAACGCTATGACCGCACGCGCCGAACTCAAGGCGTGTTCCGCGTGCATCAGGAAGACATGTGCCAAGCGCTGGGCGTCAATCCGTTGCGCAAATACCAATCGGATGGCGGACCGACGATCAAGCACATCATGGCGTTGCTGCTCGAATCCGCCAATCCGAATGTCGACCGCGACCGCTTCATGCGTGCGCAGGCGTTGAACTTCGTGATCGCGGGCACGGACGCGCACGCGCGCAATTATTCGATCGTCTATGCGCCCGGCGGCGCCTTTCGTCTGGCGCCGCTTTACGACGTCATTAGTGATCTGCCCTACGCGGCGGACCGGCGGGCATCCGCCTTGGCCATGGGCGTCAACGGCCATCGCGCACTCAAGGAAATCCTGCCGCGGCACTGGGAAGCGCTTGCAGGCGAGACAGGCTTCGAGGCCGACCGTATGCTCGGTCACGTTCGTGACATTCTGGCGCGTGCGCCAGAAGAGGCCGGCGCGCTTGCCGCGGAACTGCGCGAGCAGGGGCTGCGCAACGACACCCTCGATCGGCTCGTCAAAGGGCTGGTGGCGCGATGCAAAGGCCTAAAGCGTATTTATGGCGCCGCAATCGCCTCTGCAGCGCGTCATGCTTGAGGTGGATGCTCCGCACCTCGAACTGATCATCGGTTATCTCGCCGTCGCCGCGCCGGGTCGCGCCGGCTAGGCACAGCGCTCCGCGCCCCGCTCGATCGTTCGCCACATATCATCAAGCGATTCGTTCAGCTGATTGGCAATCGGCGCATGTAGCCACTGGCTTCGGGGGGGCAAACCGTCGCTGCGGCCAACTGGCTGAATTCGCTGACCCGGAAAATTGCCATTGCGCGCCACGCAACCACAGGCAAAGTCAGCTTGTTCGGAGGAGCCAGATGAAACTCGCAATCGCCGGCCTGATCGGGCTCGCTTTCCTCGCGCAGACGGCCGTGGCGGCGCCTCCTGACGCAGAACCTCACGCTGTGTTCAAATGCGACAATGGACGCGAGCTGGCTGTTCAATTTGTTACGCGTGACGCGGTCTTTGTGGCGGTGGTCAATACGGGCAGCGGCGACCATGCGCTCCCGATCCAGGCCCCCGAGGGCTCCGACCCGCAGGTTGTTTGGAGTGATGGGGTGCGCACCCTCGTGTGGACGTCGGGCGTCCACTTGATGTGGATGGACGGCGGCAGTGGCCATCTCATGTGCGGTCGGGGCGAGCACCACCATTGAACGGGTCTCGAATAAGCTGAGCTGGTCACGGATACTTGAATAGCGCCGCCATTCGCGCCCTCAAGCGCGAACCTGAACCTTCCAATTCGATCTGACGAGCGTCGAGCGTAACCAGATGCGGCCGGGCTCCGGCTCTTGACGGCCGTTGGCCCGGCTCTGCTGCGTTGACCTGCTTCGGCGATCAGGTCGGGGAGGTGTGGTTCGAGAGGTCGTTTCAGGCGGCGGCGTGAACCGGTGCGCGTGTCTGTTTGGCCTTCGCCGCCGCGCGGAAGGAGAGGGCGGTCATCCGCGCACCGCTTTCAAACGGTGTGGCGTCAGACCAGAAGCGGTTGGCGAATTTGGTCGCATCGACATGATACGGCTGGTCCCAGGTGAAGCTCATCTCCGCAACTTCCTTCATGAAGGGAATGAAGAGGCCGAGCGCCGACACCGCGAAAGGCGGCAGCGCCGTGATCTTCAGTTTCAGGTCCAGTGCGCGTGCGCCGATCGCGAGGACCTGGCGCGGCGTCATCGTCGGCGCGCAGGGGACATGCCAGGCTTGGCCGTAGGCGTCATCGGTCGCATCCAGCAGCGAAACTGCGGCGCGGCCGATGTCAGGCACATAGGCCATCGCGTGCGGCGTGTCGGGCGGCAGCACCAGCGCCGCCGCCTTGCCTTTGGCGATCAAGCCGAAACCGACATCGCCGAGGTGTGAACGATCGACGCCGGGCCCGTAGAAGTCAGGCGCACGCAGCGCCGCCCACAGCACGCGTTTTTCCGACGCGGCCTTCATCCACATGCGCGTGATTTCGGCGCGCACTGCCGGCTTCACGCCATAGGTGGTGAGCGGCATGTCCTCGCGCAGCGGCGCATCCTGCGGTCCGTACATGTAGAGATTGTCGATCTGGATGACGCGGGCGCCGGTCGCCTCAGCCGCGGCGATGAAGTTCGCCATCGCCTTGGGCCACACGGCTTTCCAGACCTTGCCGCTGTATTCAAAGCCGGTGGTGATGACGGCCTGTTCGGCGCCGGTCATGGCGGCAAGGACCTGGTCGGCGTAAAGCGCATCGCAGGCCGTGAATTCGACGCCCGGGGGCAGGTTGGCCGGGCGGCGGCGCTGCGCCACGCGGACTTTCTGGCCGCGCGCCAGAAGGCGATCGACCGTCGCCTCGCCAGTGGGCCCGTAGCCGAACACCGTCACGCGTCCATTTTTCCGTTGGCTCATCGCTGTCTCCATCGCTTGGCTGCTGAGGATGAACTTACGGCCGCACTGGACATATCAGAAATGCATAGTTATGATAACTACTATGCGTGAAGTGAATTTAGCTGCGATCGATCTCAACCTGCTGCCAGCGCTTGAGGCGCTGTTGCGCCGAAAGAACGTCAGCCATGCCGCCGAAGACGTCGGCCTCAGCCAGCCAGCGATGAGCCGGGCGCTGGCGCGGCTGCGCGAGGTGCTCGGCGACACGCTCCTCGTGCGGGTGCCGGGGGGAGGGTATGCGCTGACCCCGCGCGCCGAGGCGCTGGCGGCGCGTCTGACGCCGACACTCGATCACGTGAAGGCGGTCTTCCAGGAACCGACCTTCGATCCGGCGAAGGTCGAGCGCACCGTGCGCATCGCCTCGGCCGACACGCACACCATCCTGATGGCGCCGACGCTCATGGCGCGGCTGGCGAAGGAAGCGCCTGGCATCGATATTCGCATGGAGGCTTATGGCCCCAACCTCGTCGCTCGAATGGAGACCGGCGCGCTCGATCTGGCGTTGGCGGTATCGACCACGCCGTTGCCGCCCGGCGCACGCAGCGAAAGCTGCGCCCGTGACCGGTTGACCCTGGTGTTGCGCCGGGGGCATCCGTTGGCGCGTCATAAGTGGACGATGAAAGATTATGGTCGCGTCGCGCATGTCGGCATTTCGCTGATGGGCGACAGCCAGACCGACCTCGATGCTCAGCTTGCGACGGTCGGCGTACATCGCCGCATCGCACTGGTGACGCCCCATTTCATCGCCGCGCTGGCGGCGGTTGGCGGTACCGACATGGCGACGACCATCTCGCGCGTCTTCGCGACGCGGTTTGCGGATCAGTTCGGCCTGGTCCTGAAGGAGCCGCCTTTGCCGGAGCTCGATCTCGACCTCACCTTGGTCTGGTCGCATGTGCGCGCCGCCGATCCGGTTCTTGCCTGGTTGCGCACGGTGATCGGCGAAGTCTGTCGGGAAACCATGGACATCGAGGCGAACCACAGCCGCGCGCGTGCTTGACGCGCTTGCGCAAAGGCCTCTAGCCTATCGTCGCTAGGGAAGGCGGACATCTTGGCTCCGGCCGCGACCGGGTAAGACGGCTGTCATAGCAACGCTCACAGCGGACGATGATCCGCGAAACTCGGGGAAACCAATGAACATCCTGCCCAGCCTGATGCGAACCGCGATGCTGGCTGTGGGGACGGCGTTCAGCGCCGGGCTCGCTCTGGCCCAGGCGCCGCCCGCCCCTGCCCATTCGCTGCTCGGCATCGATTGCGATGCACCGCCGGCGATGCACTGCCCGGATACCGCGTGCGACTCCAATCTTGTCACCCAGCCGGGCAACACGGTCGAACTCAAGACGCGGCGGACGTTCTTTCTCGATTGCCCGAAAGGCTACAAGGCTGGCGACAAGGTCACTCTCCTCTTGAGCCTCCACGGCTACGGCTCCTTCGCCAACTGGCAGCGCAACTACGCGCCCTTCTATGACGTCAAGGACAAGTACAAGCTGGTGGTGATCACGCCCGGATCGTCGACGCGGTTCTGGAGCGAGGCGGACGACGACTATCTCCACAATGTGGTGGACCTCGTGGTGGCGACAGTCGGCAAGCCCAATGTCGACCGTTTCGTCCTCGCCGGTCACAGCCAGGGCGGCATGACCTCCAACCGCATCATCTGCACCGACTATTTCAAGGACAAGGTCGATGTGCGGATCAGCCTCTCGGGCGGTCGCATCGGGCCGACGACGCCGGCCGGCAAGGGCTTCGCCAACGCCGGCCCGCCGGTCTACCAGCAGAAGCCGGGCGAGCCTCCGGCCGCCGCGCAGAACGCCGCCAACCCGACGGGCGCGGCGGCGGTCGCAGGCCCCGCGGGCGGGGCGTGCGACTACTCCTTCATCTTCGAGAACGGCGCCAACGAATCAATCCCGGCGGCGCTCTCGCCGCTTGCCGACAAGTTCGGCTGCGGCGCCCGCAAGCAGGAAGACGACGTCATTGATCCCAAGCCCGGCTATGTCTGGGATGCAACGCGCCAGGATCCGGGTTCGGATGGCTGGGGCCATTATCCGCGCTCAGGCCGCGCCAATGTCTATGTCTTCCCGGGCTGCAAGGGCGGACATGTGGTCGCCGACGTGGTGCGCCTGCAGAAGGGTCACACCGAAGGCCTCGAGCCCAATGTCACGGACAAGCTGATCCAGCTTGCGACCTCGGCTTCAGGCGGCAAGATCGCCAAAGGATCCTGGACGCCGCCCGTCCCGCCGGTCGCACCGGCGCCGTTCGGTCCGCCGCCAGCCGCTCGCCCGGCGACGCCCGCACGGAACTGATTGCGCCTGAGTGAATGAGACGAGACCGGCCGGAGGATGCTCCAGCCGGTCTTTTCATGCCCGCGTCAGCCCTGCTTGCCGAGATACCAGTCAAGCGCAGCAGCGATGACCGCGCGCGGCCATTCATGTCCGCCACGGTAGAGCATCAGCTCCACATCGAACCCGGCGCCGCGCAAGGCGGGGACGAACTCCCCGGTTGTGGTCGCAACCGGCAGCATGTGATCGCTTCGGCCATGAGCGATGAAGATGCGGGCGCGTGTCGGGCTCTGGATCGGCATCATGAATTGTACCCGGATGAAATTGAAGACGTTTCAGTGCGAGCGAAACAGGATGAATAAGACTCTGATTACAAACGGGTAGACGTTGGAGGCGGTTGAGGCTGGCTGAGCGAGATCGAAGCAGACGCCCGACTACTCCACTACTTGTCGGCGCGAGCGTTTTTCAGGTTGGTTGCTTGTAGGTCCAATCAGGTCTCGGCGAAGAGGCGCGGGAACAATACGTCTTGGGCAGCGACTGGGAAGCGGAGCGTGACCGCCCCCTTCTCGCTGGAGCTGCCCAGCACGCCATCCCGTAGCAGTTCGCCCAGCAGGTCGCGGGCTGTGCGCTCGCCCAGGGCGGTGATGGCGGCAGCACCGCCACGGGCTATCTCGCCACGGTGCAGAACCTCCACGAGGAGCTTGGCGGCTTCGGGTCGCCAAGCCTTGAGCTGGGCATAGCGTTTGAGCCGCTCGGCCAGCCCGTCGATGTCGAACAGCTCGCTCATGAAGCGCACCTGGTCGAGGCAGACTTTCAGGAACCAGACGGAGAACTCCGTCAAGGCGCGCTCGGAGGGGTTGCCTCGGCCATCGCGATCGCCCTGGCGGGGCGTATCGGCATGATCCATCATCGATTTGTACTCGGTGCGGCTTGCCAGCCCACGCGCAAGGCCGCGAGAGATCGACCACAAGCCGTGCCCGCCGATACCGGCGTTGTGCGCCATGGCATGGCTCATTAGACGACTGACGCGGCCATTCCCGTCCGCGAATGGGTGGATGTAGTTCAGACGATGATGCGCCGCCGGGAGCGCCAGCACGCGGCGTGCGGGTCCCATTCGCGTAACTTGGTAACGCTCGGCGAAGGAGTCCATGAAGCGAGCGACAGCTGCGCTACTTGGCGGCAGATGGCGGCCGACGGCGACATCGTGCTGCACATCATTGCGCAACTCGCCTGGGATCATCAGGAAGTTTCGGCCGGCGCCTTCGATGCGCAGCATCGCTTCCGGCGCATCGCGATAAAACTCGCGGTGTAGGCGGAGGATGAAGTCGAGGCTTGCAGGGTCGGGCAGGGCGCCTGCCGCTGCTTCTGCGTCGATTGCCTCTTGGATGCGGATGTGCGCGCGCGCCTCGATCTGAAGATTGCGCCGTCCCTCGTCTGCATCGAGATCATTGGCGAGCGCCCGCTCGATGTCGCACGGGCGCGTGTTGTGTCCCTCGATCAAGTTCGAATAGTAGCAGTTCATCACCCGGACGAGGTTGGCGAGGCTGGTCGCAGTCTTGGGATGAAGGCGGGCGCCTAGCTGGCCTGCGGCGGCAGGAAGCTCCGCCATCAAGTCCAACAGTTCGCCGCCCGCATTCTCAAGGAAGCAGGGCTCGATCCGGTCTGGGCTTTCGACTACGGGCTCTAGCGGCATTTGCCGATGTTACATGAGTCTCAATATGCTGACTACAAATGGAATTTTGTGCGTCTGCTGATAATTTTGCCGATGTGAGATGCCGGTATTGGAGCTGCTAAAATGTTATTTTCCTGCAAAGGCTTAGAGCTGCTCCCCAGGTTCGGCCTTGCCGGTTGCAAGTCAGCGTCGCGTTGTGCTCGGCCGTTGAATGCGGTGCTCGACCAGCTGAGCTAAGGCAGCGAAGACCCTACTAATCCACTACTTGTTCCGGCGCCCGTCGTCCAACTCATTGAGCCTCCTCGTGAATTTCGCGGTGACCCGCTAATCTTACGAAGCCCGGCGAGAGCGCGATGACGTGGTGGAACAACCTAGCGTTGTTGGTTCCCAGCGCCAGCGCATAACCAGCGCCGTCAGAGACGCCGATCACCGCGACCCGCCCCTTAGCCGCCCTAGTCCGCAGCCCTATTTGAACTTCAGTTTGCTGAGCTGGGCGAAGGGGCTGTCGTTTTGGGAAGCGGACGCGGGCGGTGCGCTCGACAGGTGGGCGGGGCGCCTATCCTTCTCACCTTGGGGCGCCGTCGAAGCCGCTGCGCCGCCGCTGGCCCCGCTGCTTTTCCGGCTGAGGGCGATACGCTTTCGAGCGACATCCACCTCCTTCACCCAGACGGTTACGACGTCGCCGGCCTTCACCACGTCATGCGGGTCCTTGACGAAGGTGTCCGACAGCTCAGAGATGTGGACGAGACCATCCTGGTGGACGCCGACATCGACGAAGGCGCCAAAGGCGGTGACGTTGGTGACGGTTCCCTCAAGCCGCATACCCGGCGTGAGGTCGGAAATCTTCTCGACGCCATCCTTGAAGGTCGCCGTCCTGAATTCGGGGCGCGGGTCGCGGCCCGGTTTTTCGAGCTCGGCGAGAATGTCGGTGACGGTTGGCACGCCAAACGTGTCGTCGGCGAAATCCTTCGGCTTCAGTTTCGACAGGAAGGCCTTGTCGCCGATGATACTCTGCACCCTGCGCCCATTGGCTTCGGCGATGCGTTCGACCAGCGGATAGGCTTCGGGGTGAACCGCCGAGGCGTCGAGTGGGTTCTTGCCGTCCATGATGCGTAGGAAGCCGGCCGCCTGTTCGTAGGCTTTTGGCCCCATGCGCGGCACCTTCTTGAGCGCCGTGCGCGCCTGGAAGGGGCCATTGGCGTTCCTGAACGCGACGATGTTGGATGCGAGCTGCGCATTGAGGCCGGAGACGCGCGCGAGCAGGGGCGCTGACGCCGTGTTCACATCGACGCCGACCGCGTTGACGCAATCTTCGACCACGGCATCGAGCGAGCGGGCAAGCGCGGCCTGGTCGACATCATGCTGGTACTGGCCGACGCCGATCGCTTTGGGCTCGATCTTTACAAGTTCGGCCAGAGGATCCTGCAAGCGCCTCGCGATCGAAACGGCGCCGCGAATGCTGACGTCCATATCGGGGAATTCCTTCGCCGCGAGCTCCGAGGCCGAATAGACCGAGGCGCCGGCTTCCGAAACGGTCACACGCGTCAGGTTGAGCTCGGGCATCTTGGTCGAAAGCTCGGCAACCAGCTTGTCGGTCTCGCGGCCGGCGGTGCCATTGCCGACGCTGACCAGTTCAACCTTGTGACGCCTGGCGAGCTGCGCCAGCGTGACCAGCGATCCCTGCCAGTCCTTTTTCGGCTCGTGCGGATAGATGGTTGCGGTCTCGAGCACCTTGCCGGTCGCATCCACCACCGCGATCTTGCAACCGGTGCGGATGCCAGGATCGACGCCCATCACGACTTTTGGACCGGCAGGCGCCGCCAGCAACAGGTCATGCATGTTGCGCGAGAAGACGCGGATCGCCTCGGTGTCGGCGCGTTCTTTCAGTCGCGCCGTCAGGTCTGTGGCGTTGGAATTGGCGAGCTTGGTTTTCCAGGCCTGTTTGGCGGTTTCGGCGAGCCATGCATCGCTCGGCCGACCGCGGTCAGCGATCTTGAACTCAGCCATGATCGCGCCGATGGCTGGATGTAGCCGCTCGGGATCATGCGGCAGATCGAGATTGACCTTGAGAACGCCTTCCTTTTCGCCGCGAAACAGCGCCAGCGCGCGGTGCGAGGGCATATCCCTGATCGGTTCGTCGAAGTGGAAATAGTCGGAGAATTTGGCGCCGGCTTCTTCCTTGCCCTTGACCATTTCCGAGCCCAGACGCCCGCCGGCCCAGACTTTTTCACGCAGCGCGCCGACCAGGGCAGGGGTTTCGGCCATACGCTCGATCAGGATGTGGCGCGCGCCCTCCAGCGCCGCGCCGCCATCGGCGACGCCCTTGTCAGCTGCGATATAAGCGACGGCTTCGGCGATCGGATCGAGCGCGGGATTGGCGAGGAGCCGGTCAGCCAGCGGTTCAAGGCCGGCTTCGCGAGCGATCATCGCCTTGGTGCGGCGCTTCGGCTTGTAGGGAGCGTAAAGATCTTCGAGCTGCACCTTGGTTTCAGCGCCGTTGATCAGGCGCTCCAGATCCGGGGTCAGCTTGCCCTGTTCACCGATCGACTTCAGCACCACGGTGCGACGCTCGTGGAGGTCGGTCAGATAGGTGAGGCGCTCGGCCAGCGTACGCAGCTGGGTGTCGTCAAGACCGCCCGTGCGCTCCTTGCGATAGCGGGCGATGAACGGCACCGAGGCGCCTTCCCCGATCAGGGCGATAGCGGCGGTGACCTGCGTTTCCGCGACGCCGAGCTCGCGCGCGATCAGGCGGGCGATGGATGCATCAGGCATCTTGGCCCGCTCGGTTTCATTGCCAGCCATGATCGAATGCCCTCTCGCTTGCGACGCTGTCTGGTGTGCCTGCCCAGAGGTTCACAACTGGTTTCCGGGCTGAAGCAGTCGCACATTCAGAACCCTGCGTCAGGTCGATCAAGACCGATAGCAGGCGCCGCCGGATTGAGGATGGCGGCGATCACAGGGGCGCGCCCGCCGCGGCCGCCTTTCGCCGCCAATCGCCAACTCCCGGATAATACGGCTAAAATGTCGCCGACAGGCGGCGTGGACAGCCGGCGTCGACGCGCCGAGCCGGTGCGAGCCAACACTTGCCGTCCGCCCGTCGCGCGCGCCGGGGCAAAAGCGTGATAGGTGAAACCATCGGCCCCCCGGCTACCGGCCATGCGCCCGGCGCGCGCCGCAGGGGCGCTTGACCGGTCGCTGGGGCCGCTTTGAGGCGCATCGCACATGACCCGTCTGGCCATCATGCTGTCCTTGATTTCGGCCTGGAAGGCGAAGGACATCGACGGCGTGCTCGCCCATTTTGCCGAAGACATCGTCTGGCACTATGCCGCCGCCATCGCTCCACCGGTTCGCGGCAAGGACAAGGCGCGCAAGCTGTTGCAAGGTCTTGCGCCCCAGGTCGGCGAGGTACGTTGGCGGATTTTCGATGCGCTCGAACAGGGCGATCGCCTGTTCGTCGAAGGCGTCGATGAATACGTGTCGGCTGAGGGCAGGCTGGTCTCGGCGCCCTATGCCGGCGTAGTCGAGTTCCGGGGCGAGCTGATCACCGGCCTGCGCGAATATTTCGACATGGGCGTGGTCAGCGCCATGAAGGCGGGCGCAGAGGCGCCATTGCATGTCCGGGCGCTGATCGATCGCATCGCGCTCTAGCGGGCCAACCGCCACAGTCCGGCGAGATTATTGCGCTGCATGTCGGAAGAGCCGCCGACGATCGGCATGCCAAGCAGGTCGCGGACATTTCGGTCCATGTCGTAGGCGTCCGACAGCGCGTAAGCGCCCATCACCTGCTGGCAGGCAAGCGCGATCTCGACGCCGGTCTCGGCGATGAAGAGTTTGGCCATCGACGTTTCGACGCCGCATGGGCGGCCTTCATTGGCCAGTCGAGCGGCGTGGTAGAGCATGTGTCGGCAGGCTTCGAGCTTGGTTCGCGCAGTCACCAGCTTGTGGGCGATGGCTTGATGGCCCGAAATCGGCTTGTTGAACTGGGTTCGCTCCTGCGCGTAGGTCCACGCTTCCTCGACCGCCGCCTGAGCAAAGCCGAATGTGCAGGCTGCGACTTCGAGCTTCTCCACATCCAGCGCCCGGCCAGCCAGCATGCTCCAGCCGCGATTGAGCTTGTCGGCGCCGCCGACGACAGCCTCAAGCGGTATCCGTACGCTGTCGAAATGGACGTCGCATGAGGCGGTGTAGCGAAGGTTCACATGTTCGATGGGCGTGATCACAACCCCGGGCGCCTTTGCCGGGATCAGCACGAAACTCAGCGCCTCGCGCTTGGGCTTGTCCGGCGCCGTGTTGATAAGGCAGTAGATATAGTCCGCCCAGTCCGCGCCGGTGCACCAGCGTTTAGCGCCGTCGATGACCAGGGTTTCGCCTTCGATCCGGCCGCGCGTCTTGACGCTTGAAAGATCGCCTCCGACATCGGGTTCGGAAAGCCCGTAGGCGAACAACAGCTCGCCGCGCGCCAGCTTCGGCAACAGGTCGCGCTTCTGGCCGGCCGATCCGTTCTCGGAGATATTCATCCCGCCGTAGAAGGCGCAATGTATGAAGGGGCCCGACAAGAACGGCCCGGCGCGCGACAGTTCTTCGATTCCGGCGACAGCCGCGTAGATGTCCTGGCCAAGACCGCCATGTTCTTCGGCGATGGTGAGACCGCACAGCCCCATATCCGCAAGCTCGCGAAACAGATCGCGCGGCCAGTCGTGCATCCGGTCCCACATACGACGTTTTTCGCGCGGCGCTTTTTCCACGACGAAGCGCCGGAGCTGACGGCGCAGCGCGCTGACGTGATCCGGTTCGGGAAGCGTCGTCTCGATCATCATTCGCCCGTCAGTTTCGGCGCACGCTTCTCGACAAACGCCGCGACGGCCTCTTTCCGGTCGGCCAGCGTGTTGGACAAGAGCTCATAGGCCATGGCCGCATCGAGACCCTGGGCGGCGAGCGCGCGCAGCGGCAGATTGGCGGCGGTCTTGGTCCAGCGCACCGCCCATTTCGGGTTGGCGAGAATTCTGGCGGCGACCTCGGCGACTTTTGCATCCAGCGCATCATGGGCAACGACGTGGTTGAGGAGACCCAGTGCAAATGCCCGCTCGGCCGGGATCATCTCACCGGTCATCAAGAATTCCTTGGCGCGAGCAAATCCGATCAGTTGCGGCCAGATGAGCGCTCCGCCATCGCCGGCGACCAGGCCGACCTTTACGTGCGGATCGCCGATCAGAGCGCGGTCGCTCGCGATAATCACGTCGCAGAGCAGGGCGATGGTCGCGCCGAGGCCGGCGGCGGCGCCATTGAGCCGGCAGAGCAGCGGCTTTTCGAGTTCGAGCAGGGAGGTGACGATGCGCTTCGCCTCTGGACCGATGGCGCGAAACGAGGCCGGGTCCTCGATATGCGTCTTGAACCACGCCGTATCGCCGCCCGCGCAGAAAGCCCGGCCGGCGCCGGTGAGAACAACCAGATCGCTTTCAGGATCATCCTGAGCGTCGAGAAAGACCCGCGCCAGCTCGCGGTGCATGGCGCCATCGACGGCATTGACTGGATTGGGCGCCGTGAGGGTCAGCGTCAGGATGCGTCCCTCGCGAGTGGCCTTGATGCGCTGATAGGTGGAAAAATCAGGAGCCATTGCGCAAATCCTCAGCTCGCATCGGCGGCGATTGCGATGATGCGCCGGCCGAATGCCGCTTGGGTGAACAGGTCGATGAAAGCCTGCGGGACAGTTTCGAGCCCGCGATAGCGATGCTCTCGCACCTTCACCTCGCCGCGCTCGATCATGCCGCCGAGTTCTTCTTGCGCCGCCGGGAACGCCTTGAGATCATCGAACACGACCAGCCCCTCCATGCGCAGGCGGCTGGCGATGAAATAGCGCGTGTTGTGGAGGCCCGGCGCCTGACCTGAGAGCGCGTTGTAGTCGGCAAGCTGGCCGGAAATGACAATCCGGGCGCCTGGCCGCAGCAACGGGATCACCCGATCGATCATGGCGTTCCCGACATTGTCGAACAGGATATCGTAACCCTCCGGACTGGCGGCTTTCAGCGCTCCGCCAAGATCAGCCTCCGTCTTGTAGTCGACCACAGCATCGAGCCCCGCCTGCTTCAGGAGCCACTCATGCTTTTCAGCGCCGCTGGCGGTCCCGACGACGCGCGAGGCGCCGAAACTGCGCGCAATCTGCGCAGCCGTGGCGCCCACGGGGCCGGCCGCCGAGGTGACCAGCACCCGGTCGCCCGGCTTCAGGCCGGCGACCCGCTTGAGGCCAAACCATGCCGTCATGCCGGGAACTCCCAGCACGCCGATCCAGTAGGACAGCGGCAGGCGCCGGTGTGGGATCTTCTGGATATAGCCGCGGCCGGGGAAGATGACGTGCTCGGCCCAGCCGCCGCCGATGGCGACGATATCGCCAGGCTCGAAACGCGAATTGGCGGTCTCGATCACTTCGCCAACGCAGAACCCGTCGATCGTATCGCCGATCCGCAACGGCGGGGCATAACTCGTCCCACTCGACAATCGTGAGCGTGTGCCGGGATCGACGGAGCAGTAGAGGGTGCGCGTCAGCACCTGGCCTTCCTGTAGCGCCGCAAGCGCAGCGCTTTCCAACCGGAAGTTGGCCGGCGTCGGCAGGCCTTCAGCCGGCGCCGCCAGGACAATTTTTCGGGTAAAATCGGGTCGCTGCATGACGGCAATCAACCATGCCGCCGCGGCTTTGTCGTGAGCGATTGCGTTTTGCTCGATCAATGACGGCGCCACGGCTCGGCGGCGCGCAAGACGTTGGGGAAGGGAAAGGTCGGCCGAGTTGTTCCTCGACCATGGCGAGCGGAGGTGCAAGGTTGGCTACAGGCGGGCGACCAAGTGATCCGTCATGACGACCAGCAGCGATGAAACGCTGCGCATTTGGGGAGGCGATCATCGCTGCAAGACGCGACGCCACGGAAGGCGCAGCGCATGCAAGCCCTGCGCAACGCGCGCCATCGCTGGGAACCAAGCTGGCCTATGGCCTCGGAGCGGTCGCGTTCGGGGTCAAGGACACCGGGTTCAATTTCTTTCTTCTGATCTTCTACAGTCAGGTGATCGGGGTTGATGCGCGTCTTGTCGGCCTGGCGCTGACCATCGCCCTGGTGGTCGACGCGGTCGCCGATCCCGTCGTCGGCTATTGGTCCGACAATTTCCGCTCGCGCTGGGGACGCCGGCACGTTTTTATGTACGCGTCGGCGATCCCGGTGGCGGTGAGTTATTTCTTGCTGTGGAGCCCGCCCAAGGGCTGGGATAGCTCGGCGATGTTCGGGTATTTGCTGGTCCTCGCCGTGGCGACGCGCGTTTGTATTACTTTCTTCGAGGTGCCGAGCGCGGCCCAGGCGCCCGAACTGACGCAGGACTATGACCAACGCAGCACGCTGGTCTCCTTCCGCAGCTTCTTCGGCTGGGCCGGCGGCAATGCGACCACCGTGCTGATGTTCTTCTTTCTCTTCCCGGCCTTCGCGACTGCCGCCCTGCCGCAAGGCCAGTTCAATCGCGACGCCTATGTCGTCTATGGGCTCGGCGCCGCTGTGCTGATGTTCGCATCGATCCTGGTCTCGGCGCTCGGTACACAGTCTTATGTGTCTCTCCAGCAAAAGCCGCCGGTGCGGCGACTGACGCTGGCCGTCATCCTGCGCGAGATCGTCGAGACGTTGGCCAATCGGTCTTTCTTCGCGCTTTTTCTGGCGACGATCTTCGGCTTCGTCGCCGCCGGTCTCGCCAGCGCCTTGTCGGTCTATTTCTCGACCTATTTCTGGGGCTTCACCGCCCAGCAGATTGGCGTCATCACGCTTGCGGTTTTCATCTCGGCGCTGCTTGGCGCCGCCGCCGCGCCGCTGGCGACACGCTGGATGGGCAAGAAGCGCGGCGCCATGCTGGTCGGCGCCATCGGGCTGGTGACCGCGCCTCTGGCTGTGTTGCTTCATCTGGTCGGGGTGCTTTCAACCGGCCGCGATCCTGGCACGTTCTGGGCTGTCTTTGTGCTTGGTCAGGTCGATGTTGCCCTCACCGTCTGTTTCCAGGCGCTGACGGTCTCGATGATCGCCGATCTGGTCGAGCAGTCAGAGATCAAGACCGGACGACGCTCGGAGGGCGTCTTCTTCGCCGCCAACACCTTCATCCAGAAGATGGTGTCGGGCGTCGGGGTCATGGCGGCAGCCTTGGTGCTGACGCTGGCGCATTTTCCGGCCAACGCCACGCCTGCGGCGGTGACCGACGATGTGCTTCAGCGACTGGGCTGGTGGTACCTTCCGGCAATGACGCTGCTGCGTGTGGCGATGCTGGCGTCACTCTCGCTCTATGCGCTCACCCGTGCGACCCACGAGGACAATCTGCGCAAACTTGCCGACGGCGCCGCTAGACCTTAGAGCCGCCAGACCTTTGGGTTGACCTAGCCGAGCGGGTTGAGCTCGTGGAGCCCCCGCCGGTCGAGGCGAAGGTGGGAAGCAGGCGACCAAGCAGGATCACCAGCAGCCACATTGCGAGTGAGCCGCCGGCCATGACTTTGGCGAGCATCGGTGCGGGCGCGTCGGAGGTGAGGCCGGCAATCTGCTGGTGCTCGGTCAAGGTGAACCAGAGCGCGTTGATCCCTCCGAGCAGGATCACGAACAGCTTGCGCGGCCAGACCAAGGGCGAGGATCACGGCGCGGGTGAGATGGCGCACAGCCGACCTTGCTCCCGGTCTACCAGCTTGCTCGGTCCGCCCACAGGGGTGCACTATGCGCTCCTGGCAGGCGAACGCGCCGAAACCTTGCGGTCGAGCCCTTTGTAGCCGACACTTCGGCCGCTAGCCGACGATCATGGGAGAGACCAATGAACAGCCAAAAGTTATTCATGTCAGCTGCGCTGACGGCATGTTTTCTGGCTGCAGGCGCGGTGCATGCGCAAACTGCATCTGCCCCGCCCAGCAAACCTGGGGCAGCGGCGCCCGGCAAACCCGCGGCTGCAGCGCCCGCCCAGAAAAACTATCTCGATTATGCGCTCGCGACCGGGGCGAGCACCGGCGTCGCCTATGCCGACGACAAGGCGGCGGTCGAAGGCCAGAAAACGATTTCGGGTTCGAAGTCGTACTCGAGCGCCCTGCCATTCTTCAAGGATCTCAAGCCGTGGGACCCGAACTACAAGCCGCCGCGCCTGACAGATGGCCATCCGGATCTCCAGGGCATCTGGTCGACAGCTTCGCTGACGACGATGGCCCGCAATGGCAATGGCGACAGGGTTGGCGATGCCCTGGTGATCCCGGCCGCGAAGATCGCCGAACTGACGAAGAACTCGGCCTATTCAAGAGCGGCGGCGGTCAGTCAGAAGCGGACCGATCCCAATTCCGGGGTCTTCACCGACAAGAACCCGGATGCCGGTTACAATGCCTTTTGGATCGATCCGGGTTCAGAATACGCCAAGGTCAACACCGAGTGGCGCTCGTCTTGGATCACCTCTCCCGCCAATGGCCAGGTCCCGTTTTCCAAAGACGCGATGGCGCTGCGCAGTCAGCGGCTCGTCAACTTCAAGGTGATCAACAACACGGGCCCCGAGATCCGGCCCCTGGGCGAGCGATGCTTCATCTCGTTCGGCAGCCAGGGCGGCCCCCCGCTCACCAACGCGATGTACAACAACAACTTCCAGATCGTGCAAACGCACGACAATCTGCTGCTCAGCATCGAGATGAACCACGACGCGCGGATCATCCGCATCGACGACCCGGTATCGCACAAATCGGCAAACCCAGATGCGGTGAAACGCTGGTTCGGCGATTCCATCGCGCACTGGGAAGGGGACACGCTGGTCGTGGTGACGCGCAACTTCAGCCCAACCCAGTTGCAGGTCGGCGCCTACCCCGTGTCCGACAAGGGCCAGGTGACTGAGCGGTTCCGTCGGGTCGCTGACGACATCATCGACTACACCTTCGAGGTCGCAGATCCGGTCTATTATACCCAGGCCTGGACCGGGCAGATCCCGTTGCGTCGCTCGAAGGAAGCGCTCTACGAGTACGCCTGCCATGAAGGCAACTACGCCATGCCGGGGATTCTTCGCGCTGACGCCCAAGGCAAGGACACCGCGATTACCGCTGAAGGCGAATGATCGCCGCCGATCCGGGTCGACCCCCGTGCGCGTTGACCCGGCGAGGACGGCCGCCCGGCGCCCCATCGGCGCTTCACAGAGAGCTCAGACGATCGAGCAGTGATCGGGATGCTCTCTCGCGCTGGATCCACGGCTCATTGCGTGTGGAACGACTTATCCGCTCGTTCCAAGACCGATCCAGCGGCCGGCTGCAGCGACGGTGAACCAGGCTAGGATGGAGACGACGCCGACGAGCCGGTTGAGCGGCGGCGCGGCAACCTCAGATGGTCGCGCGCGTGTGAACTCCCAAAGGATAAAGCCCGCGACGACCACCGCAGCGCAGCGCAGGGTCCAGCGGTTGATCTCCATGACAATGTTGTAGTTGTCGAAGGGATTGTAGACCACATAGGTCACGATCCCGACCCCCGCCACGGTCATCGCGGTGATGGCGCCAAGCACGATCCGGGTGAGGCGCGAGCCAAACGCCATCACGATCAGCCAGCCAACGCTGATGACGTGGAACATCCCCGGCGCTGCGCCGAATGACGCGCCGAAGATCAGGACCGCGGCAAGCCAACCAGCGAGCCCGATCGCCGCAAGGATCTTCGCTGGCCGGGTGACGACGCCATCGTGGGCTGCGATCGACCGAACGACGCCGAACGAGAAGAGCAACGCGGCGGCGAGGGCGATCGCCTTCACCAGGAAAGCGGGTCGGGAATAAAGTTTCATCGGGTTGACCATGCCCATCAGAACGCCGGTGACAGCGAGAACCACAAGGGCGATCACCAGCCATGGCCGCATCGTCTTTTCGATTGCAGCTGGCGCTTCGCGTGTCATTCCCACCCCCATCAATCGCAGGCTGGGAAGGAGGATGGCCCCCCCCAACATGGTGAGGGCCACGAGGTGGCTGCACAGGATCAGTGGAAACGCCCAGCTCGACGACTTGATCAAGGGAACGGGCCAGAGCGCCGTCAGGCCTTTCACCCATGGCTTGATCTCAGGGAGAAGCGTGGCGAAATCCAGCGTCACTGTTTTGGCTCCCCTTCGGCAGCAGAACTTGTCGTCGCCCCTTCGGCGGCCTCCTTGGCGGGCCGCATGAGCGAGGCGCATTCAGCGAAGGCATAACCGAAGGTGGTGGGCTTCATGCTTTCGCACTCGAAGAAGGAAAGGGCCGTCACGCGGCCGAAGACAATCACCAGCAACCAGGATGCCAGCGACACGATGGCTGCAAGTCTGACCGTGATCGGCGGGCTCGGCTGATTGTCCCATTCGCTGAGATGCTTCTGCACGCGGAAATGGAACCAGAAGATGTTCACCGCCGCGAGGAGGAGGAAGAGGATCTTCGCGCGGAAGAAGACCGAATGGTAATAATGGACGGGGTTTGAGAAGAAGAGCAGCAGGCCGGTGAGCGTGAGAAGGACAAAGCCCCCGATGGTCAGCGGCAGAACCTTGTTGTTGAGGGTCGAGTAGGGGACGTCCTTGAACACGACGCCCAGCATTCGCAGGTCCACCACCAGGATAGTTCCAGCGAACAGCATGAGGGAGAGAACATGCGTTCCCTCGGTCAGCGCCCAAAGGTGAAGCGAGCCTGCGAACTGCTGGCTCCAGGAGGTCGAGGGATCGCCGCCGGTTGCGCCGGGCACATCCTGTAGCCACTGAAGCAGATCGTGAAACAAACCCCAAATCCCCTTGGCCCGTCGGTTCTGGCAATTGATTGCGTCGCGCGAGAGGTGTCAATCAAGTTCGCCGGGCGCGAACCGCTCTTCTAACGTCAAGCAGACGAACCTTCGCGGACGACGCCGTCCAAGCCCTCGGTTCGGGCGCGTCGGGCGAAGCTATCGCCAGTGCTCCCGCGCCTCATGATGAATCGACCGCCAGATCGGGCGCTGCTAAATCCTGATCAGCGCTTTTCTCCAGCGCATTGAGCTCGCGCTGTTCAAGCCACAGCAGAGGAGCGATGACGACACCGCGCTGAGCGCCCCCCCCCCCGATCCGGCTGAACGTGACGTCGCGATCTGTGAGGCTCTCAAGCCGAGCGCTTCTTCCACGCAGCGAAGTGAGAAGCGGCGCCTATTCGCCAGGGCCCGCGATCGTCGTCGCAGCCGATACGGCGATGATCGCAAGCAGAAAGAGCGCCGTCTCGGCGGCGAGCGTGCGGGACAGCCAGCGTCGGCCGGTTTGCGGCTCGCTCAACACGCGCGCCGTTATCACCTGTTGGTTAAAGGCGCCGAGAGCCATCGCGGCGAGTGCGGCAGCTAGCTTCAACAACATGAGCCGGCCATAGGTGGACGTCAGCAGCGGTCCGATCCCGCCTGAAATGCGCCAGGCAAGCCAAACTCCGAGCGCTGCCAGGACCGGGATCGCTGCGACCGCAAGCCTGCTGAATGCGACCAGCCGGGCGTGCAACACATTGTTGGTGACGGCCATCGAGGGTCGCAAGGTCCCAGGCGCCGCGATCCAGAAGCCAGCGATAAGGACATGAAGACCGACGGCTAGAGGCGCGAGCCCTGGATCATCAAGCCCCTGTGTGTGACCGGTGAGTGCGAAGCCAGCAGCGAGAACGATGGCGCCTGAGCCGGCCAGGGCGCGTGACCGGGTCGCAGCGGACGCTGCGACGACCAGCGCGCCTGCGGCCAAGCCGATGGTTGAGGCGCCCAAGGTCGACCAAGCCAAGGCAATTGCCGTCGAATCGAAGAGGGTCGAGCCATCGCCAAGCTGAAGGGTCAAGACACCCAGGCGGGCAGCCGCGAAGATCAGGACGGCGAGACATGCGCCGAGACTAGGTCGCATCAGACCCGGGCGGCCGTCGCGCTCCACAATACCGAGGGCAGTATGGAGCGCAAAGCCGATTGCGATGAGGGCGGATACGTTTAGCCCGGTGCGAATGACGAGCAGCCAGAGCGCGAATGCGTCACCTGGCACGACGTCATCACCCTCCGGTGACGGTGAAGTGGATGGCGGTCGTCATCACGTGACCGTCCTTTGCGACGACCTTGAACGATAGCGTGTAGGCGCCTGCGCCCAGCTTGGGCAGCGGAACCGACAGGGATTTCGACATCTCTTTTGCTGGCGTGTAGGTCAGCGCGATTGGCTTTCCAGCGGCGCTCGCCAAGACGAGCCCGGTCACGGTGGCTTTTCCCTCAAAGGAAGCGGTAAACGCGTCTGGCGCCTTGGCCAGGCTGGCGTGGTCGGCGATGTTTGATGCGGTCATTTCCGCATGCGCGAAGGCAGGCGCGGCGCCGAGTGCGGCAGTGGCGAGAAGGGCGGCGAAGAAGCGAGCTTTCATGGACGTCTCCTGATCTATCGCGAAATTCACAGCGACCGAGCAGGATACTTTCAGACACGCAGCGCCAGTCCCAAAGCTCACACGATGGGTCACAATGCTGCAGCTCCGCGCCGCCTCACAGCCCCTCGCTGTGATTTGAATAGATCGGATAATCGGCGGCTCGACCCTCGACAATGCCAGCCAGAATGGGCTGAGGACGCGGCAAGTCGACGCCTGAGATCGCGAGGACGCCGACGGCCGGTCGACCGGCGGCGATCTTTAAGCGCGACAAGGCAAACTTGCCTGGGCCCGACAACGCCTGACACGGCAAGTGGTCATACGCGGCGCGAGGCGAAAGTCATTTTTTGCAAATTCGATCAATCGTGTAGCGGGCGAGCGGCGGCGGTCTTCAGCCAAACGGAGAGCGAACCAGTCCCGGTCTGGCGCGCAGGCGGCTTTCCGACAAGGACCGGGTGGCTGCCTCGGACGCCAGGCGGTGGGTTTGATAAGGTCCCTCGGTCGCGCGCTCGCCGGATGTTTAGGGAATTTGCACTAATTTTCACGCACACCATCTGAGGCGACTTCCAGAACTTGCGCAGTCTGGCTCCATCCTGCCCAAAGAGCCACATGCATACGCTGAAGATGGTGCGGTTTGTGCAATACGAGTGAGGCAACGAGGGCCGTTGCGAGCGTGTGACCCGTGCAAACTGACTGTCTCTTCAACGAGCGAGGCAATCTCCGTCCGCGGGCCTCAAGCTCACCGACGATTGATGCTCGAAGCAGGCATGGTTGGGTGCAGACGCACTCCTTGAAGGGGTTATCGAATGATTGATCCGCAGCGAGCGCCCATCTCTGTGATCATCGGCCTGGTGAGCACGGAAGACGGAGATCGCATTCTCGAAACTCTGGACTCCCTGGCAAACTTGCAGGGAGACCTGTCCTGCGAAGTGGTCCTCGCCGATCGGCGTCAGGACGACATCTCACGGGACATCGTGCGCCGATATCCTGAGGTTCGATTTGTCCCCTGCGCTCCGGACATGCCGCTGCCCGAAATGCGGACGCTTGCATTTGAAGCGTCGACCGCGCCGATCGTGGCGGTCACCGAAGATCACTGCGTGCCTGCGCCAGGCTGGCTTCAACAGGTTGTCGAGGGGCTTCGTCCTCCCGAAGTTGTCGCCGTCGGCGGCTGCGTCGACAACGGGGTCGCGGACACGCCTTTTGACTGGGCGACATTCCTTTGCGAGTACAGCGCGTTCTATCCCCCGGTTGCCGAGGGACAAGCAAACATCCTTCCGGGAATGAACGTCGCCTATCGCCGCGCCGCGCTTCTCGCCGTTCCACGCGAGCGTTTGACGGCTGGCTTCTGGGAAACCACAGTTCATCCGATTCTGCTGGAGCAGGGCGGAAGGTTCGTCTCGTTGAACGCGATGAAAATGAATCACTGCAAGCGCTTCACCTTCGGGCTGTTTGCCCGGCAACGGTATGTCTATTCGCGATACTATGCGGGCATCCGGTTTCCTGCAGGCGATGCGGCTCGTCGATATATGGCCGCGCTCCTCACGCTGGCCCTCCCGCCACTCTTACTCGTGCGCATGTATCGGGCGGCGCTGGCGAAG
>JANMWT010000102.1:0-21751 GCA_031394145.1 Alphaproteobacteria bacterium | reverse complement strand
CCCAAAAGGCCCGGTCCGGCGGCGGTTTACCGAGAGAGACCGAAAAGAAGAGAGGCGGGAGCCAGAGGCTCCCGCAAAGGCGTTTGGGTGATGGTGGGGTATCTTCAAGGGAAGACAATACGACCATGCGCCGCTTTGGTTAATCGAAGGTTAACGGGATTTCGCGGGTTTGCGGGCAAGCCCTAACGCCCGGCCGGACCTGGTAAGGTTTACGGGGGTGGGCAGGCCGGAATGGGTAGGCGCCGGGATAGGCAGGATCGGAGTGGGTAGGACCGGAATGGCTTGGAGAGGCGCGCAGGGGAAGGTTGGAGGCCACGCCCGGAATCGAACCGGGGTGCGCGGATTTGCAGTCCGCTACGTCACCACTCCGCCACGTGGCCTCGCAGACAAAGCGGCCGCAGGCGGAGCGGCCGTTCGGCGCGTTGCGCGGGGACGTGCGTATGCTAAGAGCCCACTCGGCACAAGTGGCGCGCACACGCGTCTTGAGTCTGGCGGAAAGTCTGGCTGAAAGCATGGGGTCGAAGGTGGATCTGGAAGCGGCCCGGACGGCGATGATCGACAGCCAGGTGCGTCCCAATGATGTCACCGACCGCCGCCTGATCGCAGCGATGGCGTCGATCGCCCGCGAGGCCTTTGTGCCAGCGGGTCGTGAGGCGCTGGCCTATGCGGACTGCGCGGTTGAAACCGCACCGGGACGTCATCTCATGGCGGCGCGCGATTTTGCCAAGCTGGTCCACGCCGGCGCCGTCACGGCGGACGACCGGGTGCTCGATATTGCGCCGGGCGCCGGATATTCCACTGTGGTGCTCGCCAAGCTGGCCGGATCGGTTGTCGCGCTCGAGCAGGATGAGGCTGCGGCTGCAACCGTGCGCAGTGCGCTCGTGCGGTCCGGCGGCAAGGCGGAGGTGGTGGCCGGCCCGCTCAAATTGGGGGCTGCATCGCGCGGTCCGTTCAGCGTGATTTTCGTCAATGGCGCAGTTGAAGTTGTGCCGCAGGCCTGGGTCGACCAGCTTGCGGAAGGCGGGCGCCTGGCGGTGGTCGTCAACGAAGGGGTTGTGCGTCGGGCGCGCCTCTATGTGCGCTCGGGCGGCAAGACCGCCTGGCGGGCGCCCTTCGAGTCGGCCGCCCCGTCGCTGCCGGGGTTCGAAAAGGCCGAGGTTTTCCGGTTTTAGCCCTCGCGGACGCGCGCAACGACCCCGCTCCTCTTAACCAAACAGCCGCACCCTCTTGGCAAACAGGGGCGATACGCCCGATATCGGCGTGTGTAAGCGCCATTACGGTTGCCGACGAAGAGGACCGCCATGAGGATGATCGCCGCAGCCTTCCTGCTTGCCTCAATTTCCGCGCCTGCCTTGGCGCAAGCGAGCCAGGAAACCCTCGGCGCCTCGATCGTCTCTGCATTCGACACCAATCCGTCCCTGCTGGCCCAGCGCAAGACCCGCGGGACAGCCGATGAGGCCCTCGAACAGGCGCGGGCGGCGATGCGGCCCAGCCTGTCGTTGAGCGGCAGCTATACAGCGCTCGACGACAAGCCGGGCCAGGCCTTCACGCTGCCCAACGGCAATTCCTTTCCCCCGACCGGAACCTATGAGCGCGCCACCGCCGGGCTCGAGGCGCGTCAGACGCTTTATGCCGGCGGCGCGCTCCTGGCGCAGCGCCGGCAGGCTGCGGCAGGCGTTGGCGCGGCAAAAGCAAAGCTCTCAAGTTTTGAGCAGCAGCTGGTGCTCGATGTCGTGACCGCGTTCGTCGATGTTCGCCGGGCGGAACAGGAAGTGGCGATCCGCGAAACCGACGAGGGCTCGCTGAAGCAGCAGGTCCAGGCGGCAAGCGACCGTTTCAAGGTCGGGGCGGTGACACGGACGGACGTCGCCCAGGCCCAGGCGCGGCATGCCGGCTCGCAGGCTGATCTTGCCGCCGCCGAAGCGCGCCGCGCCGCGGCGCGCGCCAATTTCGAGCGGCTGGTTGGCCGACCGGCGGTGCAGCTTGCCGATCCGCCGCCGCCGCCCGCCATCCCGGCGTCCCTCGAAGAAGCAATCCGCATCGGCCTCCAGGAAAACCCTGATCTTGTGGCGCTGCGCTCCACCGAAACCGGCGCGCGCGAAAGCGTTGGCGTGGCGCGCGGGTCGCTGCGGCCAAATCTTGGCCTGGTCGGCAATGCCGGGCTTACCGATACCTATGTCGACAACAGTTACAAGGACACCAGCCTCAGCCTGACGGCGCGCCTGTCGATCCCGATCTATCAGGGCGGGCTCGTCGCCTCGCGCACCCGTTCGGCGCAGCTGAGCGCCGACAAGGCGCATTACGATGCGCTGGCGCAGGAACGCCAGGTCACCGCCCAGGTGACCAGCGCCTGGCACGCCGTGACGTCCGCCCGGCAGGGGATCGACGCTTCGCAGAGCCGCGTGACCGCTGCGGGAACGGCGTTTGAAGGGGCCCAGCAGGAGCTCGCGGTGGGCAACCGGATCACGCTCGACGTACTCGATCAGGAGCGCGAGCTGCTGCAGGCGCGCCTTGCCCTGGTTGATTCGCAGCGCGCCGAATATGTCGCGGTGATGCAACTTCTCGCTGCGACAGGCCGCCTCCAGCCGGGAATGTTTGGTCGTTAACCATTTGTTGGGAGCCAAGGAGCTTCTATCGATCGAACGCAGATCGGGGGAGAATCGCCGCCCGATCACGCGGAAGAGATAGAGGCCCGGCTATGACGGCGGACACTGCTCAACGTGAGCCGACGATGGAAGAGATCCTGGCGTCGATCCGCCGGATCATCTCCGAAGACGACAAGCCAGCCGAAGCCGGCGCGGATGTGCTTGAGTTGAAACCCAACGAGCCGCCCCCGATCGAGATCAAGCCCGCCGCCCCGGTCGTTCCGCCGCCACCGCCTGCGCCCAAGATGGCTGCCGCCGCGCCGATCATTCCTCCGCCCGCCCCCGCGCCGAAACCGACCTTGCAGGAAGTTCTCTCCGCCCCCGAGCTCTCGGACGCCGAGCCGGACGAGGACATCATGATCATCGAGCCCGACGAGGAGCCCGCTCCGATCGCCGCCCCGATCGCTACAGCGGCTGCCCCGGCGCCCAAACCGGCGCCGCGCGCCTCGCATCCTGCCTTTTCCGAACCATCGCTGGTCGGCGAGCCGGCCGCCGCCAAGGCCGCCGGAGCGCTCGGCAGGCTGATGGGCTCGATGATGGTGCAATCGGACTTAACGCTCGATGACGTCGTCAAGGAGATGTTAAAGCCTATGCTCAAGGATTGGCTCAACGCCAACCTTCCGCAGTTGGTCGAAATCGAAGTTCAAAAGGAGATCGAACGCATCCGTCGCATGGCCCGCTGACTTCAGCCGACCCACGATGACGGAGCCCAGCGCGGCTTACCGCAGATACCCCAAAGACCACTTCAACTCACAAGGCGCGCTCGCAAGGGCGCGCCTTTTGTGTTGTGTGCCGAGCATGATCGACAGCTTGGAGGTGCAAGTCCTTTACCCAGCCTGATGACGGCGAAGGGTTAGTGAAGCGCAAGGGCGTCGTCGCGAGGCGGGGTCTGAAAGAAGCGTGGAGCAAAGTCGCGACCCGATGAACAAGAACCGGATATGAGGCCTACCCGGCCGGACGAGCGAGCAACTGATCGCGAAGTCCAAGGTCATCAACGACCGGGGTGGTAAATTCGGCGGGCGTGCGACGAAGGCGATCGATCTTACCTCGGGAGATCTCCAACGTGTCCGGCAAACCCGGACTGAGCGGGCAGTAATGCCCACGATCGCGCTGGAGAAGTCAGCAGACGGCATAGTAGGCGGAGCGATCCGCTGAAGGCCTGAACGATGGATGGACGATTTGGACGGCAAGCTCGTGCGGACCAAGCGGCAGAACAACCAGCTCGAACTGGCCTTTGGAGCGACGGCAAAGGGTGAACCCCCGCGCTCCGCCCCCGAAGGGACCGAAGCCCGTACGGCGCGAACCGAACCGACACGCCCAGCGGCCAAGACGGGGCCGCGAATGGAGATGGTTGTCGAGCGTAACAATCTGAGGAAGGCGCTGAAACAAGTTCAGCGCAACAAGGGCGCGCCAGGAGCCGACGGGATGACCGTCGACGATCTGGCCGCCCACCTGAAGGACCACTGGCCCGAGATCAAGGCCCGGCTCCTCGAAGGAACCTACAGACCCCAACCGGTGCGGCGGGTCGAGATACCAAAGGCGACCGGCGGCGTAAGGCTGCTCGGGATCCCCACAGTGCTCGACCGCTTCATCCAGCAGGCGGCGCTGCAGGTCCTGCAGGAGTACTGGGACCCGACGTTCTCGGACTCAAGCTACGGGTTTAGGCCCAAACGCTCAGCGCATCAGGCGGTGGCGCGCGCGCAGGATCACATCCGCGCGGGCTTCAACGTCGTCGTGGACATCGACCTGGAGAAGTTCTTTGACCGGGTCAACCACGACATCCTGATGGGACTGGTGGCCCAGCGGGTGACCGACACGAGCATCCTCAAACTCATCCGCAGCTTCTTAAACGCGGGCGTGATGAAGGATGGCCTGGTCGGACCGACGGACGAGGGGACGCCGCAAGGCGGACCGCTCTCACCGCTGCTGTCCAACCTGATGCTGGATGGCCTGGACAGGGAACTGGAGAAGCGAGGCCATCGCTTCGTGCGCTACGCCGACGACTGCAACATCTATCTACGCAGCCGGCGAGCGGGCGAACGGGTGATGGCCGGGCTGACCCGGTACCTGACGGGCTGCCTCAAGCTGACGGTGAATGCAGCCAAGAGCGCGGTCGACCGACCTAGCCGACGCAAGTTCTTGGGCTTCAGCTTCACGGGCGGCCTAACGCCTAAACGGCGCATCGCGCCGCAGGCGCTAAGCCGGTTTAAAGCCAAGGTCAAAGAGCTGACGCGCTCGGCCAAGGGCGCCAGCCTCGCACAAGGCGCCAAAGCCCTGTCTCGCTACCTCATCGGGTGGCGCTGCTACTTCGGCTTCTGTGAAACCCCGTCGGTGTTGCGCAAGCTGGATCAGTGGATCAGGCGACGGCTCCGCGCCATCGCCTGGCGACAGTGGAAACACGGGCGGTCCCGCTTTGCGGAGCTTCGCCGTCTCGGCGTCGGTAAGGATCTTGCGGCTCAGACCGTCGGCTCCGCGCTTGGCCCTTGGCGGCTCAGCAATAGCCCTGCGCTTGCTGCCGCACTCTCCAATGCCTACCTCAGCTCGCTCGGCCTCGCCCCCCTCGCACCCCGCCTCGCCGCCTAATCCATCGAACCGCCGTATGCGGCCCCGCATGTACGGTGGTGTGGGGGGGGAGGAGCTGCGAAGCTCCCCCCTATCCCGATTCGCCGGCAAGGGCAGGTTAGGCCGCCTCTTCTCCGCGAGGTCCGCCGCCATGGCCATCGCGCGCGATGATCTGGCGTTTGCCGGAATGGTCGGCGGCCGAGATGATGCCCTCGCGCTCCATCCGTTCGATCATGCTCGCGGCGCGGTTGTAGCCGATGCGGAGCACGCGCTGGACATAGGAGGTGGTCGGGCGTTTGTCGCGCACGACGGCGGTCACCGCCTCGCGATACATATCTTCTTCCGGATCGCCAGAGGATGCGCCGAAGGCGGCGTCGGCGACCGAAGCTTCGTCCTGCTCGAAATCGTCGGTGACGCCCTGAACGTATTGCGGCGTCCCTTGATCCTTGAGCCAGGACACAACCCGCTCGACTTCCTCGTCCTTCACGAACGGGCCGTGGACGCGGACGATCTTGCCGCCCGCGGCCATCCAGAGCAGGTCGCCCATGCCGAGCAATTGCTCGGCGCCCTGTTCGCCAAGGATGGTGCGCGAGTCGATCTTGGAGGTGACCTGGTAGGAGATGCGGGTCGGGAAGTTGGCCTTGATCGTGCCGGTGATGACGTCAACCGAAGGTCGCTGCGTCGCCATGATCAGGTGGATGCCTGCGGCGCGCGCCATCTGGGCGAGACGCTGCACGCACGCTTCGATGTCCTTGCCGGCGACCATCATCAGGTCGGCCACCTCGTCGATCACGACCACGATGTGCGGCATCTGCTCGGGCTTGATCTGCTCGGTCTCCCAGATCGCTTCGCCGGTTTCCTTATCCCAGCCGGTCTGCACCTGGCGGGACAGATAATCGCCCTTCGAGGCGGCTTCCTCGGCCTTCTGGTTGAAGCCGGCGATGTTGCGTACGCCCAACTTCGACATGATGTCGTAGCGGCTCTCCATCTCGCGCACGACCCATTTGAGCGCCAGGACGGCTTTTGCCGGATCGGTGACGACCGGGGAGAGAAGGTGCGGGATGCCTTCATAGATCGACAGCTCCAGCATCTTGGGGTCGATCATGATGAAGCGGCATTTCTCGGGCGGCAGTTTGAACATCAGCGACAGGATCATGGCGTTGATGCCGACCGACTTACCCGAACCGGTGGTGCCGGCGATCAGGAGGTGAGGCATCTTGCCGAGGTCGGCGATGGTCGGCTGGCCTTCGATCGATTCGCCGAGCGCCAGCGGCAGCGCCGACCGGGTGCGGCGGAATTCCTGGGCGTTGAGGAGATCGCGGAGATAGACGGTCTCGCGGCTGGGGTTGGGCAGCTCGATGCCGATCGCGTTGCGGCCGGGAATGACGGCGACGCGCGCGGCTGTCGCCGACATCGACCGTGCGATGTCGTCGGCGAGCGAGATGACCTGGCTCGACTTCACGCCGGGCGCAGGTTCGAGTTCGAACAGGGTGACAACCGGACCAGGGCGCACTTCGACGATGCGGCCCTTGACCTTGAAGTCGTTGAATACGCCCTGCAGCCGATCGGCCATGTCGAGCAGGCGGGCCTCGTCGACTTCCGAGCGGCGCGGCGGCGGCACATCAAGCAGCTCGATCGGCGGGATCGCGGTCGAAGCGTTGTGCGAGACGGTCGGCGCTGCGGGGGCCGCAGCTTTGGCCGGGAGGGTGTTCGACGCACTCGCTGAGTTCGAAGCCGTCGCGCTCGCGGGCGCCTTGACGCCCGGGCGTGCATCGCTGCGCGGCGCATCCGGGATCGGACGGCTCTCAAGCACACGCGGCGTGATCGGGATCGCACGGCCGCCGACGCCTTCGGCTTTCTCGACGGCGTTGAAGAAGCCACGATCGCTGTCTTCAAAATCATCCTCGGCGGTGACCACGATCGGCTCGATGATATCTGCGTGCTTCTTGCGGAACGGATTGGGCAGGGCCAGAGCCGGCAGGCGCGACAGCAGCGACGGACCGCCGACGGTGGCGGCGGCTTGCGCTGCATTCGCTTCGGCTTCGGCCTGGCGCCGAGCGCGGAAGGCGCGGAGGAGGGCAGCGCCATCCGAGGCGCCAAGACCCATCGCCATGGCGGCAAAGAGAATGGCGCAGATCCCGGAGATCGCCGCCGCCCAGATTTCGGCGTCGGGCGCCCGCAGCGCAGCGAACGGCGTGGCGGCGATGGCGAGGAGAACATCGCCAATCGTGCCGCCGAGGCCGGCGGCCAGCGGCCAGCTTTGCGGAATTGGCCATTCAGCGAGGCAGCAAGCCGAGAGAATCAGCGCCGACATGCCCCAGAGCCAGGCCGATGGTTCACGCGGTCCAATGCCCAGCGTGCGGCGGAGCCCGCCGATCATCAGGGCAAAACCCATCAGCCAGGCGGTCCAGCCGAAGGCCTGCGTCAGGAGGTCGGCGCCCAGCGCGCCTGGACGTCCGAACAGGTTGGCGGCCTCCCCGGCGACGGCGGAGTTCAAGCTGGGGTCGGTCGGCGAATAGGACCCGCACGCGCCGCAGATGAACACGCCGGCTGAAAACGCCATCAACCCGGTCAGGAACCGGGCGAACGGGCTGGGCCGGCGTACCGGGAAGGCTTCATCCTCGGTGCGGGGCGCACGCGGATTCGACATGCTGTCGGTCCTCGCTCGGGTTAGGGTTAAGTGAGCCCCATGACACTGGCGTGGGCGGCCTCAACGGCTGGTAAACGCCGCTCCGGTTTTGAGGCGAATTCGCGTGGGATCGTGCGAAATTCTTGAACAAGACTTTCGCAAGACATCGCGAAAAAAGGGCCCCGGAAACGCCGCGGCGGCGCGCCTTCCGGCGACGCTGCGCAAACCTTTCCGGGGCCAACCCCATGACCAGCCTTGCGGCGGTGCAATGACACTGAGCTAGCGCGTGTCGCGCCCGCAGCATCTCCCCGCAATGAGCCGCTCGATCGCAAGGCGCCGGCATGCCTTGTTGCAGAGCGAGCGGAGCATGCGGCGCCTAATTATTGTGCATTCGGGAATGACCCCCCGAACCCTTGGGGGTGCTTGCTTGCTCCGAACGAGGCCGGACGCCCCTATCAGGGCACACCGAACGGGGGGCCGGTTCATGTCCGCATGTAGGGTGCGGGTTTTCTTCAGCGCCGGTTGCGAGTCAACCTCAGGGGAAGCATATGTCTAACAAAATCAGACGACTGGATCGTCTAACACTTTGGGGCGGCGGTCTTCGCGCCGGCTTGGCGGCGCTTGCCGCCGGATTGATCTGCGCCACGGGCGGCCTTGCCCTTGCGCAAACCCCGCCGGCGAGCCCGCCTGCGGAAACCACCACCGCGGCCCCGCCTTCTGCGGAAGCCACGCCGGCGGCGCCCGCCGCCACGGCGGCTGCGCCTGTCGCCGCCGCAGGCGCGATCAAGGCGCCCGAGCAAAAAGTCGACAAGGGCGATGACGCCTGGATGATGATCTCCACCGTCCTGGTGCTGGTCATGATCCTGCCGGGCCTCGCACTGTTCTATGGCGGCCTCGTCCGCTCCAAGAACATGCTGTCGGTCCTGATGCAGGTCACCACGGTCACGGTCATCGGCATGCTGGTCTGGGCGACGGTGGGCTATTCGCTCGCCTTCACCGATGGCGGCAGTCTGAACGCCTTCATAGGAGGGACCTCGCGATTCTTCCTGAATGACGTGGTCAACGGCAAGGTCACCGACCTTTCCGACAACCTCGCAGCGACGTTTTCAACCGGCGTCTACATCCACGAAATCATCTTCGTCTGCTTCCAGATGACCTTCGCCTGCATCACCGCCTGCCTCGTGCTCGGCGGCCTTGCAGAACGCGTGAAGTTCATCGGCATCGTGATCTTCGCGGTCGTCTGGCCGCTCTTGGTCTACTACCCGATCGCCCACATGGTCTGGTTCTGGGGCGGCCCCGACGCCGTCGCCACCCACATGTCGGACCCGGTCAAGAACTCGGGCTTCCTTTATGGCAAGGGCGCGCTCGACTTCGCCGGCGGAACGGTCGTCCACATCAACTCGGGTATCGCCGCGCTGATGGGGGCCATCGTCCTTGGCAAGCGCGTGGGCTATCCGAAAGAAGCGATGCCGCCGCACTCGCTGACCATGACCATGATTGGCACCGGCCTCCTGTGGTTCGGCTGGTTCGGCTTCAACGCCGGATCCAATCTTGAATCGAACTACTATGCCGGCCTCGCCATGGCGAACACATTCCTCGCCACGGCGGCCGCAGGCTTCTCCTGGATGGTGGTCGAACTGGTCACCCGCCGGAAGGCCAGCATGCTCGGCATGTGCTCGGGCATCGTTGCGGGCCTTGTGGCGGTGACCCCGGCGGCCGGCTTCGCCGGACCGATGGGCGCCATTATCCTCGGCCTCGTCGTCTCGCCGGTCTGCTTCTTCGCCGTCTCCACGCTGAAGAAGATGCTTGGCTATGATGACGCGCTCGACGTGTTCGGGGTGCACTGCATCGGCGGCATCATCGGCGCCCTCGGCACCGGTCTGGCCGTCAACCCGGATTGGGGTGGGGCAGGCGTCGTCGACTACGTCAACTGCTCGAAGGACGGCGTGGTCCTCGCGACCTGCCCGACTCTCGCCTACGACATGACCGCTCAGATGATCTCTCAGGCCACCGGGGTGGTGACCACGCTCGTCTGGTCGGGCGGGATCAGCTTGATTATCTGGATCTTGCTGCGGGTGCTCGGCCTGCTGCGGGTCAAATCGGAAGTCGAGGAAGAAGGCCTCGACATCAACGAGCATGGCGAGGTGGCCTACCACACCTAGCCGAAAGCGGCGCCGCCGGCGCGGCGTTCGAAGGACTGGCCAGATCTGGCCGGAATGGGGCGCGACCTTCGGGTCGCGCCTTTTTTCTTTTTCGGACAGGGGCTTCGTGTCGGACAGGGTCTTTTGTCGGACAGGGCGGGGCAGCCGGTAGGGGGCTAGCCGCCTTTCTGGCGCTCCAGCCCTCGCGGTTCTACACTGGCAGGATGGTCCCGCCCCGCACCCAACCGAATGACGTCGCCGCTGAAGCTGATGTTGACGTCGCCATCGCCGGTGGCGGGCCGGTCGGGCTTACCCTCGCCCTCGCCCTGGCGCAGCGCGGCTTTCGAACCGCACTCGTCGACGCCGATCTCACGCCTGGCCCCCGCACTGGCCCCCGCACTGGCGACGGCCGCGCCTTCTTCGTCGCCTTCGGCTGCTGGCGCATCTGGCGGGCGCTCGGCCTTGAGGCGGAGCTTCTCGCTTCGGCGCAGCCGGTCACCAGCGTCGAGGCGAAAGGTCAGGCAGGCGCCATCAGCTTTCTCGCGTCCGACTGCAAGGACGAGAAGGTGCTGGGCTACATGATTGAGCAGGGCCCGCTGGTCGCGGCGCTGAAGGCGGCCGCGACCGCTTCGGAGCGGGTGAGCCTCTGCGCTGGACGCAGTTTGGGAGCTGATTTCGCCGATCCGCGCGCCACCCTGGCGTTTGAGGCCGCCGGTCAGGATGGTGGGCAGGATGGCGGGCAGGATGGCGGTCAGGATGCTGGGCAGGGCGGCAAGATCAGCGCCGCGCTGGTGGTTGGCTGTGATGGCGCCCGCTCCGGCGTCAGGGCGGCAGCCGGGATCCGCTATGAAGGGTGGGATTATCCTGCGCGGGCAATCTCCACCACGGTGACCTGCGCAACACCTCATGACGGCGCAGCGCGGCAGATTTTCCTACCCTCGGGTCCGATGGCGGCGCTGCCGCTCAGGGATGACCGCATCAATCTTGTCTGGACAGAACGCAGCATCGTCGCCGAGGCGCTGATGGCGCTGGACGACGCCGGCTTCGAGGCGGAGCTCCAAAAACGCGCCGGGGATTTTCTCCCGGAAGTGAAGCTGGCGGGGCGGCGTCATGCCTTCCCGGTTGGCCTGCACGTCGCCGACCGCTTCCACGGGCCGCGCGTCGCCCTCGCCGGCGACAGCGCCCATCAGATCCATCCGCTGGCGGGTCAGGGGCTCAATCTTGGCTTGAAGGATGTCGCGGCGCTGGTCGACGTCATCGCCGAAGCCGCCCGCGTCGGTCTCGACATCGGGGCCGAGACGGCGCTGGCCCCGTATACGCGCTGGCGGCGAGCCGATGTCGTTGCTTCGGCCGCAGCGATGGAGGGGTTCGCGCGGATCTTCGCAGCCCCGGCGCCGGTGCGGATTGCTGCCGCCCTGGCGATGCAGGCGGCCGGGAGCGTCGCTTCTGTGCGGCAGCTGTTTGCGCAGGAAGCCGGCGGCGTCCTCGGCGATCTCCCGAGCCTGATGCAGGCGGTTTAGACCGGGCTGTTGAGCCATGCCTAATCGCGGGGCCTAATCGCGGGGCCTAATCGCGGGGCAAGCCCAGTTTCTGCATCTTGGCGACATACGCCGCCATCCGCGCGTCCTTCTCTTCGGCCAGTTCGCGCAGGTAGGACCAGGTGTAGAGGCCGGTGTCGTGGCCGTCGTCGAAACGGATGCGCACGGCGTAGCGGCCGACCGGATCGGCGCCCTTAACAATGACCCGCGCCTTGTGAGCCGGCGGCGGCGGACGCTCGCCGCCATGGCCCTTGGTTTCGGCGCTGGGGCTTTCGACGCGCAACAGCTCATAGGGGATTTCGCCGGACCAGCCATCGTCGAAGCGGATTGCAAGGCGCGCGTCGCGGCTGCGGAAACGGAGTTCGGTCGGCCAGGGCGGATCGCGGCGGACGGGGGCGGGAGAAGGGCCGCCAGGCGTTGCCATCACTTGGTGGCGCCGAGATCGCGGGCCTCATCCGCCAGCATCACTGGCACGCCGTTGCGGATCGGGAAGGCAAGGCCAGCGCCTCGCGAGATCAGCTCGTTGGCTTCGCGATCATAGGTCAGGGGTCCGCGACTGACGGGACAGATGAGCACTTCAAGAAGTCGGGGGTCGACCCCCGCGTCATCGTCCATCGGGGCTTTCTGCTGCCCTGGTTCAGTCATTGTACGTACCCGCCGCCTTGGTTGGGGCGCTCCATTACCAGAAGGGCGATGAGCGCGCTACACCGGTCCTGAAGAGTTCGCGCCTCAAGAAGCGCCTGCTTCTCCGGATTAGTAAAGGGGCAACCCGACGAAAGTGAGTTGATCAGCATCTCGACCGGCGCGTCCTTGATGGTTGTCCAGTCCGCCTTGAGATCGTTGCGATCAAGATAGTCGCTCAGCGCATCGGTGAGTTCGGCGCGGTCGGGCGAGGGGACACCAGCCTCAGGTCCAAGATCTTCTGCAAAGCGCGTCCAGTCGGCGCGGACGGTGCGATAGGGCGACTGGTGCGTGGTTTCTTTGCTCACGCCAAAACGCGTGATGCCGCTCAACGTGATCAGATAACGGCCGTCTTCGGTCTCCTGAAACGCGGTTAGCCGGCCGACGCATCCGATGTTGGCGAGCACCGGGCTTTCCCCCTCGCCGATCAGTCCGGCAGGCTGGATCATGCCGATCAACCGCTCGCCGGCGAGGGCGTCGTCGATCATACTGAGATAGCGCGGCTCGAAGATGTTGAGCGGCAGGAGCGATTTCGGGAACAGGATCGCCCCGCCCAGCGGAAAGACGGGAATTTCGGCCGGAAGGTCGGCGGGCTTTCGGTAGGCGCGCGGCAAGATCTCATGGCCTCAAAGCGGTCGTCCCCACACGACATCAATGCATGAGTTGCACTTTGGTGTCGCCGCGACCGCCTGTCCAGCGTCCGACCTAGCCATGCGTCGGGGTGAAGGCGTGGACCAACAGCGCGCCCGCCACCGCAAGAAAGACCAGCATCGTGCCGATCGCGCCAATCCCGCGGCCCGGCGAAGCTTTGCCTTCCTGCTGGGTCGCCAGCCCGAAGGCATGGGCAAGCCGGAACACCACGAGCGCACCGCCCGTCGCATGAATGTACCAGACCGGCATGCCGATCAGCGCCAGCGTCAGGATGCCGACCAGCAGCGCCGGCACGTCCTCAACGGCGTTCACCTGCACCCGCGTCGCCTTGTTGAAGCCCGCATTCGACAGATCGCCGGAAGCGACCTTCAGCGAAGCGCGACGGGCGCCGACGTAAAGCTTCAGGCCGAACATCACGAGGATCAGGAGCCCGATATAGAGCGCAGCGGCGTGCAGCGCCGTCATCTCGGTGAAAATGGTCATGCGTATCTCCCCATGGGGTGCGGCCCGTCTGTTGAAGGGACGCCCGTCTGTTGAAGGGACAATGCCGGCAACCGCGTCGCTGTGGAAGAGCCGGGCAGGCTCGAGCGCCGCTGCGTCATGCGGGTTCGCGAACGCGGCGCAACATTACGCCAGCATGACACGCGGGTTGCTGAAAGGTTCGATGCGGAGGTCAAACGGGTTGGTAAAATCGGCGCCGGGACAGAGATCCGCCGGCGAGGCCTCAAGCCCTCGCGACGCGACGGGTCGCGACTGTCCGCATGAGACCGGCCTCGCCTCCGGCAAAAAAACTTGCCCAGGCCCGAGGCCGGATGCTGGAAAGATCGCTTGCCATGAAGACCATCCTGTTCGCCTCGGTTGCGGTGCTTGCCCTGGCCGCTGCGGCTCCCGCCTTCGCCCAGACGCCGCCCGCCCAGACGCCGCCCGCCCAGACGCCGCCCGCCCAGACGCCGCCCGCCCAGACGCCACCAGCCGAGAAACCCGCCGCCGTCGTCGCGAAGCCTGCCGCAGACAAGCCCGCCAAACCCGCCAAACCCACGCCGGCTGCAGTGAGCGCCAAGGACCACACGCTTGCCGGCGCGGTGAAGTCGTTCGACGCCGACAAACACATTCTGACCTTCGCCTCGGGCAAGGAGTTCAGCCTGGATGCGTCGATCACCGACACCTTCAAGGCCGGCGACAAGGTGTCGGTCCATTACACCTTCAAGGCCGGCAAACGCATGGCCGACAAGGTGACCAAGGGCTAAAAGCGGCGCCCGCCAGGCGCGAGGCGGAATGCCGGGATGATCGAAGAGGCGGGGGGCGACCCCCGCCTGTTTTTTCCGGGGTCGCCCATCGGAAGCTGCATTCGCTGCAGTTGCCGCGGCAGTTTTTGGCTGACCTCACCCTCGAGGATCGGCTAGGATCGGTTCAAACCGGCCCCCGGATCGGATTGAGGGCCGCCAGTTCAGGACGACCGACATGAAAAAAGCGATCATGCTCGCGCTGGCCGCGCTTCTCGTTGCCGGGGCGCCTTCGGCGCTGGCGCAACGCGGCGGCGGCAGGGGAGGCGGCGGCAAGGCCAAACCGCCGGCTGAGGCCGCCTCCAAGCCGCTTCCGCCCCGTCCGGAGTTCACCACCGGCATCGTCGCGAGCTATGTCCCCGAATCGCGAACGCTGAAACTCAACACCGGCGGGGATTACAAGTTGACGCCTGCCGCCAGCGGCGCTGCGATCCATCCCGGCGACAAGGTGCAGTTGCGCTGGCTGATGAAGGGCGGGATCCGCATCGCCGACGAGGCCACGGTCACCCAGGCGGCGATTGCAGCGCCGGCCGCCAACAAGGCCTCGAGCGACAAGCCTGCCCCGGCCGCAACGACGACGCCGGCCTCGCCCTCCTAGTCCGCCGGTCGCCTGGTCCGCCGGTCTTCTGGTCCGCGGGTCTCCCGCTTTCAGGCCGCGGCTTGCTCGCGCTATGCGTGAAGCCTAGGAGGGTTGCGAGGTTGCCGTCCCGCGATGGAGAGACGCCTGAGCGTTGAACAGCCCGCACAAGATGATCGCCTGTTCCAATCGATCATGGCTGCCAAACCGAAACTGGTGACCGGCGTCCCGGATGGCATGCTCGCCGAAACCATCCGGCTCTGCGCGAGCTCGCCCGTCCCTTATATTGCCTGCGCCCGCGAGGAGGAGTGCATCGGCATCGCCTGCGGGGCGTCGATGACCGGCGAGCGCGCCGTCGTGCTGATGCAGAACGCCGGCCTGCTCAACGCGCTGGGGGCCTTTGCGACCATGGCGCTGCGTTACCAGTTGCCGTTTGTGGTGATCACCACCAATCGCGGCGTTCTGGCTGATCCCAACTCCTACGACATCGAGAAATTCATGGCGTTCGAGGCCTCGGTGAAAACGCTGACGCCGGTGTTCAGCTATCCGGCCTCGGCGTTGCCGAACGATCTTGTGCCGGCTGCATTCAAATGGGCCGAAGCAGCGCGCCGGCCGGCCGTCATCGCCTTGGAAAAATCCCTCGAGGCGCCGGCATGAGCCCCGCCAACCTGCCATCTCAGAAGGACGCCATCGCCCGCGCCCTGGCGCTCTACGAGACGCGCCCCTTTGCGGTCGCCGACATCGGTTCGCAGTCGGCCTGGCTCAAGGGCGCCTCGCACGATGCCCGCAATCTTTATGTTTCGGGCCCGATGGGGCTCGCCTCCTCGGTGGCGCTGGGGGTTGCGGCGTGTCGGCCGAAGGAACAGGTCCTGGCGATCTGCGGCGATGGGGCGTTGGCCATGAACCTGTCATCGCTGGTCACCCTCCAGGGCGCGCGGAGCGCGAACCTGACGGTCTTGCTGCTCGACAATGGCGTTTATGAATACACCGGCTCGCTGCCCGTGCCGACACGCGACCTCGACTGGCTGGCGCTGGGCCGGGCCGTGTTCGGCGCCGAAAGCTGTTTCCGGCTGGAGGATCTAAACGCCGAGATGTGGAGGACGGTGAAGCGCCCGGCGATGATCATCGCAGACATCGCCGCCTCCACCGAAAAGACGCCGGCGCTCGGCATGACGCCGTCCCAGATCCGCGAAGCGTTTCTGGCGGCCGCTCGGGCTATTTGAACAGCAGCGCCGAGAGCCGCCGACGGCCTTCCTTGGCGACCTCGGCTTTCGGCCCGGCGGCCTCGAAAATCTTCAGCAGTTGTTCTTTCGCGGCGCCGTCTTTCCAGGCGACGTTCTTTTCGAGAATGGCGAAGAGCTGGTCGGCCGCCTCCGCGTGCTTGCCTTCGCCGGCGTAGATGCCGGCGAGGTCGAACCGCGCATCGAGATCGCCCGGCGAATTGCGCACCCGGGTCGACAACTCCAGCGTCGCATCGGGTTCGGCGACATGGCTCGCCAGCTCCAGCGTCGAGAAGATCCCGGCGGCGGAGGGGTGTTTGCGGTTGGCCTCGGGGATCGTGTTGGCGATCTCGCGCGCGCGGTCGACCTCGCCGATCTTGAGATAGCAGCGCGCGAGGCCGCAAAGCGCTTCGATATTGTCAGCCTCTTCCTGGAGCACGACGGCGTAGAATTCCTCCGCAGAGGTGTAATCGCCAGCGTCCATCGCCTCTTCTGCGGCGGCGAGGATCTCTTCTTTCTTGGGCGCTAAGGCCTCGGCGCCGCTAGCGCTCTCGGGGCCGAGCAGCTTGCTGACGAACGCCTTGATCTGGCTCTCGGGCAGGGCCCCCATGAAGGCGTCGACCGGCTGGCCGTTCTTGAACGCCACCACGGTCGGGATCGACTGCGACCCCGTCATCCGTGCGATCTGGGCGAAGACGCCCGGGTTCTTGTCGACGTCGATCTTGACCATCTTCACGGCGCCGTTGTTCTCGCCGACGACCTTTTCCAGCGTCGGTCCGAGTGAGCGGCACGGGCCGCACCAGGTCGCCCAGAAGTCGACGATGACCGGAACAGTCTTCGATGGCTCGATCACGTCGGTCAGGAAGGTCTGGTCGGTCCCGTTGCTGACATGGGGGCTGGAATGGCCGCCCGATGCGGGTTTGGCGCCGATGAGGTCCATCGGAAGGCTCCTTGACTATCTATGCCCGGGCCAGGGGTGAGGCCCGGATGTCCCACTAAATGGTCGCTCGGTTCCAAAACGGCAACCGGCTTCAACCGCCCGCCAGCCGGGCGAAATCGACGCGTTGGACGGTATGCCCCGTCGCTGCGGCGAAAGCGAGGAAATCTGTGGTCGCGATCGAGGTGGTCATGTCATTGCGCAGCGGGTGGAAATTCACCGTTTCGAACGCCAGGAGGGCGGCGTCCGCGACGAATTTGACGCGGGGGCCAGCGCCCTGGACGCGCGGGTCGTTGATCAGGGCAAAGCCGGTCACGGATCCGGGGGTGACGCCCAGGGCCTGCCAGAGCATTGGGGCGTCGGTAAACGACAGGCGCTGGGTTGAGATCTCGCGGTGCAGCTGGTTGAGCTTGAGCTGGCTGTCCTGCCAGGCCGAGACCAGCACCAGCTCGCCCTTCTTGTCCTTCATGAACAGGTTCTTGGTGTGGCCGCCTGGCATGACCGCCTTCACATCCCGACTGGCGGCGACGGTCATCACCGGAGCATGGGTCGTCGTCGCATGGCGCAGGCCAAGCCGATCGAGCAGGGCGAAGAGGGGCCGCTCAGGCGCGCGGGAAAAATCATCCACGGCCGGCATCGGTCCGCGCCCGCCTGGAACGTTCGGATCTGGGCTGTCCGCGTCAGGTCTGTCCGCGTCAGGTCTGTCCGCGCCAGGTCTGTCCGCGTCTGGGGTGAGGGCGCTTTGCTCGGTCATGCCGTCATGGTCTACAACACACCAGGCGTAGCAACGGCAAGCGAAACAGGCGGCATCCATGCGTCTCGACTGCTACAAGATCCATCAGTTCGCCCCCGAGATCGTCCCGGGCGCCGCCCGCCGCGAATGGATGGACGCCTTCCAGGACCGTCACCCCTATCGCTGCCTGCCCCTCACCATGGCGAACTCCTCCGGCTGGGAAATTCTCTGCCCGATCGGCCTCACCATCGAATGGAATGGCGGACTGATGGAGGACGGCATCACCATCACCGGCGATGAAGCTTGGCCGCCAGTGAAGAATGTCGCCGACAGCCACTTCCGACGCGGCATCGTCACCTTTCACACCGGCCATCTCTTCCGCACGCCGCCCGGTTGGGCCGTCTGGGCGATGGGCCCGCCTAACGAACCCAAGGACGGGATCTATCCTCTCTCGGGTCTGGTCGAGACCGACTGGCTGCCTTTCCCCTTCACCATGAACTGGCAGATGACCCGCCCCGGCAAGGTGCGGTTCGAGAAGGGTGAGCCCTTCTGTTTCGTCACCCTGATCGAGGACAAGAAGCTGGAGGAGGTCCAGCCGACGCTGCGCATGCTTGAATCCAACGCCGCTCTGCATGAGGAGTTCAAGGTCTGGGCCGAGAGCCGGGGCGACTTCAACAAGCGGCTCAAGAATTTCGAGTCTGAAGCGGTGCGCGACCGCTGGCAGCGCCACTACATGCGCGGCACCAACGTTGCGACCGGAGATGCGGCGGGCGAGCACGTCACCAAACGCCGGCTCAAGGCGCCGAAGCCGCCCCTGCCGGGGCTGGGCGAGTAGTCCGCCCTTCGGGCAGGGGGCCCCTTGCGTCCGATGGGCCTTTCGGCTTAAAGACGCCCTCCCGGCCGGTGGCCGGGTTTACCCTCCGGATGCGGGCGTAGCTCAGGGGTAGAGCACGACCTTGCCAAGGTCGGGGTCGAGGGTTCGAATCCCTCCGCCCGCTCCAAAAATTATCGTGTAATCAAATGGCTACGGCTGCCCTACGAAAGTGGGAAGGCTGCGGCCTTTGCTAGCAATCGCCTAGTAATCAAACGGACGATGCGTTCCGTGAATCATCGGCTGCCCCTAACCTGTTGGCTGCACCCGCTGTCGAGCGCGGGCTTCATTCGATGTTCTGGTTCGCCCTACACAACGGACGCAAAGCACGAGAACGATGCCGGCCAAGCCCACCTAGGTTCCAAATGTTCCAGCATCGTAACTGCAATGCGGCTGACCTAGATTGATCGGCCATGGAGGCGGTGCAGCGGCGCAGACTTCAGGGTCGCTGGGAAGTCGTCGCAGCAGACGCTGCGGGTCCTCGCATACAGCCGCCAAGGCTAGGGCCGTAACTGCTTCAACGAGAATTCCGAGTGGCTGCAACCCGGCCAACTCCGGCCGCAGTAGATTGCTCGGTAATTCGGTGGACTGTCGCCGGAAGCAGTCATCGGAGCCCATTTTCGGAACGACCCCGTCGCCAAGCGCGAGCCGCTGATCTATTTGCCGCCTGGCTCGAGCCGCAGGAGCACGCTGTCTGCGCCTTCGTCGGTGATGGCATAGAGATAGCCGTCGGGGCTCTGCTCGACGTCGCGGATACGCTGGTGGAGATCGAGCAGCAGCATCTCGTTGCGCACGGCTTCCCACTTCTCGTTGAATACCACGCGCTGGATGTGGCCGGTGCGCGGTGTCTCGCCCATACGCATTGCACCGATGAAGAGGTTGTTCTTCCAGGCCGGGAATTTGTCACCCGTATAGAAGACCATGCCGCTGGGCGCGATCGACGGCACATAGGAAAGGTGCGGGCGCGTGATGCCGTCCTTGTAGGGAACATTCGAGATCGGGTTGCCGCCATAGAAGCGTCCGTCGCTGAGGACCGGCCAGCCATAGTTCTGCCCCGCACGGAGGATGTTCACCTCGTCCCCACCGTAGGGGGCGTTCTCACTCACCCAGATTTCCTTGGTCATCGGATTCATTGCCATGCCGAGATTTATGCGATGGCCCAGTGTGAAGATTTCGGGGTTCGCGTCTGCGCGGCCGAAGAACGGGTTGTCGCGGGGAGCAGTGCCGTCGTCATTGAGACGCAGCGTCTTGCCTGCGTAATCATCAAGCTTCTGGGCACGCATCAGCGAGGCGTCGGTGCCAAGGGCGGGTCCGCCGATCGAAACGTAGAGCTTGCCGTCGGCGCCAAACTTCATGGTGCTGTAGAAGGTGTCGACATCATCGGAGAGGAAGATGTCCCTACCGTCGACAATCGCCGTGCCGTTCCATTTGCCCCGGAAGATGGCATTGGAGCCAAGGTCGCCGCGAGGCTTGTGGTAGGCGAAGTAGACAAGTCCGTTGTTCTTGAAATTGGGGTGCAAGACGACGTCCATGAAGCCGGTTGCGATGCCGAGGTTGGAGGCTACGGCCGGCGTGCCGGCGACCGGCTGAGGATCAAGCTTGCCATTCCGAAGGATACGAAGCCTGCCGGCGCGTTCGACAATGAAGATCGATCCGTCGGGCAGGAATTCGATGGCGCGCGGGGCTTCGAGGCCGCGCGTGACGACAGAGACCTTCAGGCTGCGCTGTTCCCAGGATTCAAGATCGAAAGGTCCGGCGCCAAGCTTCGGCGCCGGCCAGGAGGGCGGGCGGGAGACTTCGGAAGAATCGCGTGGGTCGCGGGCGCTGCGAACCGGATAACCGAAGCCTTCGCGATATTCTTCCTTTGCCGTCATGACCAAACGCGTGCCGCCTCCGCCCATATCCTCCGGCGCGGTGATGAAGGCGATGACCTGCGCGCTCTGTTCGGGCGTCAGCATCTTGGACTGCAGCGCCATAAGGCCGCTTTCGCTCAGCGCGGCGGAGACGCGCGCACGGTCGAAGGTATGCAGCGCGGCGAGTTGGGGCGCCGTGTCGTCGGCGCCGTTGTGGCAGACAGCACATTGCTTGACGAAAACCTGCTGGCCGGCGCTGACGTCGGCAGGGTCCAGGGCGGCGGACGTGGGGCGCGCCTCGGCGACGGGGCGCTTGACCGCCGGCCGCTCCGTCGAGCTGCAGGCCACGACCGCCAGAGTGACTGCGCCAAACAGGACGGAAAGGTGCTTCACGAAGTCCTCCAACGGATTTGGTCGTGAGAATCTGGAAGGCGTATTCTGCCGGGCTGAGCCAAGCCCCCAGGGGTTTGTACGTGAAGCAATGAGCTCCTGGTCAAGCCCTGCCGCAAGGGCGCCCCCAAACATCCGACCTCGCTGGTCGAACGACCAAGATGGACCAGCCCCTTCCCGGCTGGTCCTAGGTTACTTGAGGCAGGGTCGATCAACAGCTTCCGTTCGTGGCCGGCATAACGATCCGGCGGCTCCTCGCCTCAAAGACGACAGAGCGCCCAAACAGTTGCGGAGGCCAGAATGCGCAGCACAAGGTTGCGGCTCGGAGCGACTCCGACGCACAGCGGTCAAGCAATGTGGATACCGCTTGCCGGGGCTCGTTGCGCGTGTCGATAAAGGAGGCTTCCTTCAGGGGGTGCCTCCTGGGACGGGGGCAATCAATGACCAGCTCATTACGGCGTTGGGCTGTCGCGGCGACTTTCGCGGCGCTCGCCAGCGGGTCCTTTGCACCGGGCACCTCGGCGCAGTCCACGCTTGAAGCTAAGGACAAGGCCGTCTGGAACTCCCTACTCCCATCCTGCGGCCCTGAGTTTGAAGCCGCCGTAGCATTTCCGATGTCGATGCTAAACTACACTCGTGAGCAAGCCGAGGCTTCGATGGTGCCCCCGTTTCTGTTTGCTAGTGCCAGCGCAGCCCGGCTTCAGGAACACATTGATAACGCCGCCAAAGCGGTTGCTGGAGCTGACCGTTTCCCGTCCGACGGAACGCGCATGATCGCCGCTGATGCTGTTCTTGATGGATGCATGTCCGCCGCAAGACTGAAGGCGCTAGTTGGCCGTGCCCCAACTTCATCGTCTACGTCTAAGCCCACTCTTCCCGCCGCGCCCAAGGCGCGACCAAGCCCTCCGAAAATTAGCCTTGTGACAAACTCCGGATCGGCCTGCTTTACGGTCACGATAACTGACGTGGAGCTTGTCGATCGGGACACCCAGTGGCGCTTCCAATACAATTTGAAAAACACCTGTTCGACGCCCCAGTTG
>JANMWT010000071.1:0-2968 GCA_031394145.1 Alphaproteobacteria bacterium | reverse complement strand
GCCGCCAGCCGCCGACAGATCGCCGCGCCCAGCCTCACGTCATAGGTCGAGACATAGAGCCCGGGCGGCTGCTGCGGCGCCAGCGTGCGCCTGGACGTGAAACGGGGCGGCGACGGCATCCCCGCAGTGTCTCACGAGGTCGACCGATCTCCAAAAATTCAGTGCGATTTCTCGGTATTCGGTCGCAAGCACACCAAGGAAGCGGCGAGCACCGCCGGCCTTGGTGGCTCATGGCACCGGAAGTGGTGGGCCGTGAACACGCTCGTGGCGCAGGCGGACATGGACGCCGCTTTGCTACTTCTGGGGCTTTGTTACCCAAGTCCTGTAGATGGGGTTGTAGCGCCACGAGAACGGCGCCGTGTGGTCTTCTCCCCACACGTCGCGAAAGCGCACCCACCCCATGAAGATGAGGTGCTGGGACCCATGGTGGATCGCGAAGAATTCATCGGCCCAAATATCAAGGTCCATCGTGGCGTCGAAGGCTTCGGTCTCGTCGGACTCGCCGAGCACGACCTCCTTAGGAAAAAAATCGCCTTTGACGTCCCGGACTCGCCCGGTGCCAGTGACCAAGACTTCGGCGAAAATATCCAAGAGCGTCGCAGGGGTTTTGCCGTAATTCTTGACCAGAAACTGGACGGTAGCTCGGCCACCCTTCGACATGACCGCGCTCGATTCCGCGCCGGACATGAGCGCCCTCTCGGTATCGTGGCTCTTGATGACAACGTAGGGGTAGGCGCGCTCCAGGATCGGAATTTGGGCGGTGGCTTTGGTAGCCTCCCGAGCGGCGACCGCAGCAGCAACCGCCGCGATAGACGAGACGCCGAACGAGGCAATCAGTCCCCAGACTTGCCACCACCCAAGCTGTAGCTGATCCCTTGTCGCCTCGGCTTGAGCTTCCGCAGCCGCCGCGCTGCGGACTTCCGCACAGTCGGTGCTCTCTATGGGGCTGTAGGGTTTCCCGCAGCCCTCGGCGGAGGCTCGGGGATTCTGTTTCGCGTGCTGGGCCGTTTCCCCCGATGGCACCTTGCCGGACTGCTGCTTGGTCTTTGCGGATGGGGCGCCTACGGCTTGCTTGGCTTGGTCGCCGTAGGCGTAGCCTGAGAAAATCGCGAAGGCCGCTATCAGTCCTCCAAGCGCAGCGCGGTAACGCCCATAGCGACCAGACATTGGATCAAAGACGCCCCGTTAAATCAGCCCCGCCTGATCTTGTTCCGCAAGTTGGCTTCTGTCTCTGAGATTCCGAGGGTCGCCAGGGCGTCCACGAGCCCTCTATAGCTCACCCCGCGCTTGACCATTTCGGACCGCAGCAGGGCCTTGGTATGGGCCGTCCAGTCGCGTTCCATCATCGCCTCTGTATCTAGTTCAATTTGTCACCATATTCGATGCCGCGACCTGGACTGCCAATACAAGACCGCCTTCGTCCTCTCCCACAAGATCAGGGAGGCCCTGGCGGCCGAACAAGCGGCGTCAGTGATCTCAGGGACGGTGGAAATCGACGGCGCCTATTTCGGCGGCTATGTGAAGCCCGCCAACCGCGAGGCTGACCGGCTTGACCGCCGCCTCGCCGTCAACCAGAACGGCAAGCGCCAAGTCGTGGTCGTCGCTCGCGAGCGCAAGGGCGAAACCTTCACCCACGTCGCCAAGTCAGAGGCCGCTGGCGTCCCGTTCGTACTGGCGACCATCGGCGAGGGCTCCACTGTCCATGCCGACGAAGCCTCCCACTGGGATGACGTGGAGCGCGCCTTCGTCACGAAGCGCATCAACCACAGCGTCGAATACAGCACCCCGGAAGCCTGCACGAACATGGCGGAAAGCTTCTTCAGCCGCCTTCGCCGCCCGGAGATCGGCACGCACCACAGCATCGCCGGGCCGTACCTGTCGGCCTATGCGATGGAAATGGCGTGGCGGGAAGACAACCGCCGGGTCAGCAACGGCGAGCAATTCCTGATGGCGACGAGCGCGGCGATGGCGCATCCGGTGTCGCGTCAATGGAAGGGGTACTGGCAGCGCTAATCAGTCAAACGGCTTGGAAAAGCGAAAGACGTTGCTGGGCCCATCGTACTGGAAAACGAAATATCGGAGGAAGCTACGACCCAGAAGCATCGTATGGCTCGTCTCGTTCCACGGGACCGCATACACTGCTAGCGTTTTCTCGAATCCCAAGTCTGGTACCATCACGCAAGCGCTGTAAATCTTTGCGGGCACTTCACCGCCCGATATCCCTCCGACGTAGTCGTCGTCGATATGTCGCAGTTGGTGCTTGCGTGCGAGCGCGTGGCTGATGAGCACGAAATCTGACCCAGTATCGATTAGGCCGCGTATTTTGGTGCCCGCGAATGGGCTACCCGGTTGCCTGATTTCAACATCTATGAATACACCGCGATGCTCAATCGGTGTGTCAACGTTTCCACCGAAAGCGCTCATGCAGGAGTTTCCGGTGCGGGCCGTTAGGCCTTGGACACGATAAATGGCGCAATACCTCGGTGTTCTGAGGTATGGCGGATCAACACTTGGTCGTTTGGAAACTGATCATCCGCATATTTGGCCGCTTGGTCAAATTCATCAAACACTTTGACAAGCTTGGCATGCGCAACGAGCGCCCAGACTGAGCCATGCTTGCTTTGGATTTCGGGAAGTAGCGCCTTATAGGCTTCGATCTCTTGCGTGAGGGGGGTTGCCATCGCCGCTGCGCTTTCCGGGGCCGTGGGCCCGCCGTGTCGAATCACCTTAACAGCATGCTGAGAATCTGTCTTTGGCGGGTTAACGGCCGTTAAGACATTGCCGCTATGGCTGCGGCGGACTGCGGCGGCGGAATCCGGCAATTGGGGCTCAAATGCGCCAAGGTGCGGGTGCCGCTCGCGCGTTGCCGGCGCTCGTTGTCTAGCTAGAGCGCTCGACGTTCAAGTTGACGCATATCCATCGTGACGGAAGTAGTTGGCGCATTCTTCGGGGGAGAAGTCGTCGAGGA
>JANMWT010000541.1:0-2197 GCA_031394145.1 Alphaproteobacteria bacterium | reverse complement strand
TGCGAGAGCGGCGGTGCAGGCATTTTTCACCCTGTCGTCATCGGCAAGGTCGGGCAACTTGGGCCACAGGTAGGCGACCCATTTCACATCCAGGTTCGGCGTCAGCAGCGTGCCAGTGAGGAAGCCATCCATCTGGAGGGGCGGCAGCAGGTCAGGATCCCAGCCTTGAGGGTTGAGGAGGGTGACCAGGGACTGCGAACCCGTCATGCGGCCTGGGCCGTATCGCGCAGCGCCTGCCAGTGCCATGGCAGCAGCTCATCGATCCGATTGATCGGGTGATTGCCGATGCGCTCGATGACGTCAGTGAACCAGGCCTCGGGTTCGACGCCATTGAGTTTGCACGTCTCGACAAGCGAGTAGAACAGCGCTGATGCATCCCCGCCCTTGATCGAGCCGACGAACATCCAGTTGCGGCGGCCAAGGGCCACACCGCGCAGGGCATTCTCGACCAGGTTGTTGCTGACCTCGAGCAAGCCGTCATCGCAATAGCGGATCATCGCCGACCATCGGTTGAGCGGATAGCGACAGGCTTTGGCAAGGTTGCTGTCCGAAGCGAGGCCTTTCAGTTGCGCTTCGAGCCATGGTCGCAAAGCTTCCAGTTTTGGAAGAGCCAGTTTCTGGCGAACCCGCCGCCGTTCGTCCGGCGGCGCGCCTTTGATATCGCGTTCGATGGCAAAGAGCTCGCTGATCCGTACGATGGCTTCTGCCGCGATCGGTGACGGCGTCTTTTCCAGCACGTCGGTGAACTTGCGGCGGGAATGCGCCCAACACCCCACCTCGGTTACATCGCGCGGAGCCTTGGTTTTGGGATCACGGTAGAGCACGTTGTAACCGGCATAGCCGTCTGCTTGGGGATACCCGCGGTAACCGGCAAGATGCGCCGCTGGATGTTCGCCGCCGCGACCGGTCGTAAACCGGAAGGCGACCGCTGGCGGGCTCATGTCACCGCTGGATCGGCCATCGTGCAGATAAACCCAGAAGTAAGCGGTGTGGCTGCCATCTTCCCCGCCCAGCAAGGTGACCGGCGTTTCATCGCCATGGATCTTGGGAGCTTCCAGAATGTAAGAGAGCAGGCGTTCACCCAGAGGGGCCAGCAGCCACGCCAGCTTGCGGGCCCAGCGGCTCATGACGTCCCGATCGATATGCACGCCCTGCCGGCGCAGGATCGCCGACTGGCGATACCAGGGCTGATGATCGACGAAGCGGCTGACAATCAGATGTGCCAGCAGGGCGCTGCTCGACATCACCTTGGGCAACGGGAGATCGACAGCCGGGGCCTGGCGGATCTGCTCGCATGTCCGGCAGGCGACGCGCGGACGAACGTGGCGCAACACGCGAAAGCGTGCCGGGATATAATCCAGCACCTCGGTGACGTCCTCGCCGATCCTGGTCTCGGCCCCGCCGCAACCCTGGGGACAGGGGCCGGGCTGATGCTCAACGGCCTGGCGCGGCACGTGAGCCGGGATCGGTGCACGCGCCGCGGGCTTGCGGGCGGATTGCAGCTTTGCCTCGGGTACCGACGGATCGTCGTTGGCAGCCTGGGGCACTTCGACTTCGTCGAACATCAGCCGCAGCTGCGCGATATCCATCTTCTCGGAGCTGCGGCCGAACTGGACGCGCAGCAGCCGCGCCACGCGATGTTCGAGCTTCTCGATTTGCAGGATCTGGACCTGGACGGTGGCCTTGGCCGTCTCCAGTTCGGCGCGTTCCTGCTCCATGACATCGACCATCTCCCGCAGTATTTTCTGCAAGAGAACCGGGTCGGTGGGCAGGTGATCAAGGTCGAACCGCATGCCCATGAGCATAGCGGATGCGCGATCAAAATCCAACAGAAATGGCTGTTTTCTGTCATTTTATCGCTCATGCGAGCGTCGGTGTGACGACCTCATCGTGCACGATCGCGTGTCTCCAATCCAGGCCCTCGATCAGCATCGCCAACTGCGCACCCGACAGCCGGACAGCGCCATCGTGGGCACGTGGCCAGACGAATTTCTGGCGCTCGAGACGTTTTGCATACAAGCAAAGTCCCGAGCCATCCCAGACCAGGGCCTTCAGTCTGTCGCCGCGTTTTCCGCGGAACAAGAATACCGCGCCGCTGAACGGATCGAGTTGCAGGATATTGCGAACCTGGGCGGCCAACCCGTCAAAGCCCTTGCGCATGTCACACGGCGCCAGCGACAGGTAGATCTTCGCCGAT
>JANMWT010000540.1:0-5037 GCA_031394145.1 Alphaproteobacteria bacterium | reverse complement strand
CGCGAGCTGTCGAACAATCCTTCCGCTGCGAGCTTCTTCTTGCGCTCTTCGAGGAGCTGCATCAGCGCGCCTGCCCCCGCAGGGCGCATCCTGTCGGCGATCAGCTGGTAGTTCGAGCGGCCCGGATAGGTGGACAACCGTCCCTCCGCGACGACCTCCAGCCCCTCTTCCGGCTTGAACGGCAGCCGTCCGGCCTGCCCCTTCCACATCACTGAATTCAGCGTCGCATTTGCGTCCTTGATGTCGAAATAGACATGGCCTGACTTTGCGACCACGACGCGGCCGAGTTCGCCGCGCACCCGCACGAAGCCATAGGCATCCTCGATCGTCTTTTTCAGCGCATTTGCGAGTTCCGAGACCGTCTGCTCGGGCAGGTTGCTGCCCGGGGGCTCGCCAGCCTGGCCCAAGGCATGCGCCAGAGGGGAATCAGAATTCTCGTCCATCGAGCCAGTATAGCGCCTCAGGCGCGGGCGTCAGGCTCGGATCGCCGGGTCGATACGAACCTGTGCTGCCAGCCCGCCTAACGCTGGACGCCCAAGGTCTCCGCAGTTTCGCGGGCGATGGCCTGCGCCCCGCGCGAGACGCGGACCAGCACGAAACGGCCGGAATGCGCTCCCCCGCCGCCAAAGCTCCACTCGCCGTCGATCATGGTGAAGTTGGCGTCGATCGTGCCGGCATAGTGGATCGGCGAGCGATGAGCGCCTGGCGCAGGGTCGTAAAGCTTGATGAATCGCACCGACAAGTCGCCCCGCGCGCCCCGAAGGGTCGCGGAGAGTTCCGTCAGCCCAGGATCAGCGAAGGTGTTGGGCTCAAGCGTGGTCCCGGTCAGGCTGCCATCGGCGTCGACGAAATGGGCGGTGAAAGGCGTTGGAAAGCCCGCCCCGCCATACCAGTATTCGCCTGGCCACACGCCGGTCAGATTGCAATCGCCTGAAAATGCGACGGTTTTCTTGCTCACCGACTTACCTTGTACTGATCCCTACAACCGTAATAATCCGGCCTGCAGCATAACCCAGTGACAAGTCGGCCGGGCGATTTCACATGAAAATTCTTGTCGTCGGAGGTGGGGGGCGCGAGCACGCTCTGGTCTGGAAGCTGAAGCAGAGCCCGCGGGTCACCGAGATTGTCTGTGCACCGGGCAATCCGGGTATCGGACTTTTGGCCAGGTGTGTCGCGGTTGCCGCGGACGATGTCGATGGGCAGACGGCCCTCGCCAAGGTCGAGCGACCCAACCTGGTGATCGTCGGGCCGGAGGGCCCTCTGGTGAATGGCCTGGCGGACCGGCTGAGAAGCATCGACATTCCGGTATTCGGGCCATCGGCCAAGGCCGCGGCGCTGGAGGGCTCCAAAGGTTTCTCGAAGGACTTCATGGCGCGCCATCGGATCCCTACGGCCGCCTATGGCCGGTTCACCGATGCGACGGCAGCCAAAAGGTTTCTCGACCAGCTCTCACCGCCCTATGTGCTCAAGGCCGATGGCCTCGCTGCCGGCAAGGGCGTGGTCATCGAAGAGGATCGCCCCACAGCCGAAGCGGAGATCGACGCCATGCTGGCCGGCCGGTTCGGATCAGCGTCGACCAGCCTGGTGATCGAGGAGTTCATGGCCGGCGAGGAGGCGAGTTTCTTCGCCTTGTGCGACGGGGAAACGGCGGTGCCGCTGGCTGGCGCGCAGGATCACAAGCGGGTCGGCGACGGCGACGTCGGTCCCAACACGGGCGGCATGGGCGCTTACTCCCCCGCTCCGATCCTTGATGCGGCAATGCAGGTTCAGGTGATGGATCGGATCGTCATGCCCACCATGCGTGGCATGGCGAGCGAAGGTCGGCCATATCGCGGCGTCCTGTTCGTTGGCCTGATGATCGAGAACGGCCAGGCGCGCGTCGTCGAATACAATTGCCGTTTTGGCGATCCCGAGTGTCAGGTCATCATGGCCCGGCTCAAGGAAGATCCCCTTCCCCAGCTGCTCGCTTGCGCCATCGGAGGCCTTGCCGGTTGCAAACGGCTGGAGCGGTTCAGCGATCCCGCCGTCACCGTTGTGATGGCCGCAAGGGGATATCCTGATGCGCCCGAGAAAGGCAGCGTGATCCGCGGGTTGGACGACGCCGCCGAGGTTCCTGGCGTCACCGTTTTCCACGCCGGCACGGCGCTGAAGGACGGTGAGATCGTCGCTAATGGCGGACGGGTGCTGAATGTCACCGCCACTGCCCCCAGTCTCGCCGAAGCGGTGCAACGCGCCTATCAGGCGGTCGACCTCGTCGATTGGCCGGAAGGCTTCTGCCGCCGCGACATTGCCTGGCGTGCGCTCAAACGCGGGTAAAACCGTCGGCGCTCCACGTTTCGCTTCCTACGCCATTGTGGACCACGAAAAGTCCACGCGGGTCATAGCGACGCTTGATGTCGCTGAGGCGTTTCCAGTTGTCGCCCCAGCTTTCCCGTTGCCAGTTCGGCTTGGCAAAATCGCTCTCGGATAGATAGCTCCCGGCGTCGGGCGCCGCGACACGGAGGGCCTGCATCGCCGATCGGATCTTGGCCGCGTTGGCGCGCGGCGACAGAAGATTGTATTTCGGTGAGAAAGCATAGATCGACGGCGCGCCGGCGCCGATGATGGCTAGCGCAAAGGCGTCCGCGGCCTCTGGGTTGATTGACGTGTCGCGCGCGCCGGCGATCACGTCGGGCGAAGCGCCGGCCAATCCCTTGTTGAAGTGGAACGAGACGCCCCACGAACGGCTGGCGTTGAACCAAGCATCGACCAGCCTGGCCCGGTTCGCGGGCTCGAGCAGCGAAGCTGGCAGCCAGGCGGAAGTCATGACCACCCATGCGACGCCCGCCTGGTCGCCATCGCCCTTCCACCAGAACTCGCGCGGTTTTGCGCCAGGCCGCGTATCCGGAACAATTGCGGTCGGCGCGAGCTTGGCGAAGAAATCCCGGTCCCACATGCTGCGCGCCGGCAAGGGCGACACGGTTAGCGGGTCGGTCATCTGATAATCGGCGGGGCTCGCCTTCGAAAAATCGACGAGAGGCTGCCATGCGGCGGCCCCAGCCTGCGCGCTGAGGCCCTGCATCACCATTTCACACGCCAGCAGGTTGGCCGGTGTCGCCCTGACCTGCTCGCCCCAGTGCGGATTGAACAGGTTTTCCGCGTAGACATCGATGAATTTGGCGATCAGTTTCTTGAACGCATCGTCCGAGCTGGCTTTGATGGTCAGCTTCTGCGCGCCGAAATTGGTGGGCAGATCGTGTGTGCGAAGCGTCAGGCGCGTGACCACGCCGAACGTGCCGCCGCCGCCTTTCAGCGCCCAGAACAGGTCGGGATCTTGGCATGCGTTGACGACGCGCACCTGTCCGTCGGCGGTAATGATCTCAGCCTCAAGTAGGCTCGCCGCTGCAAGGCCGTAGGCTTTCGAAAAGCTGCCAAAGCCGCCGCCCTGCACTAAGCCGGCTACACCGACTGTGGTGCAGCCGCCGCCCTCACCATAGCGACCGTGGCGCGTGGTCACCGCATCATAGACGCGTCCCCAGATGCATCCAGCGCCGACAGAAACAGCCGGCGCGGGTGCAGTCTTGCAGCCTTGCGGTATGAAGGCGTCGTGCATCTCGATCGACTGCATGTCGCGCGTCCACACCAGCAGCGAGTCTGGCGCGTTGGATCCGCCGACATAGCTATGCCCGCCGCCGTTTACGACAAGTCGCAGATTGTGCGTCTGCGCAAATTTCACTGCGGCAGAAACGTCCTGCGCTGTCTTTGCCTTTACGACATAGGCGCTGGGCGCAGACACCCAGCCATCGATCCAGCCCGAGATCTGCGTGAGCGCCGGCTGGTCGCCAAGCCAGATCTGGTTGGCGAGCAGCCTCTTCTCCCCCGGATCCGCCAAATCGGGTAGGCTGACTGGGGCCAACCGTCCGCCCGTCGCCTTGCCCAACTCAACCCACGCCGCCTCCGACGGCCAGCCCCCCCCCTGTCCCGGCCGCACCCGGGCAGCCGGCCGCGGACGGCGTACCGACTGATGCGCATCCCGATCCGGCCAGAAGAGCCGCACCGCCAAGGCCCGCCAACAGTGTGCGCCTGCGCATCAAAAACCCTCCGCTCGGAAGCAAACCGGCCACAGAATTCGCCAGACGACGCGGTCATGCTCGTCATCTCGGCCGACCAGCCTCGGCCAGCGCAAGAAAAGCCTTGGCCGGTTAGCCGGATCGGTGCTTTAGCAGGGTCGCAGAATGGGTATGCTGGAGCAAGATCAGGCTACCGGCGCGCGACAGGGCAGCACATGACCAGCACTCAGGACCCCAACAATCCCGCAGACATCTTCAGCGGCACCAAGGATGTCGCCGAAACGCACAAGTTCAACGAGGCCTCGCTTGAAGCGTGGATGAAGGCCCATGTCGAGGGCTATGACGGGCCACTGGAGGTTCGCCAGTTCAAGGGCGGCCAGTCCAACCCGACCTACCAGCTGATTACGCCGAACAAGAAATACGTCATGCGGCGCAAGCCGCCGGGCAAGCTGCTGCCTTCGGCCCATGCCGTCGATCGCGAATTTCGGGTCATCTCAGCGCTGCACCCGCTCGGCTTCCCGGTGCCGCGGACTTATGGTCTCTGCGAGGACGAGAGCGTCGTCGGCACGATGTTCTACATCATGGACATGGTCGAAGGCCGAATTCTCTGGAACGCCACCCTGCCCGACTATGAGCCGGCGATGCGGCGCAAGATCTTCAACGCCAAGCTCGAGACCTTCGCCTGGCTGCACAATGTCGACTGGAAAAAGGCCGGCCTCGAGGGTTTCGGCAAAGAAGGCGACTATGTGGCGCGTCAGATCCATCGCTGGACCAAGCAGTATCAGATGTCTGAAACCACCAAGATCCCCGAGATGGACAAGCTGATCGAGTGGTTGCCGAAAAACATCCCGCCCGGCGAGCGCACCTCGGTCGTCCATGGCGACTACCGGATCGACAACATGGTGTTGCATCCGACCGAACCAAAAGTCATCGCCGTGCTCGACTGGGAACTCTCGACGCTCGGCGATCCGCTCGCGGACTTCACTTA
>JANMWT010000262.1:0-2593 GCA_031394145.1 Alphaproteobacteria bacterium | reverse complement strand
GCGCGGCCGCGCCCTCGCGATCTACTCCTCCGGCATCTATATCGGCACGCTGCTCGCCAATGTTGGGGGCGGCTGGATTTCGGACAATTTTCAGTGGCAGACGGCGTTCTTCGCCGTCGGCATTCCGGGCGTCATCCTCGCCCTGCTCGTCCAGTTCACTCTGCGCGAGCCGATGAAGGGCCTCTCGGCGACAAAGTCGGTGGATGTTGCGCAGACCCAACAGAAATTTACATTCCTGCAGTCGTTTGCCTATCTCTGGAAACTGAAGTCATTCCGCTATTTCTCGATCGCCACAGGAGCCGGCACGTTCGTCACCTACGGCTTGAATGACTGGATGGTTTCTTACATGGAGCGGACGCACCATCTCACCCGAACCGAGATTGGCGTCACCTTCGGCCTGGTCGCCGGCATCTTCGGCGCAATCGGCACGATCTCCGGCGGCTTCATCGCCGACCAGCTCGGCAAGAAGGACCGGCGCTGGTTCTTGTGGGTGCCGATGTGGGGCAAGCTGCTCGGCGGACCGATCTTCCTCCTCGGCATGTTCATGCCCGACCCGCACCTCGCCCTGGCCTGCTATGGCGCGGGCCTGATCCTCGCCGCCGCCTATCTTGGGCCATCACTTGCCGTGACCCATTCGCTGGTGCCGCCGGGGATGCGGGCCATGTCGAGCGCCGTGCTCTATGTCTTCCTCAACATCCTCGGCATCGGCCTTGGTCCGATGCTGGTCGGCATGTGGAGCGACCTGATCAACGACGCTTCGGCCTGCGTCCTCAGTGATCATGCGGTGCAGTTGGCGCAAGCGTGTCCGAAAGCAGACGACATGCTCGCCGCGATCCGCAAGGCGCCCGGCATGCTGCAGGTGATGCAGGACGCCGGCCTCACCAAGCTGGTGAAGGGCGCCGCCACAATCCCCGCTCCGCTTACCGCCGACATCCTCCACACCGCAGTCAACCACGGCTTTGCGATGGACGGCCTCACCGACAAGGCCGGCTGGGGCGGGAATGTCGCCTATTGGCTGCGCGACTGGCTCCCCTCGGTGACCAATGCCGGGATCAACCAGGAATCCCTGCGCTGGGCGATGATCGCCTGCATCATCATCACTTACCCTCTCGCGATCCTCTGGCATCTGGGCGCACGTCAGCTGCCCAGGGGCGGCACGTCCGACGCCGACGCTGAGGCGCTGACCGGCAGCTAGGCTCAGCTGACAGTGCAGGGCGTCCAGGTGACCGTGCCGCCGGTTGAACGGTTCTCTACGGCCAGCAGGAAGTTGCGTGCGCCGTCGCCGCCGCCCTTCACCATGCGCAGCCGATAGCGCGGCCCACCTGCAGGCTCGACCACGCGCGTGAGGATCCGACGCGCGTTCACGCCTTCGAGTTTGTGGATCGACTTCTGCCCGTCAGTGGTGATCAGCAGCCGCCCATGATCGTTGGCGATCTCGGGACCGGCGGCGCACGAGGCATCTCCTGGCCGACGCCAGTGGCCGACGACACGATGGTCGAGGGATTGGCTCGAAGCGGATCCGGATGAGGGTTTGGGCGCGGGTGCAGATACAGGGGCTGGGGCTGGGGCTGGGGCGGATTTGGGTGCAATGGCCGCTTCCGGCTCGTCCATGCGGTACCAGTGCCAGTCGGCGCACCCGACCAGAAGCAGGGCCGCGACAAGCGGGATAAGGCAGAGCGCGTGTCTCATTCTTCGATCGACGCGTAGACCAACTGCTGCAGCTGCGGCCGGATCGGGTACGAGCCCGATGGCATCAGTTGCGTCATCTGGATCGCGACGAGATCCTCCACTGGATCGATCCAGAAGAAGGTCGAGGCCATGCCGCCCCACGAGAACGTACCCGCCGAACCAGGCTGCGTCGTGGCGATGACGTCCGTGGTCACGGCCCAACCGAGTCCGAAACCAGACCCGTCCATGCGCGTTTCGGAGAAAGTCTTGTCTCCCATCTGTGCGATCGTCTTGCCGCCCGGCAGATGGTTCATGGTCATGAATTCGAGCGTCTTGGGCGATAACAGGCGCGCCCCGGCGTATTCCCCGCCCTGGCTCAGCATCAGGCAGAATTTCAGATAGTCGCCGATGGTCGAGGCAAGGCCGCCGCCGCCGGAAAAGACGTTTGGCGGGGTTGCGTACGGGCTGTTCTTGCCGCCGGGATCGACCTGCATGGTTTCGCTATTGGCGGGGTTGCGCCAATAGCAGGACATCAACCGGTCGATCTTGTCGGGCGCGACATGAAACCCTGTGTCGTGCATGCCCAGCGGCCGGAAGATGCGGGACTGGAAGAACTGCTCGAGCGACATGCCCGAAGCGACCTCGACGATGCGACCGAGCACGTCGGTCGAATTTGAGTAATTCCACTTCTCGCCTGGCGAAAACACCAGCGGCGCAGACGCGAGCAGCTCACAGAATGATTTGAGATCGCCTGTGTGCTTGGTATATTCGATCCCGCGCGAACGGTAGATCGCATCGACCGGCGTCTGCTGCAGGAAAGCGTAACTGAGGCCGGAGGTGTGCAAGAACAGGTCCTTCACCATGATCGGACGGTCGGGCTTGCGCAGCTTGGGCGCCTCGGCCGTGCCGCCCTCGAACACCATCG
>JANMWT010000504.1:0-6208 GCA_031394145.1 Alphaproteobacteria bacterium | reverse complement strand
TCCTTGTCGAGCTCCTTGTCGAGGTCCTTGTCGAGGTCATCGAGCAGGATGTTCGAGAGCAAAGGCGAGAGGGGTCCCCCTTGCGGGGTTCCTTCTGTCCTTGCGGTCGCCAGCCCGCCCGTCATCATCCCGGCTTGAAGGAAGCTGCGGATAGCCCGCAGCACCCTTGGGTCCTCGACCTTGCGCGCCACGCGAGCCATCAGCACGTCGTAGTTTACTCGGTCGAAGAACTTCTCCAGATCGATGTCCACGACAAAGCGATGGCCGGCTTCAATGTAGGATTGCGCCGCCAGCACCGCGTCGTGAGCGCTCCGTTTGGGCCTGAACCCATAGGAGGAGTTGGAGAAGCGAGGATCGAAGATCGGCGTTAGAACCTGTTGGATCGCCTGCTGGATAAGCCGATCGAGAACCGTCGGGATGCCGGTTGTGCGCACCCCGCCGCCGGGTTTGGGGATATCGACCCCACGCACCGGCGATGGCCTGTAGCGTCCCTCCAACAAGTCTTGCCTGATGCGCGCCCAGTGATCCTTCAAGTAGGGGCCCAACTGCTCGACGGTCATCTTATCGATGCCCGGCGCGCCCTTGTTAGCCGCCACCCGTTGGTAGGCTCGCATCATATTCCTGCGGCTGAGGATGAGCTCCATCAGCTGCATCGACGTCTCCGGTTGTAAGAGCTTGGGTCTTGTCCTGGTGCTTGATGCGCCGAGGGCGGCCCACCGCAGCTTCCGGCCGCGGCCCTCCGGCCTGGCTTGGGCGTGTTGCATCCCGACTTCCCCATCTCCATCACCATAGAAAGACCGGCCTCCATCCGGCACTTCGTGTTCGGCCCTTCCTCGGTTGGTCCGACGACTACGGCTTCTGCTGACTTCCGCCGCCCCATCCCGGCGACTTGCATCGCCAGTTAGCCCGGAGGCAGGACCGCGGATCTCCCAGGGTAAGTCGCGCGACCTTCGCGCCATGTGCCTGTCGCATATACGCTCGCACCTTCCGGGTGATATTGGGCTTTGGGTGTTTTGGCCCCCTCGCCCAGATGCGGTCGCCTTTATACGCTTGCTGTTCGTCAGGCCGGCGCTTTGCTTACAGCTTCCTTCAGACCCCGCCTTGCGACGACGCCCTTGCTGTTCGGCTAAGGGTTCCCATCACCAGGGCCCCTAGAGGACTTTCAACTCCAAGTCTTCGGCCGGATACCATCCCGGCCAATCGGCGCTTGCGTGCCGCGCGCCATGCCTGGCGCACCAAAACAAAAGGCCCGCGTCGATGACGCGGCCCTTCTCTTTTACGTTCACCCCGAAGATCAGCCGCCGGTCGCGGCGGCCATCGCGGCGAGCATCAGCAGCGCCACGATGTTGGTGATCTTGATCATCGGGTTCACGGCGGGACCCGCCGTGTCCTTGTAGGGGTCGCCGACCGTGTCGCCGGTGACCGCCGCCTTGTGGGCCTCGGAGCCTTTCTTGTGGGTCTTGCCGTCCTTGTCAGTAAAGCCGTCCTCGAACGACTTCTTGGCGTTGTCCCAGGCGCCGCCGCCGGCCGTCATCGACACGGCGACAAACAGGCCGGTGACGATCACGCCCAGCAGCATCGCGCCAAGCGAAGACAGCGCCTGGCTTTTCGAGACGTCGGTGAACCCGCCTATGGCCCAGATGACGAAGAACAACACGATCGGCGACAAGACCGGCAGCAGCGACGGGACGATCATTTCCTTGATCGCAGCCTTGGTCAGCATGTCGACGGCGCGGGCGTAGTCGGGCTTTTCCGCGTACGTCATGATGCCCGGCCGTTCCTTGAACTGCCGGCGCACTTCTTCGACGACCGACTGAGCGGCCCGGCCCACGGCCATCATCGACATGCCGCCGAAGAGGAAGGGCAAGAGGCCGCCGAACAACAGGCCGACGACGACGTACGGGTTGGACAATGAGAAGTCCGCCGTCACGCCATAAAGGAAGTCGCCAGGTTGGGCCTTGCCGGCGAAGTAGCTCAGGTCAGCGGTGAAGGCCGCGAACAAGACGAGTGCGCCGAGGCCAGCCGAACCGATGGCGTAACCCTTGGTGACGGCCTTCGTGGTGTTGCCAACCGCATCGAGCGTGTCAGTGGTCTCACGCACGCTGTCGTCCAGCGACGACATCTCGGCGATGCCGCCAGCGTTGTCGGTGACCGGGCCGAAGGCGTCGAGCGCGACGACCATCCCGGCGAGGGCCAGCATGGTGGTGACCGCGATGGCGACGCCGATCAGGCCGGCGAGCGTGTAGGTGGCGATGATGCCGGCGATGATGATCAGGGCCGGCAGCGCCGTCGCTTCAAGCGAAACAGCGAGACCCTGGATCACGTTGGTGCCATGGCCGGAGACCGAGGCCTGGGCAATCGAGCGGACGGGGCGGTAGCCGACGCCGGTGTAATACTCGGTGACCCAGATGATCAGACCGGTGACGATCAAACCGACAATTCCGCACTGGAAGATCGCCATGCCGCTGATCTGCAGCGGGTTTGCGCCGGTGGTGGAAAGCAGAACCGTGGTCGGGTCGCCGAGCACCAGATAGATTGCGCCGTAGAGCGCCGGCACCGACAGGACCGCCGACGCGATGAAGCCCTTGTAAAGAGCGCCCATCACATTGCGCGACCCCTTGCCGAGCTGAACGAAGAAAGTCCCGATGATCGAAGTGAAGATGCAGACGCCGGCGATCACCAGCGGCAGCAGCATCATCTTGGCGATGGTATCGGCGTTGCCTGCGAAGTAGATCGAGGACAGCACCATGGTGGCGACAATCGTCACCGCATAGGTCTCGAACAGGTCGGCCGCCATGCCGGCGCAATCGCCAACGTTGTCGCCGACGTTGTCGGCGATGGTGGCGGGGTTGCGCGGATCATCTTCCGGGATGCCGGCTTCCACCTTGCCCACCATGTCGCCGCCCACATCGGCGCCCTTGGTGAAGATGCCGCCGCCGAGACGGGCGAAGATCGAGATCAGCGAAGCGCCGAAGCCGAGGGCGACGAGAGCGTCGACCACGATGCGGTCGGACGGCTCGAGCTTGAGGCCGACAGTGAGGAGCACATAGTAGCCAGCGAGGCCGATCAGCGCGAGGCCGACGACCAGCATGCCGGTGACCGCGCCCGACAGGAACGCCACGTTGAGGCCCTGGGCCAGGCCCTTCGAGGAGGCCTCAGTGGTGCGCACGTTGGCCTGGACCGAGATCTTCATGCCGATGAAGCCGGCCGCACCGGAAAGAACGGCGCCGACAACGAAGCCAACCGGCGATTCCCAGTTCTTGAAGAAGAAGGCGATGGCGATGGTCACCACCACGCCGACCATGGCGATGGTCTGGTACTGCCGCTTCAGGTAGGCGTCAGCGCCTTCCCGGATCGCGGCGGCGATCTCCTGCATCTTGGCGTTGCCCGACGGCATGGCCATCAGCCGCTGCGTCGTGATGAAGCCGTAGAGAACGGCGATAGCGCCCGCCACGATGGGCAGCCACAGCGTCAAGCTCATGAACGATCCTCTCAACCGGTCCCGGGTCAGGCGCGCGCCGATCTGCGTCGGACTAGAGCGTCCCGCCCCTCAAAAGTGGCGGGACCATGCCAATATTGCTCTTCCGGCGCAATACGCGGATTTGAGCGTGTTTTTACGAAGTCTCAACCGGTCCTGCGGTCGCGAATTTGGGAAACCCGGCCCGACGCGGCCAGACGCGGCCAGACGCGGCCTCAGCGCGGCGCGAGAGCGGCCAGGGGGCTCATCGCCGCCGGCTCGCCATTGCCGCCTGCCCATGGCCGTGGTCGATGGCCGCCATGAGCGTGAAGCCTCCCTCAGACCCTCACGCGCCAGGCGAACTTGGAGGCGAACTTGGAGGCGAGCCTCGAGGCGGCCTGACCGAAAGCCTGACCGAAAGCCTGACCGAAAGCTTAAGCGAAAGCCTAACCGGCCACCCGCCTGTCGTGGCGTCCGGCATAACCGGCCCGCCGCCGGTCCTGGTGGCGATGGCGGCCATCTTGATGGGCTGCGTCCTCGACGCCTTCGTCAAGCATCTGGCCGCCACCTATACGGCCATCCTGGTCGCTTGCGGCCGCTATGTCTTCGGATCGGCGGTCGCCGGAAGCGCCTTGTTGGCGGCGCGCCGCAGGCTGCCACCGCCTGCGGCGCTCAAGGCCCATGCCGTCCGGACGATCGCGACGACGATCTCGGCCGTTCTCCTGTTTCACGCCTTCTCGATCCTTCCCCTCGCCGAGGCGACGGTGATCGTCTTCTGCGCGCCCCTGATGATTGCGCCGCTGGCGCGATGGCTGTTGGGCGAGAAACTGCGCGGGATGGCGATGATCGCCCTCGCGATCGGCTTTCTCGGCGTCCTGGTGACGGTGCAGGGCGCGCCGCTCGACGCCGCTGGCGGGCGCAGGCTCGAAGGCATCCTCGCGGGCGTGGGCGCCTCGATGCTCTATGCCCTCTCCATCGTCCTCCTGCGCCAGGTCGCGCAGCGCGACAGCGCGCTGGTGACCGCCTTCCTCGGCAATCTCTTCCCGGCGATTTACCTGATCGGCCCGGCGCTGTTTCTTGGCGTCGTCCCGGCGACCGGCGATCTGCCCTGGTTTGCGCTGACCGGACTGTTCGGCTTTCTCTTGTGGTTCCTCCTCAGCCGGGCCTATGGCCGCGCCTCGGCGCAAGCCCTCGCCGTGACGGAGTACACGGCGCTGATCTGGAGCGCTCTCTTGGGCTTCGCCTTCTTCCAAGAGACGCCGCGCTGGCAGGTCTGGGCCGGCGCGGCGATCATCTGCTGCGCGGTCGCGTTTGCAACCTGGGATGGCGTACGCGCAAAGCGCGCGCCCGAAGCCGCCTCGCGGATTGTCCAACCCTGATGGCGGGCTGCGCGGCGGATCAGTCCTTGCCGGCAGCGGCCTTTTCGGCGGCCTTGGTCAGCTGTTCTGGCGTGCAGGCCCCAACCAGCGCAGCATCCGCCTTGACCGTGAAGGTCGCCGGAATGCCCATCATCTTGGCGTTGCCTTCGGCAGTGAGCTCGATCGTCTTGTCCGACTTGACGAGTTTCGCATCGGCCGTGCCGGGATATTTGCCATTGCAGATCAGCTTGAACGTATATCCATCCGCCGTCGGCGCGACGTTGTCGACGGTGCAGGCCTTGTCGAGACCCTTCGCCATACCCGACAACGTCATGCTGGCCTTCTCGCCGATGAGGCACTGATTGCTGTCTTTGTTGATCGGGATGCCGGCGACGCTGGTGTTCTGCACCCAGTGATACTGACCGGGCGTCACCTTGAAGCTCGCATCCTTGATCGTGTCGGCATAAGCGGCGGTCGCGATGACGGCGATGACGGCGATGGCGGCGGCGATGGCGATGGCGGCAGGTGCGGCGAACAGTAGAGGTTTCACGTGTCGTCTCCTTGGCAATCCTTCAGGGGCGCAAACGCCCCTGACGCTGCCGTCCTGGCACTAACGCCCGGCGCGGATGAATGGCGCCCGAACAAGGCGTAACCGGGGCGGTCCCTGCCTCGCAAGCCTCGGTAAGAGATTGCGCTGATAAGCGATTTTTCAACCCGCGTCTTCAGCCGGCGGGGGCTGCCGGCGGCGCCCCTGCAGCAGCGCCATCATCGCTGCGCCGGCGACATAGCCGCCGATATGGGCCTGCCAGGCGATGCCGGCCCCAGCGATCGCCGACCCGCCGAGAGCGAGCACGAGATTGGCGAGCAGGAAGGCGAACGTCATACTGAGGAACCGGCGCGACGCGAGTGAACCGCCGCGACCCTCGAACCCAACCAGGAAGGCTGCGCCCATCAGTCCGCTGACGCCGCCGGAAATGCCGACCGCGGCGCCCGCCCCCGACGGCAGAAAATGGTCGAAGGCAAGATAGGCGAGCGATCCTGCCACGGTTGAGACAATCAACAGCGCGAACCAGATCAGCGCGCCGCGCACCCCCCACCCCACGAGGCGCCACACCTGCGCGCCGAACGCCAGCAGCATGCCGGAATTCACCAGGACATGCAGCCAGCCCGCGTGCAGCAGGCCGGTCGTGACCAGCGTCAGCGCCTTCGCGCCGATGTTGGGATAGGCATCAGGATCGCCCGCCGGCGCGAAGAAGCGCTGCGGCACAAGCGCGTAATCGTAGATCAGCTGCGCCTGCCTGTCTGGCGACAGCAGGTAGGTAAGCGCATGCAGCGCCACGAGCCCGACCGCGACGCCAAGCACGAGCGGCGGCGCGTTGAACATCGGCGACGG
>JANMWT010000471.1:0-1859 GCA_031394145.1 Alphaproteobacteria bacterium | reverse complement strand
CACAAGGCAGCCAGCGTCGCAGTGATGGCCCGGGCTGCGAAGCGCCGAATCGGGCAGGTGGACGTGGAAATTCTGGGCACGTTGATTTCTCCGGATGAGAGTGAGTGGGAGTGCAGGTCGGGCCGCGGTCGGCCTCCCCTCGTATTCACAGACGCGCTCCGAAACAAGGAACGGACACCTTGTTGGGCCGATTTAGCGAACTCCGGCGAAACGGGCAGGTGCCAGTGGCCTCTCCGCTGTTGGTAACCCGACCGACTCGGCCTTCTGGACGGTGATGCCCCGGATGTGGTCCTGGCCCGCCGGCTCGAACTGACGCTGGGCAAGATGGAACTCGGCACGTGCCACCAGCGCGGCCACCTGGGCGGATTTGGGTCGGGAGGGGTCGACGCTGCTGTCGAACGCCACGCGGGCCTGCTCGGTTCTTTCTTTGGCCCGCAGCAGCCGTGCCCGTAGCCTGCCGCATCCGAACCGCCCAGCCACTCCTCGATCTGGACTGCCAGCGCTCCCGCCGTGGTGTACCGCCGTTCAGGTGCGTCTGAAAGCGCAGTGCGGAGGATCGCACCGAGACGTCCCTTCGGGTGCTTCGACTCTTGCAACTTCTCATGGGGCAGCCCACCCGTCAGCAACTCAAACAGCATCGCTCCCAGCGAATACACGTCCGAAGCGAAAGTCGTAGCCTCTCCCCTCCGTTGCTCCGGCGATGCGTAACCCGGCGTCAAGCTCCGCAGCAGCTTCGCGGCCGGTTGTGTGTCGGCGCAACTGCCTGCCATCGTCGCAATGCCAAAGTCGATTACGTGGGCCCGCCCGTCATTCGTCACCAGCACGTTCGAAGGTTTCATGTCGCGGTGCACGACACCTTGGCCATGAACATAGGCCACGGCGCGAGCAACCTGCAGGAACAGGCGAAGTCGCCCTTTGACATCGAGTTGCCTCTGCTTGCACCAGAGGTCCAGCGCTTGCCCGTCGATGTAGTCCAACACCAGATAGGGGCGCTGCTTCGTATCGATGCCCGCATCGATCAGCGTGGCGACTTGCGGGTGCTGCATCAGCGCACTGACGGTGCGTTCGCTCTCTATGCACTCCAAGGAGTCGGCCACCGGAATGGTCCGCGGCCGTTTGATCGCTACCCGAGCGCCATCGTCAACCCGCTCTGCAAGCCAGACGACGCTCATGCCACCGCGGCCGACTTCGCGAATAAGTCGGTACGGCCCGGCCCAGTCACCGGGACTCACCACTGCTTCATCAGGAAAATGGTCGAGCTTCGGGCAGGCTGCCATGAACGCAGAGGGTGAGCCGCGCAGGTGATCGGCCAGCAGTTCGCGCAGCCGCGGAGCGTGGTGGCGGTCTTGGTCGGCCAAGCTTTCAAGCCACGCCTCCAGTGAGTCGACCTTCAGCTCCAGCCCTTGGTCGAGCAGGCGGCTCAATGCGCGAAGGTCGGCGGTGGTCGGGCTGATGTTCATTGGCTTTCCTGCTCGATGAGATCGGCTCGTGGGCCACGAGCGATGCCGGGCAGGTTAACCAGCGAACTTCGTCGAAGGATCACTAGAACCGTCGGGTGCCGGTCGTGTGTTCAAACGATGCGAAGAAGTGTCGTGGTGGAAGTGCGGCCCTCGTTGCCCAGTTGTCCTGTTGGCTGTGCCTCCACCGTCTGATCGTGGGAGGACAAGCGTGCCTCCATGCCGACATGGCCAGCCTTATGTGCTGATCCGGTTGCGGCTGGACCCTGCACACCGTTGCCGCCCGACCGCCAGACCATGAACCTGGTCAATGTCGACCCGGTCAACCCCGGCAACTACATCGCCGGCGCGCCCGTGCACTACTGAGCCAATCAACGCGAACCCGCCTCGTCGGAACTAACG
>JANMWT010000465.1:0-7070 GCA_031394145.1 Alphaproteobacteria bacterium | reverse complement strand
CATTGCGAACGTCTACCTGACCAATCAGCTCGACACCAAGTTTGACGCCACGCGCCGCGCCAAGGATTGGCTGGACGGCCGCGTCACAGCGATGCGTCAGCAAGTCAGCGACGCTGAGAGCCGGCTCGAGGCTCGCCGCGCTCAACTCGGCGCGCTCGCAGCGGGCGGCACCACGCTGCTTGAGCAGGGCATCCGCGACCTCAACTCCCAGCTCAGTGTGGCGCAGGGCGAATATGGCGCTGAACGCGCCAAGCTCGACAACCTCAACACCCAGCTGCGTCTCGGCAAAGGCGTCGACGCCATCCCCGAAGCGCTCGCATCGGGCGCCATCATGGCGCTACGCGGCCAGCAGTCCGATATCGCCCGGAAGAAGGCCGACCTTCAGGCCCGCTATTTCGACACCCACCCGGACGTGGTCGCGGCGATCGCTCAGGAAGAGGACATCAAGCGCCGGATCGACGCCGAGCTGCGCCGTCTCGTGGCCTCGCTCGAGCAGAATGTCGTTGTCTCCAGGGCCAAGGTCGAGGCGCTGCAAAGTCACCTCAACGGCGCCAAGTCCGAGCTGGCCAGCAGCAACCGCGGCAGCGTCGAGCTCAACGATCTCCAGCGCGACGCCGACGCCAGCAGCCAGCTCTACAAGGAATTCCTCGACCGCTTCAAGCAGACCAACGAGCTTGAAGGGATCACCGAGGCCGACGCGCTGATCAACTCGGAAGCGCCGGTTCCAAGGTATCCAAGTTACCCCAAGACGTCTCTCAATCTTGCCCTCGGGATAGCCCTCGGCCTCGCACTCGCGGCGTTCGTCGGGCTGATCGTCGAGTTGATGGACAACCACCTGTCGTCGGCGGAGGAAGTCGAGCAAGTGGCCGGCGCGCCGTTCCTAGGCCAGATCCCGCTTCTGCCTGCAGCCGGCAATTTCACCAAGGCGCGCGTCAAGCCGGCCGAGTATCTAATCGAAAAGCCACACTCGGGTTTTGCCGAAGCGTTCCGAAACCTGCGCGCCTCGATCATGTTCGCCGATATCGACAAGGCGGCAAAGACCGTCGCCGTCGTCTCCTCGCTGCCCGATGAAGGCAAGACGAGCATGACCTATTGTCTTGGTCGCATGGCGGCAATGTCGGGGACCAAGACGATTGTCATCGATGGCGACGTCCGTCGTCGCCAACTTACCGAAATCTCCGGTGTGAAAGCAGAATCTGGCCTGCTGGAGTACCTCTTCGGCGAGACCCGTCTTGCTGACGCAATCGCCATCGACGAAAAAACCGGCCTCCACATTCTGCCGCTCACCGACCGCAAGCACACGCCACGCGACGTGTTCGGCAGCCGCGCCTTCGATGCGCTCCTCAATATGCTCCAGCAGACATATGACCTGATCATCATCGACACCGGTCCGATCCTGCTGCTCGCTGAAACCCGCGTGGTGACCCGCAAGGTTGATCAGGTTGTGGTCTGCGCCCGCTGGCGGAAGACCAATCGCGGCACGCTGCGTGAGACGATGAAGATCTTGCGCGACTTCAACGCCAACGTGGCAGGCGTCGTGCTGACCTTCGTCGATCTGCGCAAGCGCTCACAGTACGCCTATTCCGCGTCGAGCTATAAAACCTACTCGAAATATTACCGCAACGACTAGCCCGCGACGCGGAGCGCGGCCAAGCCAGTCTTGAGATCGGCCTTTAGGTCAGCAACATCCTCTAGGCCAATGCTGATGCGGATCAGCGGCCCGGCAAACTCCGGCTTGCGGACGCTGCGCCGCACGTCCGGGTCAGCGTGGATCGCCAGGCTCTCGAAGCCGCCCCACGAAAAGCCCAGGCCAAAAAGTTTCAGCGCATCGAGAAAAGCATGCACGCTCTCTTGCGAGGTCGGCTGCAGGACCATTCCGAACAGGCCGCTCGAACCGCTGAAGTCGCGCGCCCATAAGGCATGGCCGGGATCATCCGGCAGGGCGGGGTGGAGCACCCGCTGAACTTCCGGACGCCCTTTCAACCAGCGCGCGATGTCCAGCGCCGACGCCTGATGACGCTCGAGCCGGGTCGCCAGCGTCCGCAGACCGCGCAGCACGAGGTAGGCGTCGTCAGGTGAAACATTGAGGCCAAGATCAGCGATCGTCGAAGTGATCCGCGCCGCGATCTTGGGATCGCGGGTGAGGATCGCCCCGTTGAGCACATCGGCGCCGCCGCTGACATATTTGGTGGTGGCCTGGACCGAGATTTCGACGCCGAGATCGAGCGGCTTGAAATAGACCCCTGCGCTCCAGGTGTTGTCCATCACCGTCGTCACGCCCACCGCCTGCGCCGCGGCGACGATGGCGCGGGTGTCGCAGATTTCGAAGGTAAGCGAGCCCGGGCTTTCCATGAAGATGATCCGGGTGTTCGGCCTCAGCAGCGAGGCGATGCCGGCGCCGATGGTCGGATCGAAATACTCGACCTCGCTCCCCCAGCGCTTGAGGCTGCGGTCGCAGAAGCGGCGCGTCGGACCGTAAGCGTTGTCGGTCATCAGGATGTGGTCCCCGGCGCCGGCCAGCGCGAACAGCGGCACGGTGCAGGCTAGCAAGCCGGAGGGAACCAGAGCGCAATGGGCGGCGTCCTCGATCTGCGACAGCGCGTCGATCAGCGCCGCATGCGTCGCAGTGCCGTGAATGCCATAGGTCCAGACGCCTGGCGCATAGAGCTGGTCGGCGTGTTCGACCAGAACCGTCGAGGCGCGCTGCACCACCGGGTTGACCCCGCCGCCGGTCAGTCGCCGGTCACGGCCCGCCTGAACCAGCCGGGTATCGGGATGAAAGGCCGGCGGGGCCTCTGGCTTTTTTGGAGCGTCGGCCATGACTTTATCCCGTCGCGATCGGCGCTGCCGCTGTCGGCGCTCCCCATTCGCTCCACGAACCGTCATAGACAGCAGCATCATCGTGGCCCGCAAGCGCTTCGGCGAATGCCAGGATGGCGGCGGTGACGCCGGAGCCGCACGAGTTGATGATCGGTTTTGCGAGATCAACGCCGGCGCCGGTGAACAGCGCTTTCAGCTCGGGCGGCGGTTTGAACCGTCCATCGGCGGCGATGATCTGGCCGTAGGGCAGGTTGATTGCGCCAGGCATGTGTCCGCGCGCCAGGCCGGGGCGCGGCTCATCGACTTCGCCTTTGAACCGGGCTGCGGCGCGGGCGTCGACGATCTGCGCACCGCCCTTGGCTGAGGCCTGCTTCATCTGTTCAAGGTCACGCAGCAGGTCGCCACGAATCCGTACGGTGAAGTGGCGATCGGCTGGGTGGCTGGGTGGCAGGTCCTCAATCGCGCCTCCGGCCGTTCGCCAGGCCTTGAAGCCCCCGTCCAGCACGGCGACATCGCCATGGCCCATGAACCGGAACATCCACCAGACCCGGCAGGCGGCGAGATATCCATTCTGATCGTAACAGATGATGCGATGGCCATCGCCCAATCCCAGGCGACGGGCGCGCGAGGCGAACTTTTCGGGCGGCGGCAGCATGTGGGGGAGGGGCGTGTCGCTGTCGGCGATGTCGTCGATGTCGAAGAACTGCGCTCCAGGGACATGATGCGCGTCATAAATCTGCCGGCCGGTTCGTTCCGACCCTGGCATGAAGTAAGTTGCATCCAGCACTCTTACATCCGGCGCCCCAAGATGGCTCTTCAACCAATCGGCCGTCACCAGCGGTGTTTCGGGGGCAAAGCGCGCTGCCATTTCGGACGGGTCCTCCTCACAGGCCTCGGCTTGGAGCCGCAGCTAGCCGCAGCACCCCAAGCGAAGCAAGGCAGCTTTCACCGTCGCGGTTTTGGCGGGTCGAGATAAGCTGAATCAGGTGATTCGCTCGATGGATGATCCTGCAGAGAGCGAGCCGACCAGCGAACCGCCAGACTTTCTGCCCCCGGAATGCTCATCAGCGCCTCAAAAAGTGGTGGATGCAGCGGCGGCCGCCGAGCAACTGCAACATTTTTCGCGCTGCAGGAGAACGTCGTTGTTTGCCGCCGAATATCGGAGTGTTGATGGTTACAAGATTGTTAAGACGCTTCTGGAGGGGCGTCGGCGCTTCTGGGCGCATTCCGCAAGGGAATTATGATCTCCGGGGACTGGAATCCGAACGCGCCAAAGATGCGTGTCATTCCGGGGAACGCCGACGGGAGGAGAAAAGCCCGGCCCGACCCTCTCGTGGTCCGGGAATTGCGTGGTGTTGGGCGATCCATGGGGTCGAGCTGGGGTTACGAGTGTTATGAAGAATGGCAGCGGCGTTGAGGCTGGCCGTATCGCTTCACGTGGAAGCGTTAACGACCTGGACTTTCAGGTTCACAAGAGCGCACTCAAGCGCCTGATGGATCTGGTCCTGGCCGTTCCCGTCATGATCTTCATGTCACCGCTGATGCTGGCGCTGGCCATCCTGGTGAAGCTGGGGGATCCCGGCGCTGCAATTTTCGTTCAGGTCCGCTGCGGCCGGAATGGCGAAACCTTCAAGTGCTACAAATTCCGGACGATGCGTCTCGACGCCGATGCGCGTCTAAAACACCTCCTGGAGACGGATCCCGAGGCCCGCGCCGAATGGGACAAATACCAGAAGCTGCGGGTCGATCCGCGGGTGACTTACATGGGCAAATTCCTGCGCAAGAGCAGCCTCGATGAGCTGCCCCAGCTCTTCAACATCCTTCGTGGCGAGATGTCGGTCATCGGACCGCGCCCAATCACCTCGGGCGAGATTTTCCGCTACGGGTCGAACTTCCACTACTACTCGGCGGTTCGTCCTGGCGTTCTCGGTCAATGGCAGGTCAGCGGCCGCAATGCGCTCACCTATGACGAGCGCGTGGCGATGGACGTCGATTACGTCCGCTCCTGGTCGCTCTGGAACGACGCCAAAATCCTGGTCAAGGCGATCCCGGTCGTCTTTGGCTGCGGCGGCGCCTATTAGTCGCGCTGGATCGTCGCATCAAGCGACGCGTTTGCGCCGACCAAGATCTCATCCTGAAATGCGAAATAATCGATCGACCTCGCAAGTCGAGCTCAAGATGCTGTCCCGGCTCGCGGTCAGTCTTCGCAAAGCATGGAACCACGGTTGATCCATGACGTTCTAAACGAGCATGGTATTAATTTGGTCCGAATGGGCCTGCCTGAATATCAGGCGCAGTCGTTCGAGTGCAGTGCAGCACAACCACCTGTGAAGTTTGCAGTATTTTAAGAGACCGACTTGATGGTGGGTCCTTAGACTGGCGTGAGAGTGAGCCCACATGAGTTCCTTAACGGCAGATTCGTTTGGAGACTTTGTGCCCGAGCCGCGCCCGCCCCTGCCACGTGGACAGGTTGATGTCAGGGACAAGCCGTCCTCGCGCAGCCAGCGGCCGCTTGTCCAGCAAACGCCGACCTATGGCCAGGAACCGGACATTGGAAAATGGCCGGCATGGAAAGTCTCTCTGTTCGTAATCGGGTTCTGCGGGGTGTTTTGGGCTTGCGTGATCTACCTTGGCGTCCGGCTGCTCGGTTGAACCAGCGCCTCTGGCTTTGGCCGGTCTAATTTGGCCTGCCGCGACGCTCGGCAATCATCGCATCGATGATCGGCCGCACGCCCGATGCCGGCGCGGCAAGACCCGGCCGCAATATTTCACGATCCTTCACGACGATGACCCTCGCCATGCCGATCACGTCTCCGGCGCGGTTGAGGATAGCCGCACCGCTTTCTCCGATCTGAAAACCGATCTCCAGCTGTAACAGGTTCCTCCCACCGAAGATGATCGCGGCGAGCCAGCCCCGATCGGACACATCGGTATCAAGCTTGGGGCTTCGGCCTGCGACATGGACCTCGTCGCCGATGCGGAACGGAAGGCTCGCCCAGGCCAGCGCCGGCAATGTTCGCGTCTTCACCCGCAACAAAGCGACGTCGATGCGCGCGTCGAAGGCAACCTGATCGGCGGTGTGCGCGGTGAGGCCATGATCCGGCGCGGTGATCGACGACGGGTCGCCGATCAGATGGGCGGCGGTGACGATCAGGCCGGCTCGCGTATCGAAGACCAAGCCCGAGCCGTAGCGCACCGGAGTGCGAACGCTGCTGACGACTGAGCTGCGATCGATCAGGCAGCGCCAGTCGCCAGTCGGCAGTCGCCTTGGCTTGCAACGCGCCTTGCGCGTAAGCCATCGGCGATGTCGCCAGCGCCGCGGCAAGGATTGCAAGCCCTGCGCAGGCTGCTGTCGATTTCATGGCCTCGCCCCCGAGCCAACCCTGCGCGCAGGCGGCCGATCGATCCTAGGTTTCAAACCATGGCGGCAGCGGCAGGCCTTTTTCCTTCAGGAAAGCGCCGTTGTAGAGTTTTGACAGGTAGCGGTTGCCATAATCGCAAAGCACCGTCACGACCGTCGATCCCTTGCCGAGTTCCCGGCCCAACGCGATGGCGCCAGCGATGTTGATGCCGCTGGAGCCGCCGAGGCACATGCCTTCTTCTTTGGTCAGGTCGAAGAGCACGCGCAGGGCTTCCTCGTCCGCAATTCGGAAGGCGTCATCAACTTCCACGCCTTCGAGATTGGCGGTTATCCTCGACTGGCCGATGCCCTCGGTGATCGATGTGCCTTCGGCTTTCAGTTCGCCGGTCTTGTAATAATTGTAGAGCGAGGCGCCGCCGGGATCGGCAATGCCGATGCGGATGCGTTTGTTGCGTTCCTTCAGCGCCATCGAGACGCCGCCCAAGGTTCCGCCCGAACCCACCGAACAGATGAAGCCGTCGAGCTTTCCGCCCGTCTGCTCCCAGATCTCGGGGCCAGTGGTGTCGTAATGAGCGCGGCGGTTGGCGACGTTGTCGAACTGGTTGGCCCAGATTGCGCCATGCGGCTCGGTCTTGGCCAACTCATCGGCCAGCCGTTGCGAATATTTCACATAGTGGTTGGGGTTGGCGTAGGGCACCGCGTCAACCTCGACCAGCCTGGCGCCGAGGCTGCGAATGGCATCCTTCTTTTCCTGACTCTGGGTGCGCGGCATCACGATCACCGTCCGATAGCCGAGCGCATTGCCGACCACGGCGAGGCCGATGCCGGTGTTTCCCGCGGTGCCTTCGACGATGAGGCCGCCGGGGCGCAGCGCGCCCGACTTTTCAGC
>JANMWT010000440.1:0-1814 GCA_031394145.1 Alphaproteobacteria bacterium | reverse complement strand
GTGGTGGTGATTTCGCGTAACACGCCGGACACAGGCCTGCGGGCATTCAACGCCATCGAGTCCCACGGCCTCGACATTTCCCGAGCGGCGTTTGCCGGCGGTCGCGAGTCAGTGTCCGAATACCTGCATGCGTTCGAGGTGGATTTGTTTCTGTCGAAATCGGCGGGAGATGTCCAAGCTGCAATCGACGCCGGGGTGGCGGCGGCCCAGCTCTACGAATTGCCGCCCGGATACTCAGCGCCCAGCAACCAGATTCGGATTGCCTTCGACGGTGACGCGGTGCTGTTTTCTCCTGACTCCGAGCGCTATTTCAAACAGCATGGGCTGGACAAGTTTTCCAAACGCGAACGCCGTCTGAAAAGAAAAGCGATGGGCAAAGGCCCCTTCGCCAAACTTCTCATCACTCTGTCCGCGCTACAGAAGCAGTTCACGCAGGAGTCATGTCCGGTACGCCTTGCCATCGTTACTGCCCGCAGCAGTCCGGCGCACGCGCGGGTGATCCATACGCTGCGGGAGTGGGACGTTAGTATCAATGAAGCATTCTTCCTCGGCGGTTTGCCAAAGGACAAAGTGCTCAATGCCTTCGGCGCCCACATGTTCTTCGACGACCAGGAGAGCCACGTAAAGGCGGCGGCAAGCGTTGTGCCGGCGGGGAAGGTACCTTACGAAGGTGGGGCGTTGATTCCGGTAAGCAGAAAGAAGACTGTGCGGACCCAGGCGCAAAGCGCCGAATCGGGAGCTGCGTTGGCAGCCAACGTATGCAATGTGGATGATGCATGAACAAGAAGGCCGTAGCGCCAACCGGGTCTAGTCTTTCGTCGACATGAACACTCAGGAACTCATCGCCCTGCTTGATCGCCTCTGCGCCGAACCGCGCGAAGCAGAATGGCTGGGATGAGCAATTCAACTAGGAAGTACAGACCATGGGCAAGTTAACTCCAACCACCGAACCAGCGAATCACGTCGCCGTCTTTCAGGAAACCACAATCCGTCGCGTCTGGCATAACGAAGAATGGTGGTTTTCCCTGAGCGATGTGATAGCGGTGTTGACCGATTCGGCTGACGTGAGGCAATACATTAAAAAAATGCGGGCTCGTGATCCGATGCTCGATGCCAACTGGGGTACAACTTGTACCCCCCTTCCTCTGTTGGCGCCTGATGGCAAAACGCGCGCCACTAACTGCGCCAATACCGAGGGGCTGTTCCGCATCATCCAGTCCATCCCCTCGCCTCGCGCCGAGCCTTTCAAGCGCTGGCTGGCGCAGGTGGGTTACGAGCGCGTGAAGGAAATCGAAAACCCGGAACTGGCCAGCGCCCGCGCCCGCGAGCTGTATCAGGCCAAGGGTTACCCGCAGGCATGGATCGAGAAGCGGCTGCGTTCGATTGCCATTCGCGGCGAATTGACCGATGAGTGGAAGACGCGCGGTGTGGAGGAGGGCAGGGAGTACGCCATTCTCACCGCCGAAATCGCCCGTGCCACCTTCGGCGTGACACCCGGCGCGCATAGCCGCCTCAAAGGTTTGGACAAGGTCAAGACCGGCAATAATCTGCGCGACCACATGACCGATCTGGAGTTGATCTTCACCATGCTGGGCGAAGCGGGTACCACGGAAATTGCCCGGCGCAAAGATGCCAAAGGCTTTCCCGATAATCGCAAGGCAGCCAGGGAAGGCGGCACCATCGCCGGCGATGCGCGCAAGGCGCTGGAGGCAAAGAGCGGCAAGCCAGTCGTAAGCAAAAAGAATTATCTGGCGCCGTCCGCCGATCGCAAGATTGCCTCCGGCCTGAAAATCAAGAAGGAAGACAAGACGTGA
>JANMWT010000426.1:0-3214 GCA_031394145.1 Alphaproteobacteria bacterium | reverse complement strand
ATCGGCGATGCCGTCATTGCCACCAATCCCCGCGGCGAAATTCTGTTACTCAATCCCGCTGCAGAGCAGCTGACGGGCTGGACGCAGAAGGAAGCCGCCGGAAAGCCCTGCAGCGAAGTGTTGCAACTGGTGAATAAGAGCACGGGCCAAACGCTGGAAGATCCGGCCATGGGCGCGATGCGCAATGGCTTGGTGATCCGTCTGGATCCCGGCACCGTGCTGATCACGCGCAAGGGCGATGAACGCAGCGTCGATGACAGCGCTTCGCCCATTACCGATGAAGCCGGCAATATCCTGGGTGCCGTCGTGATAATGGTGGATGCCTCGGACCGTGTCGCCGCGCAAAGCCGCGCTCAGGCCTTGACGCACCAGGTGGCGGATCTGCTGGCCGACAAGGAAAAGAGGGAAGCGCTGAGCGCCGAACTCGAAGCCTTCGCAGTTGCCGTGAGCCACGATCTGCGCAGGCCGCTGGTCACCATTGCCGGCTTCACCGAGCTGCTGGCCGAGAAACATCGCGAGCGGCTTCCTGTCACCGGGCAACTGTTTCTCGATCAGGTTCGCACGAGTGCGTTGGAAATGCGCCGGATGGTGGAAGACTATCTGGGCTTTCTGAAATCAAATCGCGAGCAGACGACCAACCATGCAGTAGTGGACCTAAAGCATCTGGCGCAGGAAAGCTTTGCTGAACTCAGCCGCCGGCCAGGGCAGAAACAGGCGAGGTTTGTCTGCGAAACGCTGCCGCTAGTCTGGGGCGACGAGGCCATGTTGCGTCAGCTGCTGATCAATCTGCTCGGCAATGCGCTCAAGTATTCGGATCGCCGGGGACTGCCGGTGCTTGAAGTCGGTGCAACTTTAGACGAAAACTTTCATACCTTTTTTGTCCGCGACAACGGCGTGGGCCTGGATATGGCGAGAGCACAAAAGCTATTCGAGCCGTTTCAACGCTTCCATGACGCGGCTGAATTTCCCGGCACGGGGGTGGGGCTGGCCATCGCCAAGCGCATTGTCGAACGCCATGGCGGTCGAATCTGGGCCACGAGTCAACCGGGTGCCGGAACCACGTTCTTCTTTACTTTGCCAGTTCGCCCGTCCGGCGGGTCCGGCGAGGCGTGACGCGGACACGCAAGTCCATAACCCATAACCCAGAACCCAGAACCCGACAAACGCAAGCATGTCATCTATCGGCTGGCAGCCTGGCCAATGTGGCAGCAGATATTGGGTCTCCGTGATCGACGCCGAGTGCGTTTGACGCCTGAAATTATGTAAAAAGTGCTTGTAGCCCTTATGGTTACTGTATGACTAGCTATTGAAACAATAGCAATCTCGATCGCCGCCTACCCGGTTGGCGGTGGCTGGCAAATTGCGCCGAGCGAAGACTAGGCACAACACATCGCTCGTCAAAAAGATGCAACCAGAGGCGGTCGCTACGCGGGTGTCACTTCGTTACGGTCAGCTCAACCGCCAGATGGCTGGGTTTCAATACCGCTTGCCGCTGTCAAGCGAGCAGTTCGAAACAAACTCTTGCGACCAGCGTCAATGCGTAGCGAAACCGACAAACCCAACAATTCTGTGCACTTGAAGATGTCGTAAAAAACGGCATTCCTGATAAAAAGCAATGGCTTACGGGGCGCCAAGCGACTGGCACGCTCCTTGCAAACGCGTTAACAAGGCTTGCCACTGACCGACCAGCCTTCCTTGCCACCCGTCTGCAGGAGAGCCGAATGCTAACGCTACCGATCTACATGGATTATTCCGCGACGACTCCGGTCGATCCCAGGGTCGCCGCAAAGATGATTCCCTACCTGACCGAGCACTTCGGCAATCCGGCCAGCCGTTCCCATGCTTTCGGCTGGACTGCTGACCAAGCCGTCGAAACCGCCCGCGAACAGGTTGCCGCGCTGGTCAACGCCAGTCCCAAGGAAATCATCTGGACGTCCGGCGCGACCGAATCGAACAACTTGGCGCTAAAGGGCGCGGCCCATTTCCATCACACCAAAGGCGGGCACCTGGTCACGGTAAAAACCGAGCACAAGGCTGTCCTCGACTCCATGCGAGAACTCGAACGCGAGGGCTTTCGCGTCACCTATCTGGATGTCGACGCCGATGGTCTGCTCGATCCGGTGCGCTTTGCGGCGGCGCTGCAGCCCGACACGATTCTGGCGTCAGTCATGTACGTCAACAACGAGATCGGCGTGATCCAGGACATTGCGGCGCTCGGAGAAATTTGCCGTGCACACAAAGTCCTATTCCACGTCGACGCGGCGCAGGCCACCGGCAAGGTCGTGATCGACCTGGAACGGCTGGCGGTCGACATGATGTCGTTCTCGGCCCACAAGACTTACGGCCCAAAAGGCATAGGCGCGCTGTATGTGCGGCGCAAGCCGCGCATGCGGCTGGAGGCGCAAATGCATGGCGGCGGCCATGAACGCGGCCTGCGCTCGGGCACGCTGGCGACCCACCAGATCGTCGGCATGGGCGCGGCGTTCGAAATCGCCCGCACCAGCATGGGAACGGAAAATGCGCGCATCCTCAGCTTGCGCGAGCGCCTGCGCCACGGCTTTTCGGATGTCGAGCAAGTGTTCGTCAATGGCTCTCTGGAGCGGCGCGTCCCGCACAACATCAACCTCAGCTTCAACTTTGTCGAGGGCGAATCGCTGCTGATGGCGATCAAGGATATCGCCGTATCCAGCGGCTCGGCCTGCACCTCGGCCAGCCTGGAGCCCTCTTATGTCTTGCGCGCGCTGGGCCTGTCCGACGAAATGGCGCACAGCTCGATCCGCTTTAGCCTGGGACGCTTCACGACCGAGGAGGAAGTCGACTTTGCGATTCAGTTGATCAGGGAAAAGGTCGGCAAGCTGCGCGAGCTGTCGCCGCTCTGGGACATGTATCAGGACGGCATCGACCTGAGCACGCTGCAATGGGCCTCGCATTGAGGTCATGCGGGCACGCGCGCAAATCAAACACTTGAAACGGAGCAAAGCATGGCATACAGCGACAAAGTTCTGGACCACTATGAAAACCCGCGCAACGTCGGCAGCTTTGCCAAGGACGACCCCAGCGTGGCCACCGGCATGGTCGGCGCGCCGGCTTGCGGCGATGTGATGAAACTGCAGATCAAGGTTGGCAAGGACGGCGTCATCGAGGATGCCAAATTCAAGACCTACGGCTGCGGCTCGGCGATTGCATCGTCGTCGCTGGTGACCGAGTGGCTCAA
>JANMWT010000425.1:0-1522 GCA_031394145.1 Alphaproteobacteria bacterium | reverse complement strand
TGAAATCATCATCCGACCCATCGCGGCTGTGCCCCTTCCCCTTGCCGGGCTTGTCTTCGTCGCCGGCATCGAGTCCGTGGTCTTTCCCCCTCTCCAGGGCCTTGTCCGGACTGTCTTTCAAGTTCTGGCGGTATGCGAGCCAATTCTCCCGCGACTTCGCCTGCATTTCCTCCAACGTCAACGTCTTGGTCTTAAACTGCTCGCGCTCGCGCAGCGTCGCCGCCAGGTCATGCGATAGATCGATGATGGTCTCCTTGACCTTGGTGTTCTCGCGGGTCAGATCCCCCATTTCCTTCGCGAGGCGCAACCGCTCGTTCGCCTCCTGGCCCCAGCGCTCGGCGACGAGCGAGTGTTCACCGCGCTCCAGGATGCCGCTGATCGCCGGGCCCCGATGATGAGTGGGTTCGCGATCGATCCCCTGGTCCTTCAGGCTCCGGCAATCCACCCGGATCTCCAGCCCCGCCTCCTTCAGTTTCTCGTTGGTCAGCACCTCGAGGCGCCTGCGGATGTCCTTAAACTCCGCCTTGGTTGGCCCCATCCCCTCCTTCGCGCGGTGCTTATCGCTCCATTCGATGCTGGCTTTGGCACCCAGGCCATGCGCCTCGATCCGTCGGGTCGTGGCCATGACGTGGGCGTGGTAGTTGCGCTCGTCCCCATGCCGATGAGGCTTATGCAGGGCGAAGTCCACGGCGACGCCGTAACGATTCACGATGTCCTTCGCAAATGCGCGCACCAACTCGATGCGCTGAGTCTTGGTTAATTCATGCGGAAGGGCGATCTCGTATTCGCGCGCGACGCGGGCGTCTTTGCGATTCTCGGCCGCCTCGGCGGCATTCCAGAGCTGCTGGCGGTCCCGTGCCCAGTTGATATCCCGTTTCGCGGCCTCGGTCGGCAGCACGATCTCGGTGTGCTCGACGCCGCGCTTTCTCGTGTAATCGAAGGTCTCCCCGCTCGTGTAATCATGGATCTTCTCTGCGGCCCGGTACGCCGCGGCGGCCGTGGCCGAACGGCCCTTAGCACGGGTCACGGGTTTGATGTCGATGTGGTAGCTGGCCATTAGGGCTGCGCCTTCGCCGGCCAGTCCGCTGGCGGCGTCGGATCAATGTGGTGCAAGATGAGCTGCGCTTTCAGCACCTCTTGTTCCCGGCGGTGGTCAGCGAGTACCTGCACATATTCTTCCGTCTTGCGGGGGCTCAACATCGCCATGACACCCGCCGTACCCCAGGCCTGCGTGCGATAGTCATACCGGCGCCTGGCCTCCAGCGCATCGCGGTACTCGGCCGAGTCGGCGGGCCAGACGCGCTTGGCCATCGCCACACCGATCATTTCGGTCATGAAGGTATCGCCATTGCGAAAAGAGGCAGCCACCGCTCGACAAAACTCTCGTCGACCTGGCCGATCCAACCCCTCGCCTTTGCAGGCGTTCACGCTGTCCTGGTAGGCGGGTATCGCTAGGGCGGCCAATTGCCCCATGACCAGGGTGATGGCGATCGGCAAGCGCAACTGCCCGGAGGCCGCAATC
>JANMWT010000410.1:0-1546 GCA_031394145.1 Alphaproteobacteria bacterium | reverse complement strand
CGCACTTGGCCGATACGGGCCTTTTTTGGTAGGCTCTTTCTCGCCAGCGGGAGGATAGGGCTCCGCAGGAGTGCGACCCGAGCGCCCGCTGGTCGGCTTTGCGCCAGGGGACGACGCTTCCGTTGTTGAAGCGTCGTCCTTATCCGCTTCCCCCTCTGGCGTAGGCCGCAAATGCGCTAAACTCTGAGCGGCAGCATCCCGCGCGGCGATCTCGTGGTACTGCAAATATCGACTGCCGAAGCGAATCGCCATCGTGCCATCCAGACGCAATTCGATCATCACTTTGCCGCCGCGCTCACCCGAATAGATCGGTCGGTCCAACTGATACAGCCGATTCGCGAAGCGGATGGTGTAGTCGTTGGACACCACACGCTGCTCCTGCACGCTGAGGATCGCCGTCAGATGATGCGCCTTGCCCACCGCCCGATGAGCGTCCGCCGTCTGGGCCGGCGCCACTCCGAAACGTCGATTGTGATCCGGCAAGAGTCGCTCCAACAACCCGTTCGCGGCGACGATGGTCTTCACTTTCGCCAATCGCATCTCTTTCACCCAGCGATCTTGAGCCGTTCCGAACGACCGCTCGACACGCCCCTTCGCTTGTGGACTGCGCGCCTTGATCAACCCGATGCTGAGCTCCCTCAAGGCTCGGCTGAACTGCGTTTCGCCTGCGTAATCGGGCTGGCCCTTCTTGTGCGCCTCGAAGATCCCATGCCGATCCGTGTACAGCGCCAAGGGCCGACCGTGCTTCTGCATCCAGCGTCCCAGCAGATCGAAATGGGCTTCCACCGTGTCGCCCGGGTAGAAGCGCGCCAGCAGGCGCGAGGTTGCATCATCGATCATCGTGATGAGCACCATCGCCGCGCCGCGGCCTTCGGTCCACTCGTGCAGCGAGGTGTCCATCTGCACGAGTTCGCCGAAGCACGCTCGACGTGGCCGACGTTGGCGATGGACGTCGCGTCGGCGTTGGCGCTGCCACAAGCCCTCGTCGAGCAGCCAACGCCGCAGCGTGTCGGCTGAGACGTGCAGGTCTTGCTCGGCCAACTTCTCGCACGCCAGCGTGGGTCCGAAGCCAGCGTAGTGCTTGCGGTACTCGCGCAGCACACGCTGGCGCAGCTTGCGCTCGAGCTGGTGATTCGACGGCTGCCCGCGCAAGCCATGCACCAGGCCTGCATCGCCGTGCTCGCGCAAGCGCTGTTGCAGCCGTCGCACTTGTCGAACCGTGAGGTTGAGCAACTGCGCCGCCTTGGCCTGGCTGTACTGGCCTTGCTCGACGCCATGCAACACCTTGAGTCGATCACGCTCTTGCTGGGTCATCTCGATCCGGTCTCTCGAATGCACGCTCATAGCGGTGTCCTCCTTGCCCAAGGGCCAAAGAGGACATTTCTATTGCGTTAAGACCGGACATTTCTATTGCAGTTCAACAGGATGGCGCCGTTTGGGGAGAACTGGGCCGAAGAATGGACCGGCCCAAGCGACCGGCGTTTCAGCAGCCGGCCGAGGGGGCTCCCTCGCTGCCGGCCCAGAAGAATAGCGGCTTGCCCTCGCG